>NZ_CP024866.1:803460-1035726 GCF_004136015.1 Pseudomonas sp. ACM7 | reverse complement strand
GCGGTGTGTGAAGACGAAACGAACCGAAAGTTCGAGATACTCACAAAACACCCAACTATCGCATACCCATTCGCTGGAGCGTGAACCTGAAAAGGCCCACGACCTGGCTACCGAATTTCTTGACGACCATAGAGCATTGGAACCACCTGATCCCATCCCGAACTCAGCAGTGAAACGATGCATCGCCGATGGTAGTGTGGGGTTTCCCCATGTGAGAGTAGGTCATCGTCAAGATTAAATTCCGAAACCCCTATCTGCGTATGCAGGTAGGGGTTTTGTTTTGTCCGCAGGAAAGTTCGCACAGCATTACCGGACGGCTCCCGGCTCCCGGCTCCCGGCTCCCGGCTCCCGGCTGTCACAGTCTCAGGAGTGCGACATCGAAAATCGTTTGAGGCATGAAATAGCCCCGCCAGACATTGTCTGTCCTGCGGGCTTTTTTACGCGTAATCACCCGACGCTCTACATGGAAAGTCCGTCATTGCTGTGCCTTACTCCAGACACAACTCATGGAGCCACGTCGATGCGGCGTAGAGGCACAAAATTCTGGTTGTGGACCAACACGCGGTTACCCCTCCATACGCATGAAGAAGTACTCAGCAATGGCGTGCACATCGAGGTGCAGGCACGGGTCAGTTATGAGGGGGTTACCCAGGTATTTATAGGCGTCTACGACACCGATGGCTGGGCGATTTGCGAGGAGTTTCATGACCGCTACGCGGGTGAGCATTACTGTGTGGCGTTGAAGTGGGGGGCGCAGCGGGCGAGGGAAGTTGTGGCGGACACGCAGGAATTCGTCTCGCCGCACCGGGTGCAGCTGACCTTGAGTCCGGTGATCACCGATGAGTCGGTACTGGCGCTGCGGCGGATGGAAATGACCGAGCGCGAGTCGTTGAAGCTCAGGTCTGACGATGCCTGGGTGGAGTACTTGGCTGCCAAGGCAGCCATGCTGGTGCTGATGCGCTCAACCAGAGTCGACCCCAGGGTCTGGGCTGATCACAAGGATCGACTCAGGCAGGCCATCGATCGACGAGCCTGCGTACAACGCGCCTACCTGCGCTGACTCTGTCTCAGGTCTGGGAGCGTCGCAGAGTCTCAATGGTTTCGATCAGCTCATCGTAGGACAGCGGTTTTCCAATGTGCTGGTCAAAGCCCGATTGCTGTGACTTTTGAATGTCGCTGTGGGCGCCATAGCCGGTCAGCGCAATGGCCGGCACATCTTTGACGAGCGGCAACTGACGCAATGCGTTTATCAGCTCGTGGCCGTTCATGACCGGCATGCCCACGTCAGAAATGATCAGGTCGAAACGGGTGCTTTTTGCCGCGTCCAAAGCCGCCACCGGTCGATCGAATGCAATCACTTGCGCGTCTTCCATTTCCAGCAGCATTTTCAAGGTTTCCAGCACATCGGCGGAGTCGTCGACCAGCAGGATCGTCAAACCACTCAGCCTGCCAGAGGGTTCTTCGACCTGAGTCGGGGATTGCGGTTCATCTTTGGTGTGGGCCAGGGGCAGGTAAATCGTGAAGGTACAACCTGTTCCCACCCCGGCAGAGTTCACCTCAACCGTTCCCCGTTGGGCCTCGGTCAACTGGCGGACCAGTGACAAGCCGATTCCCAGGCCTTCACGGTTGTGGCTGACGTGCTGCTTTTCAGCCTGGCCGAACAGGTCGAACACGTGATCGAGATTCTCGGGTGCGATGCCTGCACCGTTGTCTTTGACGTCCAGCCGGGCCATGTTTCCAACCTGGCTGGCGATCAATTGCACGTGGCCGTTGGAGGGCGTGAGCTTCAGTGCGTTGTTCACCAGGTTCCAGATAATTTGTTCCAGGCGCGTCGGGTCGGCATGGACCATCAAGGCGCCTGAAGGCACGTGCAGTTCGACGATGGCGTCGTGTCGGTCGTTGAGCACAACGGCGTGAATGTCGCGCAACACACCGGCCAGATCCAAGGCGATTGGTTTCAGTTTGAGTTTGCCGGTGCGCACCCGGGCAACATCCAGCAGATCATCGATGATCCGTGCCTGGCTGTTGACGGCGTCGCAGATGGTGTTGACGGCCTTGGCGGCCGGCGCCACCGACTTGGTCACCGGCAAGCGACGCAGCAGTTCTGCATTGAGCTGAATCAGGTTCAACGGATGCTTGAGTTCGTGGGACATGACCGCGAAGAATTCGTCCTTGAGGTAATTGGTGTTGCGCGTTTCGGCCAGTTGTTGGCTCTGCTCTTCATGCTGGCGCTTATGGCCGGTCAGGTCCCGGGCAATTTTCACGTAGCCCTGAAGGTTATCGCCGCTGAGCAGGGTCACCTCGCCGCTGCAAAAGAAGCGGCTGCCGTCCTTGCGCAGATGCCAGCGCTCATCTTCGCTGCGGCCATGGGTGCGCACCGCCAGCAGTTCGTTTTCAGGCACGCCGGACGCGCGATCTTCAGCCGAGAAAATGAAGTCGTAATAGGCGCCCTCGGCCTCAGCCTTGCTGTAACCGAAGATCAATTCGGCACCTTTGTTCCTCGTGGTGATCAAGCCCTGCTCATCAAGGGTAATGATGGCGTAGTCGCGAGTGCTTTCGGCGACCAGGCGCATGCGTTCTTCGCCCATTCGCATCTCTTCTTCAGCCGCTCGACGTTTGGTGATGTCGATGAACGTCAGCACGGTGCCGTCGATGTGGTCTTCGCTGGAGCGATAGGGCAGCAGGCGGGCGATGTACCAGCGGTTGTCGGTGCTGCTGACTTCGCGTTCGATCATGTTCAGCGATTCGAACACTTGCGCCGCGTCTGCGACCAGGTTCTCGTAATGCAGGCGATGGGTAATGTCGAGCAAGGAGCGCCCGGTATCCACCGGCAACATGCTGAAGTGTCAGTGGCGCGCGGGGTGAACCACTTGATGCGCATGCTGCGGTCGACAAACACCGTGGCGATGTCGGTGGAGGCGATCAGGTTGGTCAGGTAGTCGTTGATCCTGTCGGTTTCTTCGACCTTGGTTTTCAGCTCGTAGTTGACCGTCAGCAGCTCTTCCTTGCTGGTCTCTAGTTCTTTCGCGCTCAAGGTTGGACAGCACCTGGCTTTCCGTCTGTAGCACGGTGGTGGCCGCTCGTTCGGAAGGGTCGACCTCGACTTCTTCGAAAATCACCAGAACGTATTCGCCGTCCGATTTTTCATCCTTGTAGGGATGCGCGACCAGATCGATCAGGCAACTGCGCTCATCACGCTTGCGCCGTTCCGGAAGAATCAGCGTCAGCAAGTTGCGCGACAATTCCGCCGACATGGCGCAAGAAACGCCCGGCACTCTCGCTCATGTGCAGAATATCGGCGTTGGCGTCGACGATCACGCTCGGTGGTGCGGACTGTTCGAGGGCGCGTTGATGGATATCGCCGAATGACAGTTTGCGCGGCGCAGTGCTTTGATGAAGTAGTGGCGCAGCCGCGAGGGTGGCACATCGGTGATGATCGTGGACCAGACGCGGATTTCTTCTTTCTCGGGTTGCGCGGACACGACAGCGCTGACCAATTGCGGCACGACATCCCGCTCGAGGGCTTCGAAAGCCTCCCTGTCACGGAAGAAGTTGGTCACGCCGATCAACATGTCGCCCAGCAGCGCCTTGGTTTCTTCGGGGTTGGCTTGCAGATACTGGTACTAGGCGCTCAGGTCCGGCTGGCCGGTCACCTGCATCCGGCGTTCGATCCGGCGCAACACGGTGGCGCGTTTGTAGTGTTTGAAGTCATGGCCGGTGCCGGTGCGCAACTGAATCAGGACGTCGCGCAGCACGTGTTCGGCAAGTGCCGCGTCACGCTCGGACACCGCAGCAAAATGGTTTGCAGTTCCGGATCGTTGGCGGTGGGCAAACAGATTTCTCTGGAGTTGCGCCAAAGCTCCAGAAGCTTTTGCGGCATTTCCACCACGGGCAGCACCAGGTCAACCATGCGGGTTTCGATGGCGGCGCAAGGCATGCCATCGAATTTGGCATCTTCCGGTGCCTGGGCCAGGGTAATGCCACCTTGTTCCTTGATCCGTGACAAGCCAACCGCGCCGTCCGAACCGGTGCCCGACAACACCAGACAGAAGGCGCGCTCGCGGTGCAGATCGGCAAGGTCGCGGAAGAACAGATCGATGGACGCGTGGCGACCTTCGCGCGGATCTGTGGCGCTGACCTACAGAAAGCCATCGTTCATTGCCAGCCGTTGCGCCGGTGAAATGACGTACACCCGGTTTTTCTCGATGGCCACCGTTTCGGTCTCCTGCAGAACCGGCATCTTGGTCGATTCCTGGATGATCTTGTCAGCGATGCTCTGGTGGTCGGGCGACAGATGGAGAATGATCACGAACGCCATGCCATTGTCTTGAGGCATGTTTTCAAAGAACAGTTTGATCGCTTGCAGCCCGCCCGCCGACACACCGATGCCCACCACCGGAAAGTCCAGGGTGCTGGGGCTCAGGGCCTTTCGCTCGGGAGCAAGGGCCGAGTGCTTGGGAGTGGTGGTCATAACGCTTGCCTTTGGCGAGGGGGAAACGCCTCGAACTCAAGTGGGGTGTGGGTGCGCCTTAATAAATCAGGATAATCCCGATTTTCAATAACACCTTCAAATATTAAGCGCGTACTGAGCGGCATGACTTCATTAAGGGAACGCCACTACTGGCCGATAACCCGAACACTCATGGTCTTCTTCTTAAAATTGCCTGGAAATCTTCGATGCTGTCGTATCACCAAAAGCGTTTTTTGATCGTCGATGATTTCTCGGATTTCCGCAGTTCCGTCAGGTCCATGCTGCGCGAACTGGGCGTCAAGGATGTCGACACCGCCGACTCCGGTGAACAGGCGCTGCGTATGTGTTCGCAGAAGGCCTACGATTTCATCCTGCAGGACTTTCACCTGGGCGACGGCAAGAAGAACGGTCAGCAGGTGCTTGAAGACCTGATGATCGAGAAGCTGATCAGCCATGAGGCAGTGTTCGTCATGGTCACCGCCGAGACCAGTCAAGCAATGGTGCTCAGTGCGTTGGAACACGAACCCGATGCGTACTTGACCAAACCGTTCAACCGTTCCGGCCTGGCTCAACGGCTGGAGCGGCTGGAGCAGCGCAAGACCTTGCTCAAGCCGATTCTGCAGGCCCTTGACCGGGGCAAACCGGTTGAAGTGCTCAATGCCTGCATCGCCCTGTGCAAGCAAGACATCCGCTACTCGCCGTTGTGCCTGCGCTACCGCGCCGATGCCTTGCGCGACCTGAATCAGAACGAGGCGCTGGAGCGTCTCTACGACAGCATCATTGCTGATCGACCGTTGCCGTGGGCGTTTGCCGGTCTGGGCAAATTGCTGTTCAAGCGTGGCCAGGTCGCTCAGGCCAAAGGCGTGTATGAAAAAGCCCTGAAAGTGTTCCCGATGATGCCGGCGCTCTACGACGGCATGGCCGATGTGCTGGTCGCCGAAGGCGACACCAAGGCGGCCCAGAGTGTGCTGGAAGAGGCGATCCGTTTGTCGCCGCTGGCGGTGCGCCGGCAAGCGCAGTTGGGCAAGTTGGCGATGGCCAACGAAGATTTCGACACCGCCTCCAAAGCCTATCGCCAGGCCGTGGCGCAGGGCGCGCAGTCACGTTTCAAGGATGCGGAGAGCAACCTTGGCCTGGCCCATGCCTTGATCAGTAAAGGCAGCGAAAAAGGTCTGGATACCCGGACTCGACTGGAAATCAACACGACGCTGAGTGCGGTGGCCAAGGAAAACCCTTCCGACCCGGGTCTGCAGATTCGTGCGCGGTTGATGAAAGCCACCAGCCTGCTGCTCAACGATGCCGAGACCGCCGAGAAGCTCACCGAGCAGGCGATGATGCGCCTCGATGGCATGGAGCAGTTCATGAGCGCCGAAGCGGCGCTGCTGGTGGCCAAGCAACTGCAGATGCTCGGCCAGGCCAGCGCCGGTGCCTCGATGCTGAAAAACTGCGCGGAAATCTACGGCGACGACCCGACGGTGATGAAGGGCATCGCCAAGTTGACCGACGATCCGACCATTCTCAACTCCGGCAACGCCGCTGCCGACCTCAACCGTCAGGGCGTGCGGGTGTACAAGACCGGCAACCTGGTGGAGGCGCGGCAGGTGTTCCGCAAAGCCCTGGCGCTGCAACCCAAGAACATCAGTATCGCGCTGAACATGGCGCAGTCGCTGCTGCATGGCACCGACACCAGTATCCCCTCGGCGGAGCTGGAGGAATGTCGGACGTGCCTGAAAATGGTCGGCCTGATGCCCGACTCCGATGCGCGTTTTCCCCGTTATCAGAAGTTGCGAAGCAAGGCGTTTGGCGAATGAACGACAGCGAACAGGCACTCGATTTTTCCACGGTGATTGCCTCCACCGTGCACGACATGAAGAACTCTCTGGCGATGCTGATGCAGGCCCACAGCCAATGGTTGGCGCGCTTGCCGGATCCGCAGCAGCACACCCCGGAGCAGGGCGTGATCGAATTCGAGTTCGCGCATCTCAATGGCATGCTGGTGCAGTTGCTGGGGCTGTACAAACTCGGCGTCAACCAGATGCCGTTGCAACCGGCCTACCATGAACTGGATGACTTCATCGAAGCGCAATTGGCCTGCCATCAGGACGTGTTTGCCAGTCGCGGCATCATGGCGACCTATGAAGTGGACCCGTTGAGCCCTTTGGGTTTCTTCGACCGGGAACTGATTGCTTCGGTGCTGGGCAACAGCATCAACAACGCCATTCGTTACGCCCGCCACGCGGTGTTGATCAGCGTCAGTGATGAAGCCGGGCAACTGGTGCTGACCGTCAACGACGATGGCGAGGGTTATCCACCCGAAATGATCGAGCGTCAGGCCGATTACGTGCAGGGCATCAACCACAGCAGCGGAAGCACTGGCCTGGGCCTGTATTTTGCCGGGCGGATTGCCGCACTTCATCAACGCAATGGCGAGGGCGGACGCACCGAAATCAGCAATGGCGGCCCGCTGGGCGGCGGCGTGTTCAGCCTTTACCTCCCCTGACGGGCACAACCCCCCGTAGGAGCTGGCGGAGCCTGCGATCTTTTGACGTTGCTGTCTAAACTAAAGGCAAGATCAAAAGATCGCAGGCTTCGCCAGCTCCTACCGGATTGTGGTGGCCGAAAATCAGAGGTGTTCAGCCAATGATTTTCTTTTTGTGCGGTGCTTGATATTCCGAACAGGCGGAGCCTATTTTGTACGGGTCGCCGTTCGCGGCTTGCACAACAACAAAGGATTGCGTCATGACAACCGATGGCCATAGTTCATTCGCGGAGCGATTGACGGGCATTGATGAGATCGAATGTGTTACGCCGGATTTGAATGGCGTACCCCGCGGCAAGGTAATGACCGCCGAGGGCTTCCTCGAAGGACGACGTTTGCAGATGGCGCGGGGTGTGCTGCTGCAATGCATCATGGGCGGATACCCGCCAGCGCGTTTTTACGGCAGCGATGATGGCGACCTGGCGCTGGTGCCCGACCCGGCACAGATCCATCGCTTGCCGTGGAGCCAGCAGCCGCGCGCCTTGGCCATTTGCGATGCGGATGAGTTGACCGGCGAAAGCTCGTCTCTGTCGACCCGCGGCCAACTCAAAGCCGTGATCGCGCGTTACGCGGCCCTCGGCCTGGCGCCGGTGGTGGCGACCGAGCTGGAGTTTTTTGTCTTCGCACCCAATACCGACCCGACTCAACCGTTCCAGCCGCCGCTGGGCCTGGACGGTCGTCGCGAGGACGGTCATTCGGCGTTCAGTATCAGTTCCAATAATGGTTTGCGGCCGTTCTTCAGTGAAGTCTACGCATGCATGGCGGCCCTGGGCTTGCCGCGCGATACCTTCATGCACGAGATGGGCGTCAGCCAGTTCGAGATCAACTTACTGCACGGCGACCCACTGCTGCTGGCCGACCAGACACTCCTGTTCAAACATCTGCTTAAAGAAGTCGCGCTCAAGCATGGCCTGACCGTGGTTTGCATGGCCAAGCCGCTGGCGCACACGCCGGGCAGTTCGATGCATATTCACCAGAGCATCATCGAGATCGGCAGCGGGCGTAACGTGTTCAGCGACAAGGCTGGTGAGCCGACCGCGACCTTCCGTCATTTCATCGCGGGTCAGCAGGCCGGCATGGCGGATTTCACCGCGTTGTTCGCACCGAACGTGAACTCGTATCAGCGCTTGTGCCATCCGTATGCGTCGCCGAATAATGCCTGCTGGTCCCACGACAACCGTGCGGCCGGATTGCGCATTCCGGCCAGTTCGCCCGCCGCTCGTCGGGTCGAGAACCGCTTGCCGGGGGCTGATGCGAATCCTTACCTGGCGATCGCCGCCAGTCTTGCCGCAGGGTTGTATGGCATTGAACACAAACTGGAGCCGAGCGAGCCGATCCAGGGTGAATTCGAAGTGCCGGACAATCTTTCGTTGCCGTGTACCTTGCATGCGGCTCTTGAGCGTCTGAAACGTAGCCAATTGGCGAAGGAACTGTTTGGCAAGGAGTTCATCGAAGGCTACATCGCCTCGAAGACCATGGAGTTGACCAGCTTCTTTGATGAAATTACTCCCTGGGAGCGGCGAGTTTTAGCGGCCCAGGCCTGACGATCCGTCGACATCAGGCTATCGTTTGTCGGTAGCCTGAAACTCACTGCAAGGAGCCGCTCGGAACGCCGATGCGCCAAATCTGGAAACCCTTTCGAGCGCTTTATTTTGCCTCGCTGATGATGTTGATCGGCTCTGGCCTGTTGAGTACTTACCTGGCCTTGCGCCTTGCCGCCGATCACGTCGACAGCCTGTGGGTCGGTGCGTTGATGGCGGCCAACTATTGCGGCCTGGTGCTGGGTGGCAAGATCGGCCACCGGCTGATTGCCCGGGTCGGGCATATTCGCGCCTATTCGGCCTGCGCCGGGATTGTCGGCGCGGCGGTGCTGGGCCATGGCCTGGTGGACTGGTTGCCTGCCTGGATATTCCTGCGGGTCATCGTCGGCCTCGGCATGATGTGCCAGTACATGGTCATCGAAAGCTGGCTCAATGAGCAGGCCGAAGCCTCGCAGCGCGGAACGGTGTTCAGCGGCTACATGATCGCCTCGTACCTGGGGCTGGTGCTGGGTCAGTTGATTCTGGTCATGCACCCGGGCCTGGGTCTTGAGCTGCTGATGCTGGTCGCCTTGTGCTTCGCGCTCTGTCTGGTGCCGGTGGCCCTGACCCGGCGGATTCACCCGGCACCGTTGCACCCGGCACCGATGGAGCCGCGGTTCTTCATCAAGCGCGTGCCGCAGTCGTTGAGCACGGTGCTGGGGGCGGGACTGATCATTGGTTCGTTCTACGGTCTGGCACCGCTGTATGCCTCACAGCAGGGGTTGTCCACGGAGCAGGTCGGTCTGTTCATGGGTAGCTGCATTTTTGCGGGCTTGCTGGTGCAATGGCCGTTGGGCTGGCTGTCCGATCGTTATGACCGGGCGCTGTTGATCCGTTGTTTTGCGCTGGTCCTGGCGCTTACCGCATTGCCGCTGGCAATCATGCAACAGGTACCGCTGGAGATTTTGTTTATCACCGGGTTCTGCTGTTCGCTGGTGATGTTCTGCCTGTATCCGCTGGCGGTGGCGTTCTCCAACGACCACGTCGAGGGTGATCGTCGGGTGTCCCTGACAGCGATGCTGTTGGTGACCTACGGTGTTGGCGCCAGTATCGGGCCGCTGGTGGCGGGGGTGCTGATGAAACTGTTCGGTAGCCACATGCTCTATGCCTTCTTCAGTTTCTTCGCGTTGGTGCTGGTGTGGCGGATTCGCCCGAAAGCGGTGACCAACCTGCATCAGGTCGACGATGCACCGCTGCATCACGTCGCCATGCCGGACAGTATGTCGAGTTCGCCGTTGGTCGCTTGCCTTGATCCGCGTGTCGATGAGCAGGTGGTGCAAGACCAGATGCAGAGCCCGATCCACCCTGAGCCGGACCCGGAACCCGAATCAGACCCCGAAACCGATCCGCCGCCCGAAGACCCTGATGCAGCTCGCGAGCAAAGTTTTACCGAGGCCAGACCTTAATGCATAAAAACAACGCATAAAAAAACGGGCAGTCACCGCAAGGGACTGCCCGTTTTCTATTGAAGCGTCGTATTACATGTCGTCTTTGTCGAAGCGTCGCGCTTCACGCTGAAGCTGATAGACGAACCGCTCGACCTGCCGCTGTACCAGCCCGCTCATGTTGTGAAAGCGTACGCCGGCGAAGGTGATGGAGATCCTTTCTTCGAAGTGCAGGTAACGCAGCTCGACGGGTGCCGTCATGTTGCCAAAGGGCAGGGCGGCGATGAAGCGGTCATAGACCTGACCCAGTTGCAGGCTGTCCGTTATGTCGCCTTCGAAGCGCAACTTGCAGCCGGTGGCTGAGATGTCCAATAGCTTGCCGCTGATCGGCGACTTGAGCTTTTCACCGCCCAGATCGACGTTGACCAGTTGTGCCAGCTTCAATGCTGCGCGGAATGCATTGCGACGCTGGTGGTAAACCACCTCGGCGGGCAGGGCGCCACGGTAGCAGCGACCGCCACCGGATTCGTCGATGGTCAACGGGCCGTTGCTTTCCCAGGCAATACGCACGCCGTCGTGAAAGCCTTCGACCTTGAACGGTTCGCCGGCGAGCAGGAAGCGTTCACCATCGCGGGGAATCATTTCGTCCAGGGCAATCATGTTGCTGTCACGGTCAATGTCCACCAGATAACTCTGGAAGCGCTGGCTGCGCTCATGGAACGTGATGATCAGCGGATCATGGCTGTCTTGCAGCTGGCGCAGGTTGCCGGAGATCTCCAACGGCGTGGTGAGCACCTTGGGTGGCTGCGGAGCATCTTCCGCGCTTAAGGCATTGAACACGGTTCATCAATCTCCAGACAAAATATGACTACGACTGGCCGGCATATTGCCAGCATGTTGCGCGTCTTGATAGTGCGCGCTTTTCAGCAGAATCAAGCCTGACTGAGCGGGCGCGGCTTCGCAAGCATGGAGGTTGATCCGCGCGCATCGTAGAGCGTTGGCGGCTCGCCGCCGTTGAGGATTTTCAGCTGATTGGCCGTCGCGGCCTGTTGCACCAGGATCGACTGGCCATTCTTGACGTTGGCCGCCTGGCACTGAGCCAGAAGATCGGTCAATACATCGCTTTGTTCCAACAGCTGATCGCCAATGCTCGAATGGCTGGCAAGTTGCTCCAGGCCGTTGCGGTTGGTCGGCAGGTTGAGGCTGGCGAGGATTTCACTGCGCTTGCGGCCATGCTGATCGAGCAAAATGATCAATGCCTGTTTCTGCGCCAGAATCTCTTCGAGCAGTGGCATGTCGCGACCATGCAAGGCGAGGGACTCGGTTTGCAGTAACTCCAGCAAGTGCTGTGCTGGAGCGAAATCGTCGGTGATCAGTTGCAGTAAATTAGTGTCGTGCATGGCTGGCCTTGGGTTTTAAGCGTCCAAAAGCCTGGCGCAGGCCTTGGCCTAGCGCTGGGCTTCGAAGTTGAGCAGTTTGCTGGCTACACGGTTGCTGTCGACTTTGTAGCTGCCATCGGCAATCGCTGCTTTCAACTCGGCCACGCGGGCGTTGTCGACGGCAGGCTGATCGCGCAGCTTGTCAGTGACCTTCTGCAACTGTTGAGCCTCATTGCTGAGATGTACCGATTCCCCGCTTTTGACGGTACTGGCCTGTTCGGCCGGGGTATTCAGCGGCGCGGATTTGCCGGCTTCGGCGGTTTCCTTCGCTGCGCTGGTACGTGTACTACCGGTAAGTGACGAGGAACTGTTTAAACGGCTGAAATCGATGACCATGACAAAAAACCTCTGGGTATTTGGACGCTTGCCATGTTTTCGGCCATACCCGGAAAAACTTTAGGCCCAATTATCAATGAGCTTGCGCGCGTCAGCGCTTGCCCTGCATAGGGCACAGTCTAGGGAACAGTCGAGTGGCGCGCCACATCTTCACAAGCAGAGAGTTCTACATGGCCACTTCCACCTGGCCGGGCGCGGTGACTTGCGCCTTGATGACCCGCTGGGAGTTGAGGTTTTTCACCCGAATCTGTTCGCGCAAGCCGCCGTTGGACAGCGCTTCACCCGGCATGCGCACGCTGAGCGTTCCACTGCGGGCGGTAATCACCACCTGGTCGCCCTTGCTGATGACTTCTGCCTGTTCCATGTGCACCAGGGTCATGACCTGGTCGGCGACCATTGGTCGGGTAAGTTTCTGCCCTATCGCCTGGTCGACGGAGGTCAGGTAACCCTGATTGATCAGGCTGATGTCGCGCTCGCGCAGGGTCACATCCTGAGGCTCGACGATGCCGGCGCGCCGCAGCGCACGGGTGGTGGTCACAATGTCGCGAAACAGGCGCACTTGAGCGGGTACGAACACGGTCCAGGGGGACGTGCCTTCGCAAGCAACCTTGACGGTCACCCGCCCCAGCGGCCTTGCCGGACTCTCAAGCGTGGCTGTCAATTCCTTGTCACACATGGGCATGCGCAGCCGTGGATCGAGCTGCTTGACCTCGATCTCGTAGCGGCCTTCCGTTTGACTGGTTGCCAAATAGTCTTCTACGGTGAATTCAAGAAAGCCCTGAGTGACGCCGATAAGCATGTCAGGCAAGGTAACCGCGTCAGCAAGGGCAGGGCAGCCAGCGTTGAACAGGCAGACGGCCGACACCGCGCAAAGCAATTTGCGGGCGTTTGATGTCAGGCGTCGGAAAAATGTCGGTTCTGTGTTCATAAGAGTTAAAAAGCAAGCGCCGTGCCGTTTAGTGAAGAATGCACGTCGCAACACACTTAAGCGTTGGTGTAGGAGTCTGTGCATGGCTGGTGTAATGGATGCGGTAAACCAGCGCACGCAACTGGTAGGGCAGAATCGCCTTGAGCTGTTGTTGTTCC
This sequence comes from Pseudomonas sp. ACM7, assembly GCF_004136015.1. Classification (NCBI taxonomy): domain Bacteria; kingdom Pseudomonadati; phylum Pseudomonadota; class Gammaproteobacteria; order Pseudomonadales; family Pseudomonadaceae; genus Pseudomonas; species Pseudomonas sp. ACM7. Next base: position 1,022,890 of record NZ_CP024866.1, on the reverse strand, counting down.
GTCTCGACGGGCAGCAGCTGTATGGGATCAACGTGTTCAAGGTTCGGGAGGTGCTGCAATGCCCCAAACTGACTCTGATGCCCAAGTCCAGTCCTGTCGTGTGCGGTGTGGCAAATATCCGGGGGGCGACCATTCCGATCCTTGATCTGGCGATGGCGACCGGTTCCGGTGCGCTGAAAGATCAAAGCAATCCCTTCGTGATCATCACGGAGTACAACACCAAGACCCAGGGTTTCCTGGTGCGGTCGGTGGAACGCATCGTCAACATGAATTGGGAGGAGATTCATCCGCCCCCCAAGGGCACGGGACGCGATCATTACCTGACGGCTGTGACTCGGGTCGACAATCAGTTAGTCGAAATCATCGACGTCGAGAAAGTGCTGGCAGAAGTGGCGCCGACACCGGAAGCGATTTCCGTCGGCGTGGTGGATGTCGAAACCCAGCACAAGGCGCTCTCTTTGCGAGTACTGACGGTCGATGACTCGTCGGTCGCGCGCAAGCAGGTGACCCGTTGCCTGCAGACGGTCGGTGTCGAAGTGGTGGCGTTGAACGACGGTCGGCAAGCGCTGGACTACTTGCGCAAACTGGTCGACGAGGGCAAGAAGCCGGAGGAAGAGTTCCTGATGATGATTTCCGACATCGAGATGCCGGAGATGGACGGGTACACCCTCACGGCCGAGATCCGCAGCGACCCTCGCATGCAAAAGCTTCACATCATCCTGCATACTTCGTTGTCGGGTGTATTCAATCAGGCGATGGTCAAGAAGGTCGGTGCCGATGACTTCCTTGCCAAATTCCGTCCTGATGACCTGGCATCCCGGGTAGTCAACCGGATCAAAGCAGCAGACATCAGCTAGGGGCCTTCTGCCCCTGGCGGTTAACACGATTTAAGAGGCGGTATCTTTGTCTACGGGTAATTTGGATTTCGAACAGTTCCGGGTCTTCCTGGAAAAAGCCTGTGGCATTTTGCTCGGTGAAAACAAGCAGTACCTGGTCTCGAGCCGTCTCAACAAACTGATGGAACAGCAAGCCATCAAGTCCCTGGGTGAGCTGGTCCAGCGCATCCAGACCCAGCCGCGCAGCGGTTTGCGCGAGATGGTGGTGGATGCCATGACCACCAACGAAACCTTGTGGTTTCGTGACACCTATCCGTTTGAAGTCTTGAAGAACAAGGTGCTGCCCGCAGCGATCAAGGCCGCCCCCGGCCAGCGTCTGCGGATCTGGTCGGCGGCCTGTTCGTCGGGTCAGGAACCGTATTCGCTGTCGATGTCGATCGATGAGTTCGAGCGCGTGAACATGGGCCAGTTGAAGATGGGCGTGCAGATCGTTGCCACCGACCTGTCCGGCACCATGCTGACCAACTGCAAGACCGGCGAGTACGACAGCCTGGCCATCGGCCGTGGCCTGTCGCCCGAGCGCCTTCAACGTTATTTCGACCCGAAAGGGCCGGGGCGCTGGGCAATCAAGGCACCGATCAAGAGCCGGGTGGAGTTTCGCTCGTTCAACCTGCTGGACAGCTACGCGAGCCTCGGCAAGTTCGACATCGTGTTCTGCCGCAACGTGCTGATCTACTTCTCCGCCGAGGTGAAGAAGGACATCCTGTTGCGCATTCACAGCACGTTGAAGCCAGGCGGTTATCTGTTCCTCGGTGCTTCCGAGGCGCTGAACGGTTTGCCGGATCATTACCAGATGGTCCAATGCAGCCCGGGGATCATTTACCAGGCGAAGTGATGCAAAAGCGGCAGGCAAAAAAAACGGGAGTCCCTTAAGGGCTCCCTTTTTTTATGCCTGCCGCTTTGCATCACGTAGGAGCTGCCGAAGGCTGCGATCTTTTGATCTTGTTTTTTACGATCAAGATCAAAAGATCGCAGCCTTCGGCAGCTCCTACAGGGGGCGGGTGCAATCCAGGAAAGCGGCAGAAAAGCGGCAGGCGGCGGAAATCGGTTGCCGCTTTTCTGGCATTGCCACGTTGCCACTGCCCGCAAAGCCCCGGTTTACGGCCTTTTTTTAATTGGCACGACGCTTGCTATGTCCATGTTACGAAAAATCAGGTCACCCGAAGGTTTCCGACATGAGCATCAGCTTCGATAAAGCGCTCGGTATCCACGAACAAGCCCTGGGCTTCCGCGCTCAGCGTGCCGAAGTCCTGGCCAACAACATCGCCAACGCCGACACCCCGAACTACAAGGCTCGGGACCTGGACTTCTCGAAAGTGCTCGCCGCACAGAACGAGAAGACCAAGAGCGGATCTTTCGCCTTGAACATGACCAACAGCCGTCATATCGAAGCCGAAGGCCTGGGCAATGGCGACGAATCGCTGCTGTATCGCACGCCGATGCAACCGTCGATCGACCAGAACACCGTGGACGCCCAGCTGGAACAGTCGAACTACGCGGAAAACGCGGTCAACTTTCAGGCCAGCTTCACCCTGCTCAACAGCAAATTCAAAGGGCTGGTGTCAGCCCTTCGTGGAGAGTAAGTCATGTCTCTAGCCAGCGTTTTCAACATTGCCGGTAGCGGCATGAGTGCCCAGACCACTCGCTTGAACACCGTCGCCAGTAACATCGCCAACGCCGAGACGGTCTCGTCGAGCATCGACCAGACCTACCGTGCACGGCACCCGGTATTCGCCACCATGTTCCAGGGTGGCCAGAGCGGCGGCAGTGACTCGCTGTTTCAGAACCAGGACGCCGCCGGTCAAGGCGTGCAAGTGCTGGGCGTGGTCGAGGACCAAAGCAACCTTGAAGCGCGCTACGAGCCGAACCATCCGGCGGCCGACGCCAAGGGCTACGTCTACTACCCGAACGTCAACGTGGTGGAAGAAATGGCTGACATGATTTCCGCGAGCCGTTCGTTTCAGACCAACGCCGAAATGATGAACACCGCCAAAACCATGATGCAGAAGGTCCTGACCCTCGGTCAGTGATAAGGGGCGACTCAGATGAGTGTTACCGATACCACCAGTGGTTTGAGCCTCAAGGACATCCTGGCCAACTCCTCGATCAAGACCAACACCAGTGCCGACGGCCTGGCGTCGGCGACGAACAGCGCCACCGGCAAAAAGGCCCTGGGAAAGGACGCGTTCCTGCAGTTGCTGGTAACGCAACTGAAAAACCAGAACCCGCTGGAACCGCAGGACAACGGTGCGTTCGTCGCCCAGTTGGCCCAGTTCAGTAGCCTGGAAGGCATCACCACGCTCAACGACACCGTCAGTGGCCTGGCGAGCAATTACAACTCGTCCCAGGCGTTGCAGGCGTCGTCGCTGGTCGGGCGTTCGGTTATTGCACCGGGCGGCACGGCGGTGGTCGATACCTCCAAGAGTTTCAGCGGCACCATTGCCGTACCGTCCTCGGTGGACCCGGTCAAGGTCAAGATCACTGATGCCGATGGCAAGGTTGTCCGCACCATCGACCTGGGCAGCGAAGTCGCCGGTACTTCCACTTTCATCTGGGACGGCAAAAACGACGCAGGCGAAGTGGCCAAGGCGGGTACCTATACCTTCGGCGCTACGGCGACCTACGACGGCAAGGCGACCTCGCTGGTGACGTACCTGCCGGCAACGGTCAACAGCGTGACCATCAGCCAGACAGGCGGTGAGTTGATGCTCAACCTGGCCGGGGCGGGCAGCATCGCGCTGTCCAAAGTACAAACCATTGGTATGTAGAGCCGACTAACACGGCACAAAGGAGTGGAATATGTCTTTCAATATCGGCCTTAGCGGTCTCTATGCAGCCAACAAACAACTGGACGTGACCGGCAACAACATCGCCAACGTCGCGACCACCGGCTTCAAATCGTCCCGTGCGGAATTCGAAGATGTTTACTCGGCCACCAAGCTGGGGTCCGGCAGCAAAACCATCGGTAACGGCGTGCGCCTGGCCAACGTTTCCCAGCAGTTCACCCAGGGCGACGTCAACAACACCGGCAACGTGCTGGACATGGGCATCAACGGTTCCGGCTTCTTCGTGCTGAGCGAGAATGGTTCGATGTCCTACACCCGTGCCGGTACGTTCAAGGTCGACAAAGACGGTTACGTTACCAACACCGATGGCTCTGCGCGTCTGCAGGGTTATGGCGTGGATGCCAATGGCAAGATCCTCAATGGCGTTTTGACTGACCTGCGCATCGATACGTCGAACCTGGCGCCAAAAAACACCTCCACGGTTTCGTCGACGATCAACCTGAACTCCACAGCTCCCATCATCAACCAGACTACCAATCCGTTTGACCCGTCCAAGGAAGCGTCCTTCACCAAGCAGTTCAGTACCCCTATTTACGATACCCAGGGTAACAAGCACGTCATGGACCAATTCATGGTCAAGACTGCTGACAACACCTGGAAGACCTACACCCTGATCGAGGGTCGCAACCCGGATGGTAGCGATCCTACCGTTACTCCTCCTGTCGCTTCGACCATGGCGTTCGATTCGTCAGGCAAACTGGTTTCCGTCACCACTCCCGCCACCCCTACGCCGATTGTCAGCCCTGACCTGAAAGTCACCGGCTGGATTCCGGGTACCGTGACCAATGGCACGTGGACAGCCAACGGCGCTGCGTCCGGCGTCGTTACGGTCTCCATGGACAAAACCACGCAGTACAACGCTGACACTGCGCGTTCGATTCCTTCGCAGAACGGCTACGCCACCGGCCAGATCACCAACCTGACCATCGACACCAGCGGTGTCATGCTGGCCAACTTCAGCAACAGCCAGACCAAGCCCATCGGCCAGATCTCGCTCGCCAGCTTCACCAACGAACAAGGTTTGCAACCGGTAGGCGGCACCAGCTGGAAAGAAACCTACTCGTCGGGTATCCCGGGCTACGATGCGCCGAATACCGGTACCTTGGGAGAGATCCACTCCAACTCTCTGGAAGAGTCCAACGTCAACCTGACCAATGAACTGGTCGACCTGATCAAGGCGCAGAGCAACTACCAGGCGAACGCCAAGACCATCTCCACCCAGAGCACCATCATGCAGACCATCATTCAGATGACCTGATGCGGGTTGGCTGAAAGCGCTGCACAAAGAGCCCCTCAATCGAGGGGCTTTTTTTATGGCTGGCAAAAAGATCGCAGCCTCGTTTCACTCGACAGCTCCTACAGGAAATAGGGGTCCCCTGTAGGAGCTGTCGAGTGAAACGAGGCTGCGATCTTTTGATCTTGAAAGGCAGGCAAAAGAAAACCCCCGACAATCCAGAGGACCGATCGGGGGTTATCCAGGTAAGCGCCTTTCAGCGCTCACCGGCTCAGCTTACTGGCAAGCTTCGCAATCCGGCTCGTCGATGGCGCAAGCCTTCGGTACTGGAGCAGGGCCGGCAGGCGCTGCCAGGACCGAATCTTCACCGTGGTTGCCGCCGCTGGAAACAGCGTTCAGCTTGCCGGTGTTGATGGTCGATTTCTCGGTGCTGGTTGCGGCCAGGGCACGGAGGTAGTAAGTGGTTTTCAGGCCACGGTACCAGGCCATGCGGTAGGTCACGTCCAGCTTCTTGCCCGATGCGCCAGCGATGTACAGGTTCAGCGATTGAGCCTGGTCGATCCACTTCTGACGACGGCTTGCCGCGTCAACGATCCACTTGGTGTCCACTTCGAAGGCAGTCGCGTAGAGCTCTTTGAGTTCTTGCGGGATGCGCTCGATCTGTTGCACCGAACCGTCGTAGTACTTCAGGTCGTTGATCATGACCGAGTCCCACAGACCGCGAGCCTTCAGGTCGCGAACCAGGTACGGGTTGATCACGGTGAATTCGCCCGACAGGTTCGATTTCACGTAGAGGTTCTGGTAGGTCGGTTCGATCGACTGCGATACGCCAGTGATGTTGGCGATGGTCGCGGTCGGTGCGATGGCCATGATGTTGGAGTTACGAATGCCTTTCTGCACACGGGCACGAACCGGTGCCCAGTCCAGGGATTCGTTCAGGTCAACATCGATGTACTTCTGGCCACGTTGCTCGATCAGGATCTGTTGCGAATCCAGCGGCAGGATGCCTTTGGACCACAGCGAACCCTGGAACGTCTCGTAGGCGCCGCGCTCGTCGGCCAGGTCGCAGGAAGCCTGGATCGCGTAGTAGCTGACCGCTTCCATCGACTTGTCGGCGAACTCGACGGCAGCGTCGGAACCGTAAGGAATGTGCTGCAGGTACAGCGCGTCCTGGAAGCCCATGATGCCCAGACCGACCGGACGGTGCTTGAAGTTGGAGTTCTTCGCTTGCGGCACCGAGTAGTAGTTGATGTCGATAACGTTATCGAGCATGCGAACGGCGGTGTTCACGGTGCGTTCCAGCTTGGCGGTGTCCAGCTTGCCGTTGGTGATGTGGTTCGGCAGGTTGATCGAGCCCAGGTTGCAAACGGCGATCTCGTCCTTGTTGGTGTTCAAGGTGATCTCGGTGCACAGGTTCGAGCTGTGAACCACGCCGACGTGCTGTTGCGGGCTGCGCAGGTTGCAGGGGTCTTTGAAGGTCAGCCATGGGTGGCCGGTTTCAAACAGCATGGACAGCATTTTGCGCCACAGGTCTTTGGCCTGGATGGTCTTGAACAGCTTGATCTTGCCCGGGTACTCGGACAGGGCTTCGTAGTACTCGTAACGCTCTTCGAAGGCCTTGCCGGTCAGGTCGTGCAGGTCTGGAACTTCGGACGGCGAGAACAGGGTCCACTTGCCGTCATCGAAGACGCGCTTCATGAACAGGTCAGGGATCCAGTTGGCCGTGTTCATGTCGTGGGTACGACGACGATCATCACCGGTGTTCTTGCGCAGTTCGATGAACTCTTCGATGTCCATGTGCCAGGTTTCCAGGTAGGCACAGACAGCGCCTTTGCGCTTGCCACCCTGGTTGACGGCGACGGCGGTGTCGTTCACGACTTTCAGGAACGGAACAACGCCCTGGGATTTGCCGTTGGTGCCCTTGATGTACGAACCGAGTGCACGAACCGGGGTCCAGTCGTTGCCCAGGCCGCCCGCGAATTTCGACAACATGGCGTTGTCGTGGATCGCGTGGTAGATGCCCGACAGGTCATCCGGCACGGTGGTCAGGTAGCAGCTGGACAGCTGTGGACGCAGGGTACCGGCGTTGAACAGGGTCGGGGTCGAGGACATGTAGTCGAAGGACGACAACAGGTTGTAGAACTCGATCGCACGGTCTTCTTTGTTCTTCTCTTCGATCGCCAGGCCCATGGCCACGCGCATGAAGAAGATCTGCGGCAGTTCGAAGCGGATACCGTCCTTGTGGATGAAGTAACGGTCGTACAGGGTTTGCAGGCCCAGGTACGTGAACTGCTGATCGCGCTCGTGGTTGATCGCCTTGCCGAGTTTTTCCAGGTCGAAGGTCGCCAGGATCGGGTTCAGCAATTCGAATTCGATACCCTTGGCGATGTACGAAGGCAAGGCCTTGGCGTACAGGTCGACCATTTCGTGGTGGGTCGCGCTTTCGGCGACTTCCAGGAAGCTCAGGCCTTCGGCACGCAAGGTGTCCATCAGCAGGCGAGCAGTCACGAACGAGTAGTTCGGCTCGCGCTCAACCAGGGTACGGGCGGTCATCACCAAAGCGGTGTTGACGTCGGTCAGGGCCACGCCGTCGTACAGGTTTTTCAGGGTTTCACGCTGGATCAGGTCGCCGTCGACTTCTGCAAGGCCTTCGCACGCTTCGGTGACGATGGTGTTCAGGCGGCCCATGTCCAGAGGAGCAAAGGTGCCATCGGCGCGGGTGATGCGGATCGACGGATGAGCGTTGACGGCTTCTTCGGCCGGTGCGTGGGCGGCGCGTTCTTTCGAACGACCGTCACGGTAGATCACGTAGTCGCGCGCCACTTTCTGCTCGCCGGCACGCATCAGGGCCAGTTCGACCTGGTCCTGGATTTCTTCGATGTGGATCGTGCCGCCCGAGGGCATGCGACGCTTGAAGGTCGCGGTGACTTGTTCGGTCAGACGGGCAACGGTGTCGTGGATTCGCGACGAAGCGGCAGCGGTGCCGCCCTCAACTGCGAGAAACGCTTTGGTGATAGCGACGGTGATCTTGTCATCGGTGTAAGGAACGACAGTGCCGTTACGCTTGATCACGCGCAGCTGGCCAGGCGCGGTGGCGGACAGATCCGAAGTCGAATCAGCGGCCTGCGGCAAGGTGCCCTGCGGGTTCTCGCGAGTTGTGTCGGTTTGCATGGGGGGTTGTCTCCACATTCTCTATGTTTGTTTGGGCACCATCACGGTGCCCACCGTTCCGTCCTGAAGCACTACAACCGGCGAGGGGCCGGGCATACCAACTTCGGGACAGATCAGGAAGGGGCAATTGGGGCGCCGCTTCCATGCCGAAGTCTTTGGTCCCAGGCCTTGAACCTGAAACCGGGATCCTTTTGGGTGACAGTAATTGACTGCAACACCCGTACCGTTAACGCCGTTTTCGGCTCAAAAACAGTAGCCATCCGCACGCGCGGTTTGGTCTTTCGAAAATACGTTTGGTTCAACCGGAAAGAGGCAATAAAAGCGCTTGAAATCGGTATCCGGTTTGTGTTTGGTTTTTGGCGTAAAACCCTACATGTAGGGTTTTTTTCGCGACGAGGTACAAGATAATGCGTTTTGGAGGGTGTTGCAACGTACTACCTGTGGATAAACCTGTGCGTAAATTGTGTGTGAAACGTGGAACGAGCGTGTAGGCCGCGACCTAGCTGGAGCGGACCGTTTTTCACTGATTTTCACCGATTGAAAACAGTCGCTCGGGTTTTTAAGGGCGCGAACCCTATCACAAAAATCCGGGTTGTCCGAACGCATTTACCGGCTTGTGTTCTCGGCGGGCGGCGTTTATACAATCGGCCAGTGCGTACGCATTCTTATCCTCCCCAATCATTACAAAAAGACGGGTGGATCCTTCCTTATTAAGTGTTGTTGGCAAGCAGAGGTCACCGTGGAGCAAGAAGCCTGGCAGGTATTGATTGTGGAGGACGACCAGCGTCTGGCCGAACTGACCCGCGACTACCTGGAAGCCAATGGCCTGCGCGTATCGATCGAGGGCAACGGCGCCTTGGCCGCGGCCCGCATCATCAAGGAGAAACCGGACCTGGTGATCCTCGACCTCATGTTGCCGGGCGAAGATGGCCTGAGCATCTGCCGCAAGGTCCGCGACAAGTATGACGGCCCGATCCTGATGCTCACCGCCCGCACCGACGACACCGATCAGATTCTTGGCCTGGACCTGGGGGCCGACGACTACGTGTGCAAACCGGTTCGCCCACGCCTGCTGCTGGCGCGCATCCAGGCCCTGTTGCGACGCAGTGAAGCCCCTGAAGTGGCGCCGGAAAAACAACGGCGTCTGCAGTTCGGGCCGCTGGTAGTGGACAACGCATTGCGCGAAGCCTGGCTGAATGACAACGGCATCGAACTGACCAGTGCCGAGTTCGACTTGCTCTGGCTGTTGGTCGCCAACGCCGGGCGCATCCTGTCCCGGGAAGAGATTTTCACCGCACTGCGTGGCATTGGCTATGACGGCCAGGACCGTTCCATCGACGTGCGCATTTCACGCATCCGTCCGAAAATCGGCGACGACCCGGAGCATCCGCGTCTGATCAAGACCATCCGCAGCAAAGGTTATCTGTTCGTTCCGGAAGCCTGCACCCTGTGAACTCGATCTTCCTGCGCATTTATGGCGGCATGTGCGCGGCGCTGATTCTGGTGGCGGTACTCGGCGTGCTGGCCTTGCACCTGCTCAACCAGGTGCGCGGCGAGCAATACCGCGAACGCCTGGCCCACGGCACGTTCTCGCTGATGGCCGACAATCTGAACCCGATGAACGAAACCGAGCGCCACCGTGCCTTGCTGGTGTGGGAACGGTTGTTGGGGATTCCTCTGGCGCTGAAGACCTTTGCACAAACCGACCTCGACCTCACCCAGCGCACCCGAGTGCTCCGCGGTCAGGCGCTGGTGGAGCAGACCGGTCCGCATGCAGCGAAGGTGTATCGACTGGTCAGCGACAAGGAACAGCTGGTGCTGACCGGTGAAGTCCAACAGATCAGCGAACAACTGGCCCGGGCGACTATTTACCTGCTGGCCGACGAACTGGTGCGCTACCCGGTGGCTGAGCAACCCGAGCGCCTGGCGCAGTTGAAGCGCGATAAAGGGTTTGGTTTCGACTTGCGGCTGGTGACGATCGAACAGGCGGACATGGACGAGGACCAGAGTCGCCGGGTGTCCGAGGGCGACACGGTGATGGCGCTGGGCAAGGGCGGCGATTCGATCCGGGTATTTGCCGGCATGGTCGGTACGCCGTGGGTGCTGGAAATCGGTCCGTTGTATCAGATGAATCCTTATCCGCCGGAGTGGCTGGTGCTGATCGCCGCCCTGGGTTTGAGCCTGATCGGTTTGATCGTCTATTTGTTGGTGCGCCAACTTGAGCGCCGTTTGCGTGGCCTGGAAGCGGCCGCCACGCGCATCGCCAAGGGCAGCCTGGAAACCCGCGTGCCGGCACGCGGCGCGGACTCGGTGGGACGGCTGGCCTCGGCGTTCAACGGCATGGCCGAGCACTTGCAGCAACTGTTGGCGATTCAGCGTGAGCTGGTGCGCGCCGTGTCTCATGAGCTGCGTACACCCGTGGCGCGGCTGCGTTTTGGTCTGGAAATGATCGGCTCGGCCACCACGCCGCAGGCGTTGGAAAAATACTGTGAAGGCATGGACCACGACATCGAGGATCTCGATCGACTGGTAGACGAGATGCTCACCTACGCACGACTGGAGCAGGGTTCGCCGGCGCTGAATTTTCAGCGGATCGATCTGGATACGTTGGTCAATCAGGTGATCGAAGAACTGGCGCCGTTACGCGCCGAGGTCACGGTGCAGCGCGGTTTGTGTTTGTCCGCCGCTGACAACGACGACGCCTGGGTCGAGGCCGAGCCGCGTTACCTGCACCGGGCGTTGCAGAACCTGGTGAGCAATGCCATGCGCCACGCTCAATCACGGGTGACCGTCAGCTATCAGGTCGGGCAGCAGCGCTGTCGGGTGGATGTCGAGGATGACGGGCCGGGCGTACCGGAAACAGCCTGGGAGAAGATTTTTACACCATTCCTGCGCCTTGATGACAGTCGCACCCGCGCCTCCGGTGGGCATGGGTTGGGGCTGTCCATCGTGCGGCGAATCATCCATTGGCATGATGGCCGGGCGTTGATCAGCAAGAGCAAGAGTTTGGGGGGGGCGTGTTTCAGCCTTAGCTGGCCGAGGAATCAGGAGAAGCGGTGAGACATGTGGTGAATGAACCACCGCTTTCGCGAGCAAGCCCGCTCCCACATTGGATCTATGTCTCACCGCAAATCCCCTGTGGAGCGGGCTTGCTCGCGAAGAGGCCCTCCCAAACACTGAAGATCCTCAGGCCTTGATGCTGACCAGACTCAGCAACTGCCCATCCACCACCCCGAACTGCGCATCCAGCTCAGTGCCATTGCGCCATTCGCTGGACAAATCAGTCAGCAGCCGCAGCCGCACTTCACCGCTTTCCGCCCACTCCAGAACTTCGGCATGTTCAAAATAAAAGCGCTGCTGAACGATCGGATACAGCGCCTTGAACAGGCTTTCCTTCACCGAAAACGTCAGGGTCACCAGCATCGCCAACTGATCGCGACGGCCAGCGGTCATGCGTTGCAACTCGGGCGGGGTGAGGATTTCCCCGGCCAGTCGTTCGGCCCGTTCAGGGTTGAGCAGGTTTTCCAGATCCATTCCCAGGCCGCGCCAGTGGGTTTTCTTCGCGACAATCGCCGAGGCCCGGCCGGTGCTGTGGGTGATCGAGCCCGTGATGTGTGTCGGCCATACCGGTGCCCGGTCCTCGCCGATGGCCGGGATGAAGTTCAGCCCTTCCAACTGTTGTAACGCAGCCCGAGCGCAAACCCGCCCGGCGAGGAACTCCGCCTGACGCTTGGCGACCGAACGCTGGATGGTGGGCGGTGGCTCGATGGCGCTACGCTGGAAATCATCGCTGGCCAGTTGCGAGGTATCGAAGTGAGTGCTCAACAGCACCGTATCCGGCAGCGCAAACGGCAGCGGCCAATGGGCATCGAGTGGAGTGCAGCAGACGGGGAGGGCGGGGGCGCGATTCATGTGGGGCATTTTGCCGGGTTGCTCTCAGGCTGGGTAGTACAAAGCTTTGGATTGGCGTCGCGGCGATCCGACGATGGCCGCGCCGCGGTCTACCTGATCAACCAAAAATCTTCTTGAAAAACGCCTGCGTATCCGCCCAGGATTTTTCATCCGCCGCCTTGTTGTAGCCAATATCCGGCCCACCATGATCGCCATGGCTCAACCGATCCGCATCAGGGTTGCTGAACCCATGCTTGGCGCCCTCCAGGCTGACGAACTTATAGTCAGCCCCGGCCTTGTCCATTTCAGCCTTGAACGCTGCAACGTTATCCGGCGTGACCATGCTGTCCATCGCCCCATGCTCAACAAGAATTTTCGCTTTCACGCTGCCAGGCGTTGCAGGCGTGTTAGTCGCCAGCGCACCGTGAAAACTCACCACGCCCGCCAGCGGCAAACCCTGACGTGCCGCATTCAGCACTACGCTGCCGCCGAAGCAATAACCGATAGCGGCGATTTTGTTCGGGTCGGTTTGCGGCTGTTTCTTCAGCAGATCGAGCCCGGCCTGAAAGCGTGCACTGGACGCGGCACTGTCTTTCAACGCTGCCTGCATGAAGGCCATGGCATCCTTGGGATGTTCGGTGTTTTTGCCATCGCCATACATGTCGATGGCCAGCGCGCTGTAACCCAGACCGGCCAGGTCACGGGCGCGACGCTTGGTGTAGTCGTTGAGCCCCCACCATTCGTGCACCACCACAACGCCAGGGCGTGCGCCTTTGATGGCGTCGTCATAGGCGAAGTAGCCGATCATCTTGGTGCCGTCAGCACTTTGATAGGGGATTTCCTGAGTCTTGATCGCGGCTTGGCTGAGCCCGCTCAAGGCCAGTAATACGAGGGCGAGGAAAATACGCATCGTCGGATCTCCTGCAAAAGTTATCAAAACAGCCTAGTCGATTTGATTCAGCTCAGGTTCAGAGTGCGTTCAGGGGGAGTTCAGGGTCGGGTGAGTAACCTTGCCCCGTACCCAAATAGCACATAGCGCATAAGGAACTCCCCTATGACTGGCTTCAAAAAACTGCTTCTGGCTTTCACTGTCCTGAGCGCGAGTACCGCGGCTTTCGCTTCCGACGACAATTTCGCCAGCCTTACTTTTGGACAGACCAGCGACAAGGTCAAAAAGTCTCACGCCCTGAACGACAATCTCAACCACCCGAACGCAGACGGCGTGATCGGCAAGGACAACACCTGGGGTGTGCGTCTAGGCCAGCAAAACAGCCAAGGCCGCTACTACGCCACCTACGACAACGTGTCGGGCTCACACAATGGCATTAAACTGCGTCAGGAAAACCTCCTGGGCAGCTACGATCTGTTCTACCCGGTGGGCGGCAGCACTAAACTGTTCGGCGGCGCCACGGCCGGTTTGACCAAAATCACTCAGGAGTCGCCAGGCTTCAGCCGCGACAGCGACATCGGTTACGCCATCGGCGGCCAGTTGGGTGTCCTGCAACAGGTTTCGCAAAATACCTCGGTGGAACTGGGTTACCGTTACCTGCGCAGCAACGCCAGCACCGAGATGAGCGAGCGCGGTGGCAGCAAACAGGGTTCGCTGGACCTGACCAGCAGCGCCCAGACCTACCTGTCGGCGAACTACGCTTTCTGACAAGCAATGCCAGTCAGTTAAGCGCAATCCCTGTGGGAGCGGCGGTGCGGCGATCCGACTTGCTCGCGAAGACGTAGTCTCAGTCGACATCACCGTTGCCTGACACACCGCTTTCGCGAGCAAGTCGGATCGCCGCACCGCCGCTCCCACAGGTTCTGCGCTTGACGGACTGGCATCACCCTGTCAGGCAAAGAGGTGCAAAACTGTGCTTTCGGAGATAACGATTTGCGTAGGAGAGCGTTATGAAACTGCTGGTCGTCGAAGATGAAGCGCTGTTGCGCCATCACCTGCAAACCCGCCTCACGGACAGCGGCCACGTGGTCGAGTCCGTGGCCAATGCCGAAGAGGCGCTGTACCAGACCGAGCAGTACAACCATGACCTGGCGGTGATCGACCTCGGCCTGCCGGGCATGGGCGGGCTCGATCTGATTCGTCAACTGCGCTCGCGCGGCAAGACGTTCCCGATCCTGATCCTCACCGCCCGCGGCAACTGGCAGGACAAGGTCGAAGGCCTCGCCGCCGGCGCCGACGATTACGTGGTCAAGCCGTTCCAGTTCGAAGAACTCGATGCGCGCCTGAATGCCTTGCTGCGCCGCTCCAGCGGTTTCACCCAATCGACCATCGTCGCCGGGCCGTTGCTGCTGGACCTCAATCGCAAACAGGCGTCCCTCGATGAACAGCCGCTGGCGCTGACCGCTTACGAGTATCGGATCCTCGAGTACCTGATGCGGCATCACCAGCAAGTGGTGGCCAAGGACCGCTTGATGGAGCAGCTCTACCCGGACGACGACGAGCGCGATCCGAACGTGATCGAAGTGTTGGTCGGCCGTCTGCGCCGCAAACTTGAAGGTCCGGCCGGCTTCAAACCGATCGATACCGTGCGTGGCCTCGGCTACCTGTTCAATGAGCGCTGCACTTGATTCGTTCCCTTCGTGTCCGTTTGATGCTCGCCGCCACGATCCTGGCGGTGTTGTTCATGCTGGCGTTGCTGCCGGCGATGCAGGGCGCGTTCAGCCTGGCGTTGCAGGACTCGATCGAACAACGCCTGGCGTCGGACGTCACCACGCTGATCTCCGCTGCGCGGGTGGAAAATAACACCCTGCAAATGCCGGCGCAGTTGCCCGACGAGCGCTTCAACCTGACCGACAGCCGTTTGCTCGGCTACATCTACGACCGCGAAGCTCACTTGGTGTGGCGTTCGAAAGCCACCCGCGAAGAGAAGATCAACTACAAACCGCGTTACGACGGACGCGGCAACGAGTTCGCCCGAATTCGCGAGGCCGACGGTCAGGAATTCTTCGTCTACGACGTCGAAGTCAAACTGCTCGGCGGTAAAAGCGCGGCGTTCAGCATCGTCGCGCTGCAACCGGTACGTGAGTACGAAGCCACCCTCGAGGGCCTGCGGGAAAACCTCTACCTCGGATTCGGTGCCGCCTTGCTGGTGTTGCTCGCGCTGCTGTGGATCGGTTTGACCTGGGGCTTGCAGGCGTTGCGCCGGCTCAGTCAGGAACTGGACGAGATCGAAAGCGGCACCCGCGAAAGCCTCAGCGAACAACACCCGCGCGAACTGCTGCGCCTGACCGGCTCCCTCAACCGCTTACTGCACAGCGAGCGTGAACAGCGCAGCCGTTATCGCGATTCCCTCGACGACCTGGCCCACAGCCTGAAAACCCCGCTGACCGTGCTGCAAGGCGTCAGCGAAGACATGGCCCAGCGCCCGGCCGATCGTAATCAGGCCTGGGTGCTGCAAACCCAGATCGAACGCATGAGTCAGCAGATCAGCTATCAACTGCAACGCGCCAGCCTGCGCAAAAGCGGCCTGGTACGCCATCAGGTACGCCTGCGCCCGGTGCTGCAAAGCCTGTGCGACACGCTGGACAAGGTCTACCGCGACAAACGCGTGCGCGTCGCCTTCGATCTGCCAGACCCGTGTTACGTGCCGATCGAGCAGGGCGCCTTGTTGGAAATGATGGGCAACCTGCTGGAAAACGCCTATCGCCTGTGCCTCGGCGAAGTGCGCATCAGCGTACGTGAAAGCCTTGGCGGGGTTGAGTTGTGTGTCGAGGATGATGGGCCGGGCGTGCCACCGGATCAGCGAGCGCGGATTCTGCAAAGGGGCGAGCGGCTGGATCGGCAGCATCCGGGGCAGGGGATTGGGTTGGCGGTGGTCAAGGACATTATTGAAAGCTACAGCGCCAAGTTGACGCTGGGGGATTCGCCCATGGGTGGGGCGGCGTTTCGGATTCATTTTCCGGTGGTTTGATGGTGTTCTTACGGGCCTCTTCGCGAGCAAGCCCGCTCCCACATTTGATTTCTGTCGTACACAAATGCTGTGTTCACTGAAGGTTAAATGTGGGAGCGAGCTTGCTCGCGATGGGGTCAGTGGCTACGCCAGAAAAAACCAGCGCAAGAACTCAATTTTCTTGAGCCCGATACGCCCCAGGCGTCAACCCGGTCCACTTCTTGAACGCCCGATGAAACGCCGAAGGCTCTGAAAACCCCAGTTGCTCGGCAATCTGCTGCAACGACAAATCCGCCCGCCCCAGGTGATAGATCGCGATGTCCCGGCGCAGCTGATCCTTCAATTCCTTCTGTCCGACCATTCATCGCTACTGTCAGATCTGACAGTAGTTCTTTTCATTTCTTCAGTCCAAGTTACTTCAGTTCGTCGCGTGGCTGGGCCGAAGCTCAGGTTTGCACCGATGCGCGTGATGTTAATGAAAACAAGGAGACTGAAAATGGTTGAGTTCGTGGCGGTTCAAAATCGAAAACGGATTGTTGAAGAATTGACTGGTGCCCAGATCGTATTGCCGCCGGCATCCATCGATGAGGCTCGGGAAGGTTTTATCAGTCTGGAGCAGTTGGGCAGGGGGCTTACCGTGCGTATTCCTTCTTTTGAAGGACAACAAGTCGGTGCGCGTTTTCACGTTATTGTTGTAAGTGAAGATCCGGATGTCTCATGGGGGGAGCCCGGAATAATCGAAACACTTGTCGGGGATACACTTGTACCCATTCCTGCCGATCGCGCTCTGGCATTCAGAGGTCTGCAGTTAGAACTCTTTTATTTTTATTTCGACACTGATCCCCCGACTTCTCCATCTGCCACGTATTTTGCGGGGGACGACATTTATCGACCTGTCGTGGATGAGGCAGAAGGTCGTGTTATCCCGTTGGCTTCCGTCAACAACGGCGTGAACCTGCGCCTCAGGGCATCCGAAGCGCTGTCAGGCGGGGCTCTGGTTTCTGTCTATTGGCTCGGTACTGCTTGCGAGGCCTGCCTTGTCAGGCATCTTCGGATCGAGACCGACGACGAAGGCAAAGATGTGGTGCTTCCCATTGAACCCCGCTATCTGAGGCCAAACAAATACGGCACGGTTCAGGTGGTTTACACGGTGGAAAATGCGGGCCGGAAGTGGATCTCTCACCTGGTTGAACTGGACGTCGAGGGCGACCTGCTGATTCCGCAAGCCGTCTATGAATACGAACCTGGACACTACAAACCTGGCCAGCTCCAGCTCGTAGACGAGGGCGGGAGGATTCCGATGAAGCTCAGCACACATGGAATGAGCGTTGGCGATGTGGTGACCTTTTTCTTTGTTGGCAATAAAACTGGCACTTCCTATGTTTTGCGTCAGACGTTGGCACCTCACCAAATCGGTCATGACCTGCTAATCGGCGTGCCGATCAGGTTCGATCAATTGGGTGGGGGTGCCAAGGCTATGAGTTTCGTTGAGCGGCAATCTGGAGACATCGTCGGTGCACCGCTGCTTCGGCTTTCATTAATGAGTTAGCTCGTCCGGGGATTGCCCGGATCAAGGAAGCAGGGGGATATTTGGTGTGCACCCCTGCGTTCTTGCACGAATACGAAATAACGAATAAACGCGGTTGTTTAAAACACATCTCCAGACACTCACTCCGGCTACACATCCTTGCGCCGCTGCCTACGACTACGCCAGAATCCGCCGGCTTGTGCGCCTTGGGTCTGGGGCTCTATCGTTTCCCTGTCGCTGACCATCAGCGATCGGGTTTAGCAGCTCGGGTCATCTCTAGACGTACAGCGTCCGCCGTAGATGTTATGGCGGCTTTGCGTGGGGCACTTCGGTGCGCCGGGTTCTAGAGTCCTGGTCTGCTAACCCGCGTACAGCCGCCACCCCTTTTTCGTTTAGCAGCGATGCGTAGCGGCTCCATTACTCTAGGAGCTCAAATGTTCAAGATCACCCCCAATCCGCCTAAAACCCCGCGCACACCCAGCACGATGTTCATCGTCAACCCGGAGCTCGATACCGAAACCCTGCTGGCCCATGCGTGCGAGTCGCTGGCCTCGGCCAATGTCATGACCATGGATCTCGCGGATCATATGGAGGGGACGAGTCGCAATTCGCTGTTGGGTATTGCGCAAATCATCATGCTGGGTGAACTGGCGGTGAATCGGGCGCTGGATAGGCTCGATCTTCAGTAGTAGCGGTAGATCAAAAGATCGCAGCCTCGTTTCACTCGACAGCTCTTACAGGTGTACGCCAAACCCCGTAGGAGCTGTCGAGTGAAACGAGGCTGCGATCTTTTGATCTTAATTCTCTTGCGCGCGGTAGGCCCCAGGCGTCAACCCGGTCCACTTCTTGAACGCCCGGTGAAACGCCGAAGGCTCTGAAAACCCCAGTTGCTCGGCAATCTGCTGCAACGACAGGTCCGCACGCCCCAGGTGATAAATCGCAATGTCCCGGCGCAGCTGGTCCTTCAACTCCTGAAAACTCGACCCTTCTTCACGCAAATGCCGACGCAAGGTCTGCGGGCTGATGTGCAAGTGCGCGGCCACCGCTTCCAGGTCCGGCCAGTGTGAACTGTCGCGGCTGAGCAACCGGCGCAACTGGCTGCTCAAACTGTCACCGTCATCCGGGCGCGACAACAGGTCGGCGGGGGAGCGTTCGAGGAAATGTTTGAGCGTCCGTTCGTCCTGCAGCAGTGGCATGTTCAAGTAGCGACTGTGAAACAGCAGGCTGCTCTGAGCCGTGGAAAAGGCCATGGGGCAGGGGAATAGCAAATCGTACTCGGCGCCGTGCTCGGGCCTTGGGTAGCTGAACGTCGCCTGTTCCAGCCGAATGCGCTGGCCGATCAGCCAGCTGCCGAGTCGATGCCACACCATCAGCTGGCTCTCGGTGAGGAAGTGGTCCGGGTCGCGGAACTGCGAATCGTCGAGGCTGAGGCGAATCATGTCGTCTTCGCGGGTCAGGGTCAGACGCGGACCGTCGGGGAACAAGCCATAAAACAATAAGCCGCGATGCAGTGCTTTCTCCAGATTGCGGCAGTGGATCACCGCATGGCACATCATCGCGAAGCTGCCGGTTTTGCTCGGGACCGGCCCGAAGCCCAGGTATTCGTCGTCCAGTGCCAGCCACAGTCCCTGGATCAATCGGGTGAACTGTTCAGGCGCGATTCTCGCTCGTGGCTCTTCAAGCAACTCCGGGCTGATGCCGAGTTGTTGCAGCAAATTTGAATAGTCATAACCCAGCCGGCGTGCGCCACCGAGGGCGGCACGGGCGAAATGACTGGCGATGGTGCGTTCGCGCATAGAAGGCAGGTCCGTCCATTGAACGGCGGATGGTAGCTGTGGTGCCTGATAAGGAACAAGGCGGATATCCGCCAAATTGTAGGACGAGGTCTGGTCGATGGGCGGAAATCCGCCACTTTGCCGTACCTGTTTGGTGACAAAGAAAAACCTGTAACCCTTGATGTCAAAAGGCGTGCTGGCGATTTGACGAAGGTGGCACGGGCCTTGCGATACAACCCGCAGATGCCTGCCGTTGCGCAGCTCGACAAAACAAATCCCTCCAGTGCAGGAGGGTTCGCAATTGAAGTGTCTTTGGCAACAGATGGATGTTGTCACCGGGCACTCTTGAGGAACTTTGCAATGACGACTCGTCAGCCACTGTACAAATCCCTGTATTTCCAGGTGATCGTTGCTATTGCCATCGGCATCCTGCTCGGTCACTTCTACCCGCAGACCGGTGTAGCCCTCAAGCCGCTGGGTGACGGGTTCATCAAACTGATCAAAATGATCATCGCCCCGATCATCTTCTGCACCGTCGTCAGCGGTATCGCGGGCATGCAGAACATGAAGTCGGTCGGCAAGACCGGCGGTTACGCGCTGCTGTACTTCGAAATCGTTTCGACCATTGCATTGTTGGTCGGTCTGGTGGTGGTCAATATCGTGCAGCCGGGTGCTGGCATGCACATCGACGTCACTACGCTGGATGCCTCCAAAGTCGCTGCTTATGTAGCGGCCGGTGCTGATCAAAGCGTTGTTGGCTTCCTGTTGAACGTGATCCCGTCCACCATCGTCGGCGCGTTCGCCACAGGCGATATCCTGCAAGTGCTGATGTTCTCGGTGATCTTCGGTTTCGCCCTGCATCGCCTGGGTGCCTACGGCAAGCCGATCCTGGACTTCATCGATCGCTTCGCCCACGTGATGTTCAACATCATCAACATGATCATGAAACTCGCGCCACTCGGTGCCTTCGGTGCCATGGCGTTCACCATCGGTGCCTACGGTGTGGGTTCGCTGGTGCAACTGGGCCAGTTGATGTTGTGCTTCTACATCACTTGCCTGTTGTTCGTTCTGGTGGTGCTGGGCGGTATCGCTCGCGCTCACGGCTTCAGCGTGTTGAAAGTGATTCGCTACATCCGTGAAGAACTGCTGATCGTGCTGGGTACTTCTTCTTCGGAATCGGTACTGCCACGCATGCTGATCAAGATGGAACGTCTGGGCGCGCAGAAATCCGTTGTGGGTCTGGTGATCCCGACCGGTTACTCGTTCAACCTCGACGGTACGGCGATCTACCTGACCATGGCAGCGGTGTTCATTGCTCAGGCAACCGACACCCACATGGACATCACTCACCAGATCACCCTGCTGGTGGTGTTGCTGCTGTCCTCCAAAGGCGCTGCGGGCGTGACCGGTAGTGGCTTCATCGTGTTGGCGGCCACCTTGTCCGCCGTTGGCCACCTGCCGGTTGCCGGCCTGGCGCTGATCCTCGGTATCGACCGCTTCATGTCCGAAGCCCGTGCCCTGACCAACCTGGTCGGTAACGCTGTTGCCACCCTGGTTGTGGCCAAGTGGGTCAAGGAGCTGGACACCGACGTGATGCACGCGGAACTGGCTTCTGGCGGTCGCGGTATTTCCGACGAGCGTGAAGAAGACGACCTGGGCGTGGCCGAAGGCCCAACCCCAAGCAACGTCAAGTAAGACGGCTGCACTGAAAAAACCCGCTTTGGCGGGTTTTTTCATGCCTGCGATTTGAGCGCAACGGTCAGCGCATCTGACGCATAAGGTGATTGCTGCAATGCTGTCGGCTGCCTAGTCTGGGAGCATCGTTTACGGAGAACGCCCATGCTCGGTCCACTGGCATCACTCAAGGTTCTGGATTTCTCGACACTGCTGCCGGGGCCGTTCGCCTCGTTGTTGCTGGCAGACATGGGCGCCGAGGTGCTGCGCATCGAATCGCCAACGCGCATGGACCTGCTGCGGGTATTGCCGCCTCACGATCAGGGTGTTTCTGCCAGCCACGCCTACCTCAATCGCAACAAGCGCAGCCTGGCGCTGGACCTCAAGCAACCTGAGGCGCTGGAGGTGATCAAGCAGTTGCTTGCGGACTACGACATCGTGCTGGAGCAGTTCCGCCCGGGTGTGATGGAACGATTGGGCCTGGGTTATGAAGCCTTGAAGGCGATCAATCCGAAACTGATCTACGTGTCGATCACCGGTTACGGCCAGACCGGCCCCTACAAGGACCGCGCCGGCCACGACATCAACTACCTGGCGCTGGCGGGGCTGGCGAGCTACACCGGCCGCGCCGACAGCGGGCCGCTGCCGTTGGGCATGCAAGTGGCGGATATCGCCGGTGGCTCGTTGCACGGGGTGATCGGGCTGCTGGCGGCGGTCATCGCCCGACAGCAGACCGGGCAGGGGCAGCAACTGGATGTGAGCATGACCGACTGCGTGTTCAGCCTGAACGCCATGGCCGGCGCCGGGTATCTGGCCTGTGGCGTGGAGCCGGGAAGGGAGGATCAGATGCTCAACGGTGGCAGTTTCTATGACTATTACCGTTCCCGCGATGGGCGCTGGTTCTCGGTGGGCAGTTTGGAGCCCGCGTTTATGAAACAACTGTGTGCGGCGCTGGGGCTGGAGGAGCTGGAAACTTTGGGCTTATCGCCTGAACCAGCCTTGCAGAAGGCGCTGAAGAACGCGCTGAGGATTGAATTCGAGACGCGCGATTTCGCCGAGTTGTGCGCGCTGTTTGCCACGTTGGATGCGTGTGTCGAGCCGGTGTTGAGTTTGGGCGAAGCGGTGCGGCATCCGCAGTTGAAGGCTCGGGCGCTGGTGACCGAAGTGCCGCGTGGGGATGGGACGACTCAGGCGCAGATGGCCTGTCCGTTGAAGTTTTCAGAGGGGTTGCCTGAGCCGAAGCACATTGGCGCGGCGCTGGGGCAGCATACGGATCAGGTGTTGGGGGAGTTGGGGTTTAGTGCTGAGCGGATCGAGCAATTGCGGGCTGCCAAGGTGGTTGTGTAGCGCCTGCCAGGACGCCTTCGCGAGTAAGCCCGCTCCCACAGGGGATCTTCGGCGTGACATAAATTCAGTGTGGGAGCGGGCTTGCTCGCGAAGAGGCCGGCACAAACACAGAAAATCTAACTACTCGACCCGCATTTCCCCGCTGAACACCAACGTACTCCGGCACCGCCGACACAAATACCGCCGCCCTTGCCGCACCAAGCCATGGCGCTGGGCCGAAAACGGAAAGTCACTGTCCGCACACGGACACTTGTAGATGTAGCGGGTCACGCTGCGGCGTTTGACGTCATAGGTGTGGCAACGATTGGGCGGCAGCTCGTACACGCCGCGCATGATCAGTTGCCACTCTTCGCCATGCGGCTGGATGCGGTCGCCGAACAGTTGATGGGCGATCAGGTGCGCAACCTCGTGGGCCACGGTTTGTTTGAGGAAGTCTTCGGTGTTTTCCCGGTACAGCTGCGGATTGAAGCGCAGCAGGTTCTCGTGCAAATGCGCGACACCGGCTTTTTGCCCGCGCAGCTTGAGGCTCACCACGGGGCGTTTGAAAGGTCGTTTGAAAAAGGATTCGGCGAGTTGGTAACAGTCTTCGACGCGGGTATTGAGTTGCTCGGGCATGCTTGATGGATCTCCAGAGACGTCGAGTATGCCGCAACCCTCGAGAGTTGCGAATCGCCGAGGCGCCGAATGGTCGTCACCGTTTTCTATCCTTGAGCATTAGAAGGCCGCCTTGCGGCGGCCTGTGTTGGCAGATCTTGTTTTTGGGTGATGTGTTGCTAATTGGTGTAGACCGGCCCCACGCCGAGTCCCCAGACAATTACAGTGAACGCCATGATGGCCACCAACACCACCAGGCCTACAGCAAGCACCGAACTTGAAAACAGAAATCCCTCGTCTGATGGAATGTTCATGAAAGTGGGTAGCCCCACATATAGCAGGTACACCGTGTAGCAGATGGCCGCGGTGCCGACGATCATCCCAAGCCACATGTGTGGGTACAGCGCCGCCAGACCGCCGATAAACAGCGGTGTCGCGGTGTAGGTCGCAAATGCAACGCAGCGTGCCAGACTAGGGTTGGCGTCATAGGTACGAGCCATCCAGTGGATGAACGCGCCCATTACCGCCACACCGCCGAGCATCGCCAGGTACGACATGACCGTCATCCATATCGCGCTTTCCACCGTGAGCATCACCGGTGCGCGACTGCCAATGACCCAGCCGACCTGAGTGGTGCCGATAAACGCGGACACCGCGGGGATCGCCGCCAGAATCAGGGTATGAGTGAGATACATGTGGCTGATGCTTTCCTCCTGATCGCCACGGATCTCTTTCCATTCTTGGTCAGGGTGGGTGAAGAGCCCCACTACGTGATGGATCATGCCAGTCACTCCTCTTGTTTTTGCCGTCGCCCCCCAGTGGAGCGCCTACGGGCCAAAGTGGCCGAGTAAGGAAAGGTCTGGATATGTGTGCGACCTTATGTCGCAGTATAGGAAGGACTTAACGACGCAGGTTGCAGGGCTTTAGAGCAAATTGCGCTGTAAACACGCCTGCTAATCGCCGCAGGGTCTGTCACCACAATCCATGTGGGAGCGGGCTTGCTCGCGAATGCGGTGTGTCAGGCAATATGGTTTCGACTGACACACCGCATTCGCGAGCAAGCCCGCTCCCACAGAGGATAGGGGGCTCTTCGCCCGTGACCGGTTTTTGCGTAAAATGCCGGCCTTTCGTCACACCTCACGGATTTCGCGTCATGGGCACTCTTACGGTCAACCAGAACAAACTGCAAAAGCGCCTTCGCCGCCAGGCCGGTGAGGCTGTTGCCGATTTCAACATGATTGAAGATGGCGACAAGGTCATGGTCTGCCTGTCCGGTGGCAAGGACAGCTACACCATGCTCGACGTGCTGATGCACTTGCAGAAGGTCGCTCCGATCAAGTTCGAGATCGTGGCCGTGAACATGGACCAGAAGCAGCCGGGTTTTCCTGAGCACGTGCTACCGGCCTACCTCAAAGAGCTGGGCATTGAGTACCACATCGTCGAGAAAGACACCTATTCGGTGGTCAAGGAGCTGATCCCGGAGGGCAAGACCACCTGTTCGCTGTGCTCGCGCCTGCGTCGCGGCACGCTCTACACCTTCGCTGACGAAATCGGCGCGACCAAAATGGCCCTCGGTCATCACCGCGACGACATCGTCGAGACCTTTTTCCTGAACATGTTCTTCAACGGTTCGCTCAAAGCCATGCCGCCGAAGTTGCGCGCCGACGATGGCCGCAACGTGGTGATCCGCCCGCTGGCCTACTGCAACGAAAAAGACATCCAGGCCTACTCGGACTTCAAGCAATTCCCGATCATCCCGTGCAACCTCTGCGGTTCTCAGGAAAACCTGCAACGTCAGGTGGTCA
This sequence comes from Pseudomonas sp. ACM7, assembly GCF_004136015.1. NCBI lineage: Bacteria > Pseudomonadati > Pseudomonadota > Gammaproteobacteria > Pseudomonadales > Pseudomonadaceae > Pseudomonas > Pseudomonas sp. ACM7. Next base: position 998,230 of record NZ_CP024866.1, on the reverse strand, counting down.
AGGACATGCTTCAGGAGTGGGAACGCAAGACGCCAGGCCGGACCGAAAGCATATTCCGCAGCTTGCAGAACGTGATCCCGTCGCAGCTGGCGGACCGCAATCTGTTCGACTTCACCAACCTCAAGATCGATGAAACCGCAGCTTCGCGGTTCGTCAATGTTGTAAACATCTGAACAAAATTGTGGGAGCGAGCTTGGTCCGGGCGGCGTTCCGACGATAGCGGTGTGTCATTCAGCAGAGATGTCGACTGATACTCCGCAATCGTCGGAACGCCGCCCGGACCAAGCTCGCTTCCACAGGTTTTTCGATTACCTCAGGAGAGGGCATGCGCGATTACAAGTGGCTGCACGAATACTGTCTGAACCGCTTCGGTTCAGCGGCTGAACTGGAAGCCCATCTGCCCGTTCCGAAAACCCCGGCGCAATTGCGCAAGATCAGCGACGACCGCTACCTCTCGACCATGGCACTGCGCGTCTTCCGCGCCGGGCTCAAGCACAGCCTGGTGGACGCCAAATGGCCAGCGTTTGAAGAGGTGTTCTTCAAGTTCGACCCTGAGAAAGTCGTGCTGATGAGCGCCGAACACCTTGAGCGTTTGATGCAGGATGCGCGGATCATTCGTCACCTGGGCAAACTCAAGAGCGTGCCGCGCAACGCGCAGTTCATTCTGGATGTGGCGCATGAGAAGGGCAGCTTCGGCGCGTTGATCGCCGATTGGCCGGTCACGGATATCGTTGGGTTGTGGACCTACCTGAAAAAGCGCGGTCATCAATTGGGCGGGTTGTCGGCCCCGCGGTTCTTGCGGATGGTGGGTAAGGACACGTTTGTGCCGAGCTACGACGTGGTCGCGGCGTTGAATGCGCAGAAGATCGTCGACAAGGTGCCGACCAGTCTGCGGGATCTGGCCACGGTGCAGGGCGTATTCAACCAGTGGCATGAAGAGAGTGGCGGGCGGCCGATGAGCCAGATTTCGATGATGCTGGCCTACACCGTGAACCATTAAGACCGAGTCGATCCCTTCGCGAGCAAGCCCGCTCCCACAGGGGATTTGTGAACGACGCAGATCCAATGTGGGAGCGAGCTTGCTCGCGATGGCGGTGTGTCAGGCGACGGAGGTTTCGCCCTCGCCAGCCAACTTGCGGTTCAACTGAAACCGCCACCGCACATACAACAGCGCCGAGCAGAACACCGCCAGGCTCGCGCCCATTTCCAGCAAACCGAACAGCTGCCGGTTCGGGTCATACGCGGCCAATGCGCCCTTGATGAAATACAGGTTCACCACAAAGCACATCCATGAATGCCCGCGCGCACTGCCGATAATCATCCCCGGCGCCAGCAACAGCAGCGGCACCAGTTCGATCAGCAGAATCACCCACGGCCGGGCGCCGTGCAGGTCGGCGACCACCAGGTAGTAGGCGCACAGCAAACCCACCAAACCGAAGTAGCACAGCAGGCTGATGACACGCATCGCTCGGACCCGCGGTTCGAGCCATTCGATGGAGGGTAAAATCTTCGGCTTTTTGGCCACGTCAGTTCCCCAGTTTCTGTGCAGTCTTCGCCAAGCGCAGGCCCAAGGCCCGACACAGCGCGACTTCATGTTCATTCAAGCCGCTTTTGCCATCGGCCCCGGCGTGATGGCTGGCGCCGTAAGGCGTGCCGCCGCCACGGGTTTCCAACAGGGCCGATTCGCTATAAGGCAGGCCGGTGATCAGCATGCCGTGGTGCAGCAAGGGCAACATCATCGACAGCAGCGTGGTTTCCTGGCCGCCGTGCAGGCTCGCGGTGGAGGTAAAAACGCCAGCCGGTTTGCCCACCAAAGCGCCGGTCAGCCACAGGTTGCTGGTGCCGTCGAGGAAGTACTTGAGCGGCGCGGCCATGTTGCCGAACCGGGTCGGGCTGCCCATGGCCAGGCCCGCGCAGTTCTTCAAATCGTCGAGGCTGGCGTACAGCGCACCTTCGTCGGGGATGTCCGGCGACACGGCTTCGCATTCGGTCGAGATCGGCGGGACCGTGCGCAACCGGGCTTCAAGGCCGGCCTGCTCGACACCCCGGGCGATCTGCCGGGCCATTTCATTGGTCGAGCCGCTGCGGCTGTAATACAGAACCAGAATGTACGGCGCACTCACGGCAGCAACTCCAGCACATTCTCCGGCGGCCGGCCGATGATGGCTTTGTCGCCGACTTCCAGAATCGGTCGCTCCATGAGTTTCGGGTTGGCGGCGATGGCGGCGATCAATTGCGCCTCGCTGAGGCTGCTGTCGGCCAGGTTGAGGGTTTTGTACTCGTCCTCACCGGTGCGTAGTAGTTGCCGGGCGCTGATGCCGAGCTTGGTCAGTAGGCTCTGGATTTGCGCGGCATTGAGCGGGGTGTCCAGGTATCGGACCACCGTCGGGGTCAGGCCACGGGCTTCGAGCAGTTCGAGCGCACCGCGGGATTTCGAGCAGCGCGGGTTGTGATAAAGCGTCAGATCGGTCATGTGCGGTTCGCATCTTGCGTAAGGTGACGGCTATTCTAACTGTGCAGCGCGTAATCCAGAACCTTGGGAGGCGATGGGTCGCAGGCGCATTCAATTTTGAACAAGGAATACGACATGACTAGGCGACTGGCAGCGGCATTGGCGATCATCGGTACGTTATTGCTGGGGGGCTGTGGTAACGACTATGGCATCGACCAGAGCGGCCAGAAAGTCGCCGCCGAACGTCTGGACAAACAATGGCTGGTGCTCAATTACTGGGCGGAATGGTGCGGGCCGTGCCGGACCGAGATCCCGGAATTGAACACCCTGGCCGATCAGCTAAAGGCCAAGAAGATTGGTGTGTTCGGGGTCAACTTCGACAATCTGCAGGGTGAAGAGCTGAAAAGCGCCAGTGAAAAACTGGGCATCAAGTTCACCGTGCTGGCTTCTGATCCGGCCGATCTTTTCGAGTTGCCGCGCAGTGAGGCGTTGCCGGTGACTTACATCATCGATAACAAGGGCAAGGTACGGGAACAGTTGATGGGCGAGCAGACGGCGGCGGGGGTGATGGCGAAGCTTGAGGCGTTGCAGGCGAAGAACTAAAAGCAAAAGATCGCAGCCTCGCCAAGGCTCGACAGCTCCTACATGGATTGCCGAACACCCTGTAGGAGCTGTCGAGCCTTGGCGAGGCTGCGATCTTTTCGGGGCTGATGATCAACCCTCTTCAAGCCACCAACGCAGCGGCTTCCCTTCTGCCGGCCAGAAACGCATCTGGTCGATCGGCGAGACGTCCCAGCGCTGAACGTTTTCCAGCGCCTGGAGGAAACGCTTTTCCTGCTCCATCAACGCCGGTGCACACCGTTTGCGCGTGCTGCCGACCTTGCCGAAGCTCAGCTTGTCGCCTTCCAGGGTGTACGGCGCGAACCAGTGGTTGCAGCCGCCGTTGCCGTAGGCCCGACCGTCTTCACCGAGGGTGACGCTCAGGTGGCTGTAGTCCATCAATGGACGTTCGCCAATCCACTCCAGAATGTAGCTGCGGTTCTGTTGCAATTGCACCGGCTCGGCGGCGCAGCCCAGCAGGCTGGCGCCAACCATAGCGGTCAGAGCGAGGCGTTTCATCACGCGGGCTCCTGGCATTTCGGGCACAGGTGCTTCTCGCCAACCGTGGTCCAGCCCAGTTCGGTGATCCGCGCGGTGGCAGCAGGCTTTTCAGCCTTGTTGCCCAGCTTGGCGTCGACCGCGAACTCGAAGCTCAGCTCTTTGGCGCAGCTGTCGCAGTTGACTTTCCAGGTATGGATCGCCAGTTCGCCGAACACCGGACCACTGGCCACCGCGACCCATTGGCCTGGCGGATTGATCAAGTGGCGAACCGTTTCGACGGTCAGGCGCATGGACAAGTCCTTGGCGCCTTTGAGGGTCACTACCAGCACGTCGTTGTTACGGATCGAGCCGCCGTTGCCGGTGACTTGATAACGCCCCGGCACAAGGGCGCGGCATTCGGTGAGGGTGTGTTGCGGGTTCATCAGGCTGTAGCGGAAATCGTGTTCGACCATGGGTCCTCCAAATATGCGCGGCATGCTAGCACGGACATCAGCGCAGCATGGCGCGGGCGTATGACCTTCGATCTGGTTCAGTCACCCTTTACCAAATTTACAGGCGCGCCCGCCGCCCAGGCGGCGATGTTCTGCAGGGTGGTCGCGGCAATCGCGCCCAGGGCTTCACGGGTCAGGAAGGCCTGGTGAGCGGTGATGATCACGTTCGGAAAGGTCAGCAGCCGCGCCAGCACATCGTCCTGCAGCGGCAGGTCGGAACGGTCCTCGAAGAACAGCTGTGCCTCCTCTTCATACACATCAAGCCCCAGATAACCCAACTGACCGTCCTTCAACGCGTCGATCAGCGCTGGCGTGTCCACCAGACCACCGCGTCCGGTGTTGATCAGCATCGCACCGGGTTGCATGTGCGCCAGTGACTCGCGATTGATCAAGTGTTTGCTTTGTCCATTGAGCGGGCAGTGCAGGCTGATGATCTGCGACTCGGCCAGCAGTTCCGGCAGGCTCAGGTAACGGGCGCCGAGAGCTTCGACTTGCGGGTTGGGGTAAGGGTCGTAGGCCAGCAATTGGCAGCCAAAGCCGTTCATGATTTTCGCGAAGGTCGCGCCGATCTGCCCGGTGCCGACCACGCCGACGGTCTTGCCCACGAGGTCGAAGCCGGTCAGCCCGTGCAGGCTGAAATCCCCTTCGCGCGTGCGGTTGTAGGCGCGGTGCAGGCGTCGGTTGAGCGCCAGGATCAGCGCCACCGCATGTTCCGCCACCGCGTGGGGCGAGTAGGCGGGGACTCGCACAATCGCCTGCCCCAGACGCTTTGCCACTGCCAGATCGACATGATTGTAACCGGCCGAGCGCAGGGCGATCAGGCGCGTGCCGCCCGCGGCCAGGCGTTCGAGCATCGGCGCGCTGAGGTCATCATTAATGAAAGCACAGACCACCTCGTGATGCTCCGCCAGCGCCACCGTATCAAGGCTCAGTCGCGCCGATTGAAAGTGCAGTTCAATGCCGGCCGGTAGCTCGGCACTGAGAAAACTGTCGCGGTCGTAGGTCTGGCTGCTGAAAAGAATCGTGCGCATGCGGTCCTCCATTTGACTCGGTCATGCTTTATGTAGCAGCTGGCGAAGCCTGCGTTCGGCGACGCAGTCGTCGTAAAATCAGGCGCTGCGGTCTTTCAGGTAAACCGCGTTTGCCGGATTTACGACGACTGCGTCGCCGAACGCAGGCTTCGCCAGCTGCTACAGGTAATCATCAGGCGTTTATACGGGCATGGGCGGCCAGGCGATTGATGGCCCGGTCGAGGTCTTCCAGTGCGCTGGGGGCTTTGGGGTCCTGTTGCTTGAGCAGGGTTTCGCTGCGCTGGCAGGCGGCGCGTAGTTGCGGGACGCCGCAATAACGGGTCGCACCGTGCAGGCGATGGACGCGTTCGATCAGGGCGGTATGGTCGTTGGTTTCCCGGGCGAAGCGAATCGCCTCGCGGTCGGCTTCCAGCGACGCCAGCAACATCGCCAGCATGTCCGCGGCCAGATCAGCCTTGCCGGCGGCCAGGCGCAAACCTTCTTCGTGATCGAGCACCTGCAATTCATGACCGCCACCGTGGCTGTCGCTGGAGCGCTCGGGCCCATGGTTGCGCAGCGCGAGGCCGGTCCACTTCAGCACCACTTGGGCCAGTTGTCGTTCGCTGATCGGTTTGGTCAGGTAATCGTCCATGCCGCTTTGCAGCAGCGCACGCTTTTCGTTGGCCATGGCGTGAGCGGTGAGGGCAACGATCGGCAGCGGCGTGCAATGCCGTTCACTTTCCCACTGGCGAATCGCTTCAGTGCTTTGCCGCCCGTCCATTCCGGGCATCTGAACGTCCATCAGCACCAGGTCGAAGGTTTCGGTCTGCACGGCCTTGACCGCGGCGTAACCGCTTTCCACCGCGAGGACTTTGGCGCCCATGTCTTCGAGCAGGGTTTGCACCAGCAGCAGGTTGGCCGGGTTGTCGTCGACACAAAGCACTTTTGGCGCACGGCTGGACACCGGTTCGCCGGGTTCGCTGCGGTGCTGACGCGGGTTGACCAGGTCGGACAAGGCCCGCCGCAGCTTGCGGGTGCAGGCCGGTTTGGCCTGGAGCTGGCTGTGCGGGTTGGGCACCGAGAGGTGGAACAGCGTCTGTTCAGTGGTCGGGCACAACACCAGCACCTTGCAGCCCAGATGTTCGAGGTCCCAGATGTGCTGATTGAGGCGCTCTGGCGGCATGTCGTTGCTGGTGATGCCGAGCACCGCCAGGTCGATCGCCTGATCGGTCTGATGCGCGCCGGTCACGCCATTGGTCAGGCTTTCCAACGTATTGAACGGGGTGACTTCGAGGCCGCAGTCTTCCAGTTGATGCTGCAACGCCTGACGGGCCAGTTCGTGGTTTTCCAGCACTGCCACCCGACGCCCGAGCAACGGTGGACCGGGCAGGTCTTCGGCATCGTCGCGGGTTTTGGGCAGGCTCAGGCTGATCCAGAATTCCGAGCCTTCACCGGGCGTACTGTCGACGCCAATCTCGCCACCCATCTGTTCGATCAGACGTTTGGAAATCACCAACCCCAGACCGGTGCCGCCAGGTTGCCTGGACAGCGAGTTGTCGGCCTGGCTGAAGGCCTGGAACAAGGCGCGCACGTCCTGGTTCGACAGCCCGATGCCGGTGTCCTGAATGCTGATGCGCAGTTGCACGCTGTCTTCATGCTCTTCTTCAAGCATGGCCCGGGCGACGATGGTGCCTTCGCGGGTGAACTTGATCGCATTGCTGACCAGGTTGGTGAGGATCTGCTTGAGCCGCAGCGGATCACCCACCAGCGACAGCGGCGTATCGCGATAAACCAGGCTCACCAGCTCCAGTTGCTTGGCGTGGGCGGCCGGGGCGAGGATGGTCAGCGTGTCCTGGAGCAGGTCGCGCAAGTTGAACGGAATATGGTCGAGCACCAGTTTGCCGGCCTCGATTTTCGAGAAATCGAGAATCTCGTTGATGATCCCCAGCAGGCTGTCGGCGGATTTTTCGATGGTACCCAGATAGTCGAGCTGGCGCGGGGTCAGCTCGCTTTTTTGCAGCAGATGCGTGAAGCCGAGAATGCCATTGAGCGGCGTGCGGATTTCATGGCTCATGTTGGCCAGGAACTCGGATTTGATCCGGCTGGCTTCAAGGGCTTCCTTGCGTGCCAGGTCCAGTTCGATGTTCTGGATCTCGATGGTTTCCAGGTTCTGGCGTACGTCTTCGGTGGCCTGGTCGATGCTGTGCTGCAATTCTTCCTGCGCATTCTGCAAGGTGCCGGCCATACGGTTGATGCCGGACGCCAGTGTGTCCAGCTCCTGGCTGCCGAGGGGCGGCAGGCGGGTTTCCAGATGACCGTCCTTGAGTTGCGCCACCGCTTGCTTGATCTGACTCAGCGGCCGATTGATGCTCCGACCCATGCGCAACGCCAGTAACGCCGCACCGGCCAGGCCTGCGCCGATCAGCAGCAGGCTGGCGAACAGGCTGCGGTAACCGCGCAGCAGCATGCCGTTGTGGGACAGTTCGAGTTCGACCCAGCCCAGCAGGCGGTCGGCTTCATCGGGAATCACGTCACCGGCCAGATTGCGGTGCTTGCCGAACACTGGCAGCAAGTAACGCGTCGCGTCATTGCCGCTGCGGCGCAGCATCTGCGAACTGTTGCCGACCGGCGCCTGATTGAGCATGGTCGGGCCGGCATGGGCCAACAGGGTACGGTCGGGCGCGAGGAATGAAACGGCGCGCACGTCTGTTTGTTCGAGGGATTGGGTGGCAATGCGTTCCAGCAAGTCGGTGTTCTTGTGGCCCATGGCCGGGGCCACCAGGGGCGCCAGTTGTTCGGCGATCATCTCGCCACGCTGCATAAGCTGGGTTTGCAGGTCGGATTGCTGCATCCAGGTGAAATAGCCGCCCAGAACCAAGGCCATCAGGCTGGTCGGCAACAGGGTCAGCAATAGCACGCGGCCTTTAATTCCCAGTTTCTTGAGCACGCATCTCTCCTGCATCCAGCGATTTAATGACCTGCACGTACGTCCAGCACGCGCCACCTGCGCAGTGTAGCGATTTGCAGGCGGGCAATCTTCGTAAAATTGATGTCGGCATTCGTCGGCCGGATCACCACTTTTACGTCACGGGCAAACCTTGTGTTGCCCACAGCGAGGCAATCTTGAATAATCGCCAACTGAGAATTATTTGCAGATAGTCATGACTCCCATCACTGCTGGCCACCCTCGTATCCTGTCTATAGAAGACGACCTCGTACTCGGCGCCTATGTTCATGAGCACCTGGGACGTTGCGGTTTTCAGGTGACGTGGTGCCAGAACGGTCTGGAAGGCTTGACCATCGCCCGCCAGCAAGCCTTCGATGTGGTGCTGATGGATATTCTGCTGCCGGGCCTGGACGGGCTGAATGTACTGACGCAGTTGCGCCAGAGCCATTCCACCCCGGTGGTGCTGATGTCGGCGCTCGGTGCCGAGGCGGATCGCATCAGTGGTTTTCGGCTGGGCGCCGATGATTACCTGCCCAAACCTTTCAGCATGGTCGAGTTGCGGGTGCGCATCGAAGCGATCCTGCGGCGCGTCGCGCTCGACCGCCGGCCGGCGCCGGCACCGATTGCCCCTTCGGCGGACAGCCTGCGTTTCGACGATGAATGCTGTGATGTCTTTTATGGCGAACACGCTGCCGGCCTGACCCGCAGCGAATACCGGTTGCTGGAAACGCTGAACCGCAATGGCGATGAAGTCCTGAGCAAAGCCTTCCTTTACCAGCATGTACTGCAGCGCGGTTACGCGCCCCATGACCGCAGCCTCGACATGCATATCAGTCAGATCCGCCGCAAGCTCAAGGCTGTCGGTTACCTCGAGCGCGAAGTGCGCACGGTGTGGGGCAAGGGTTACGTATTGAGTGCTGTCGATGAAGTGGACTGACCTGCCGGGCAGGCATTCGCTGTTCTGGAAACTGGCGTGTTTGTTGGTGGCGTTCTGTCTGCTGATGATCTGGCTCAGTTGGTCCTGGGGGCGCTACATGGAACAGAAAAACCTGTTCCTGTCCGACGAGGCACGGGGCACGCTGATGCGCTACGCCGCCGAAGCCGAGCAGGCGTGGAATCAGCGTCAGAGTGCAGGTGTCGATGCCTGGTTGCAGAGCGTCGGCCATCGTGAGTCGACATGGGTCGGTGTGATTGGCGGTGACTTGCAGTCATTGAGCAGTTACCCGCTGACGGAAAAAGAAACCCGGCGCCTGACCTTTTTACGCGGTCTGGATTGGCCGACGAGTCGCCATACCAAAGGCTTGCCGTGGTTGAGAGTGCCTTTTCCCAACGATCCGTCCGCTGGCAGCCTGGTGATCGAACTGCCCCGGCGTTTCGTGCCCGGGCACTACCGGGTGTTCTGGCGGGTGATCACCAACGGGGTGATTCCCGGGCTGTTCACCTTACTGTTGTGCGTCGGTCTGTATCGGTTGCTGGTCGTGCCTTTGAACAGTCTGCGCGAACAAGCCAATGCCTGGCGTGCCGACCCGTTGAATGTGCGGTTGTCGAGCCGCATTACCAATCGCCCGGATGAGCTGGGTGAACTGGGCCGGGCCTTCGATCACCTGTCCGAGCGCCTGCAAAGCACGGTGGCCCTGCAACAACAACTGCTGCGCGACCTGTCCCACGAATTGCGCACGCCACTGAGTCGCCTGCGGGTGGCCAGCGAAAGCGAGCAGGGGTTGACGCAATTGCGCGAGCGCATCGGCCGAGAGGTCGATGGCATGCAGCGTCTGGTGGAAGACACCCTGCAACTGGCCTGGCTTGACACCGAGCGCGCGCCGCTGCCCGACGAATCGATCCAGATTCAGGCGTTGTGGGAAATGCTCACGGAAAATGCCTGCTATGAAAGTGGCTGGCCGGCGAGCCGGTTGCAGTGCGCGGTGGATTCGTCCTGCTGGGTGCGCGGCCATCTCAATACGTTGGCTCAAGCGCTGGAAAACATCCTGCGCAATGCCATTCGTCATTCACCGCAGGGCAGCGTTGTACGCCTTGGTGGGCAGCGCGATGGCGACTTCTGGCATGTGTGGCTGGAGGATGAGGGCGGCGGGGTGGCAGAGGCGGATCTTGAGCGGATCTTCTGTCCGTTCATTCGACTCGACGGTTCACGGCCGGGGGATGGTGGATTTGGCTTGGGGTTGAGCATTGCGAGGAATGCGGTGCAGCGGCAGGGTGGGAGTCTTTGGGCTGAGAACACTGAGGTAGGGTTGCGGCTTAATATTCGATTAGTGGCTGATGACGGTGGTGTCAGTGACGACGCCATCGTCGGATCGCCGCCCGGAGACAAGCTCGCTCCCACAGTGGAGGTGTGTCGGCCACAAATGGTGTGATCAACGCCTAGCCCTGTGGGAGCGAGCCTGCTCGCGAAGAGGCCCTTCCCTACACCACCGTTCTGTTTTTACCGGAGCGTTCCCGTTATTTTGTACGACCTTTCCTAAAGGGTATCGCCGACACCTTAAGCCTGACTTGACGGAATAGACTCGCGTTTTTCCTCGTCCTCCAGGAGTTCGGCATGAATGCATCCAGCGTCCCCGGCAACGCAGCCGACGACCGTTTCAATGAAGTGCTTGCACTGATTCACAGTGCCAAGCAGCAGGCCATGCAAGCGGTGAATACCCAGTTGATCGAGCTGTATTGGCAGGTGGGTGCTTACATCAGTCGCAAGCTGGAACAGGCTGAGTGGGGAGATGCCGTGGTCAATCAACTGGCCGAGCATCTGGCTCAGACTCAACCAGGGTTGCGCGGGTTTACCCGGCGCAATCTGTTCCGTATGCGCCAGTTCTACGAGGCTTATCGGGGCGATGAAAAAGTGTCAGCGCTGCTGACACAATTACCCTGGACTCACAACCTGCTCATTCTAAGTCAGAGCAAACTCCCGCAAGAGCGTGAGTTCTATCTGCGATTGACCGTCCAGGAAAAGTGGTCGACGCGTGAGCTGGAACGCCAGCTAAAAGCTGCACTGTTCGAGCGCAGCATTACCCAACCAGCAAAAGTCTCAGCAGTGCTGAAACAAACTCACCCGGCAGCGCTGGAGATATTCCGCGACGCCTACATGGTCGAGTTTCTCGAGCTGCCCGGCGGCCATGCCGAAACCGATCTGCACAAAGGGTTACTGGCGCGTCTCAAGGAATTTCTGATCGAACTGGGTCGCGACTTTTGTTTTGTCGGGTCTGAACACCCGATGCAAGTCGGGGGGCGTGATTTCGCCCTGGATCTGCTGTTCTTCCACCGTGGGCTCAACTGCCTGGTGGCCATTGAGCTTAAGGTCGGCCGTTTTGAGCCGGAGTATCTGGGCAAGCTGAGCTTCTATCTGGAAGCGCTGGATCGCGATGAGCGCAAACCCCACGAAAACCCGGCCATTGGTGTGTTGCTCTGTGCCAGCAAGGATGACGAGGTGGTCGAGTACGCCCTTAACCGCAGCCTGTCGCCAGCGCTGATCGCTGAATACCAGGTGCAGCTACCGGACAAACAGTTGTTGCAGGCCAAGTTGCATGAGTTCTATGCATTGAACGTCGCGCAAGGCGAAGAGTACTGATCCAGCACCTTATTCCCATAAACCATAAGCACCGTACTTTGCGTGATATGGCCTGGGTCGGTTTGCCGGTATGATAGGCGCCCCCGCAGTCTGGATTGCGAATACGCCATGACCTTGCAGTACCCAACCATCGCCGATTGCGTCGGCAACACTCCGCTGGTCCGTTTGCAGCGTCTGCCTGGCGCCACCAGCAATACCCTATTGCTCAAGCTCGAAGGGAATAACCCGGCGGGTTCGGTCAAGGACCGTCCGGCGCTGTCGATGATCACCCGCGCTGAATTGCGCGGGCAGATCCACGTCGGCGATACGCTGATCGAAGCGACCTCGGGCAATACCGGGATCGCCCTGGCGATGGCCGCCGCGATCAAGGGTTACAAGATGATCCTGATCATGCCGGACAACTCCAGCGCCGAACGTAAAGCCGCCATGACGGCGTATGGCGCCGAGCTGATTCTGGTCACTCAGGAAGAGGGCATGGAAGGCGCTCGTGACCTCGCCCAGCGAATGGAAGCCGAAGGCCGCGGCAAGGTGCTGGATCAGTTCGCCAACGGGGACAACCCGCAAGCGCACTACACCACCACTGGCCCGGAAATCTGGCGTCAGACCGAAGGCACCATCACCCATTTCGTCAGCTCCATGGGCACCACCGGTACCATCATGGGCGTCTCGCGCTACTTGAAAGAGCAGAACGAAAGCGTGCAGATCATCGGTCTGCAACCGATGGAAGGCTCGGCGATTCCGGGCATCCGTCGCTGGCCGCAGGAATACCTGCCGAAGATCTACCAGGCCGAGCGCGTGGACCGGATCGTCGACATGGCGCAAAGCGAAGCCGAAGACGTGACCCGTCGTCTGGCTCGCGAAGAAGGCATCTTCTGCGGCGTGTCCTCGGGCGGGGCGGTGGCAGCGATGCTGCGTCTGTCCAAAGAAGTTGAAAACGCGGTGATCGTCGCGATCATCTGCGACCGTGGCGACCGTTACTTGTCGACCGGCATTTTCGACGCGCCTAACTGATGGCCAAGCAAGAGAGAGGCCTGCGCTTCCAGCCCACCGGCGGCAGCAAGGCCCCGCAAATTCCGACCGGCAAAAAGCAGCGCTTGAGTATTGAGCGCCTGGCTAATGACGGTCGCGGTATCGCGTTTTTTGAAGGTCGCACCTGGTTCGTCATCGGCGCATTGGCCGGTGAAGAAGTCGAAGCACGCGTGTTGGGCGCCCACGGCAAAGTGGTCGAGGCGCGCACCGAACGGGTGTTCCAGGCCAGCGAACTGCGCCGCCCGGCACCGTGTCCGCATGCCGGTCGCTGTGGCGGTTGCAGCGTGCAACATCTGCCGCACAACGAACAACTCGCCCTGAAACAGCGCATGCTCGCCGAGCAATTGTCGAAGGTCGCCGGTGTTGAACCCGAAGAATGGGCCGCGCCTTTGAACGGTCCGGAATTCGGTTACCGGCGTCGCGCCCGAGTGGCGGTGCGCTGGGACATGAAGGCGAAAAAGCTCGAAGTCGGTTTCCGCGCCGCTGGCAGTCAGGACATCGTTGCGATCAACGAATGCATGGTGCTGGTACAGCCCTTGCAACAGATCATGACCCGCTTGCCGGAAATGCTTCGGCGCTTGAGCAAACCTCAGGCGCTGGGGCATGTGGAGTTGTTCAGCGGTTCGTCGTTGGCGGTGTTGCTGCGGCACATGGCGCCGCTGTCCGACGCTGACATGACGATCCTCAAGGATTTCTGCGCGTTCCATGAAGCCCAACTGTGGCTGCACGGTGACGGCGAACCGCAACCGGTCGAGGCTGACCAGTCGTTGGGTTATCGGCTTGAACAGTGGGACTTGAACCTGGCCTATCGGCCGGGCGATTTCATCCAGGTCAACGCCGGGGTCAACGAAGCGATGATCGCTCAAGCGTTGGAGTGGCTGAAGCCGACGGCGGAGGAACGAGTTCTCGATCTATTCTGTGGTTTGGGTAACTTTGCCTTGCCGCTGGCCAAGGTCGTTCGCGAAGTGGTGGCGGTGGAAGGTGTGCAGGCGATGGTCGAGCGAGCAGCCGCGAACGCTGCTAGCAACAATCTTCATAATGCTAAGTTTTTTCAGGCCGATTTATCCCAGCCTTTGACCGATGCCGAATGGGCGCGCGAAGGCTTTTGTGCGGTACTCTTGGACCCACCGCGTGACGGTGCTTTCGAGGCAGTGCGCAAGCTTGCGTCCCTGGGCGCCAAACGGTTGGTGTATGTGTCGTGCAATCCGGCAACTCTGGCGCGCGATACGGTCGAATTGATCAAGCAGGGCTACCGGTTAAAACGTGCCGGGATTCTCGATATGTTTCCTCAGACGGCACATGTCGAGGCCATGGCGTTATTTGAAGCGAGCTAGGACGGCTCGTCTGGTCCGACTGGCCCGCCCGTGCAGCCGCGTACCGGCCCTGATGTGGGCGCACGGGCAACGAAGGTCAGCGATTTGACGCATTGAATCTGCGTCGTAGGGAAGGTAAGCAAGATGGTACAGGTGAGAGCACACCAGCCGATCAACACCGACGGCAGTATCAATCTCGAGGCTTGGCTCGATCACGCGGTCAGTGTCGATCCGGCACTGGATCGCGAAGCCTTGAAAGAAGCGTGCGAGTTTGCTCGTGCGTCTGAACAACAAGCCAATGCGGCGAAAAACCTGTGGTCCGAAGGGACCTCGAGTTTCCGCACGGGCCTTGAGATCGCCGAGATTCTCGCCGACCTCAAACTCGATCAGGATTCGTTGGTTGCCGCGATCCTGTATCGCGGCGTGCGCGAAGGCCAGATTGAGTTGCCGGCGATCAGCCAGCGCTTCGGTCCGGTGGTCGCCAAACTCATCGACGGCGTGTTGCGCATGGCGGCGATCAGCGCCAGCCTCAGCCCCCGTCAATCCCTGGTACTGGGCACGCAGGGCCAGGTCGAAAACCTGCGCAAGATGCTGGTCGCCATGGTCGACGACGTTCGCGTTGCGCTGATCAAACTGGCCGAACGCACCTGCGCGATTCGTGCGGTGAAAACCGCCGATGACGAAAAACGCAACCGCGTCGCCCGTGAAGTCTTCGACATCTACGCGCCTTTGGCTCACCGTCTCGGTATCGGTCACATCAAGTGGGAACTGGAGGACTTGTCCTTCCGTTACCTTGAGCCCGATCAGTACAAGCAGATCGCCAAGTTGCTTCATGAGCGGCGTCTGGATCGCGAGCGCTTCATCGCCGACGTGATGAGCCAACTGAAGAATGAGCTGACCGCCACCGGCGTCGACGCCGACATCAGCGGCCGAGCCAAACACATCTATTCGATCTGGCGCAAAATGCAGCGCAAGGGTCTGGAATTCAGCCAGATCTACGACGTGCGCGCCGTTCGCGTGCTGGTGCCGGAAATGCGCGACTGCTACACCGCGCTCGGTATCGTCCACACCCTGTGGCGGCACATCCCGAAAGAATTCGACGACTACATCGCCAACCCGAAAGAGAACGGCTACCGCTCGCTGCACACCGCGGTGATTGGCCCCGAGGGCAAGGTGCTGGAAGTGCAGATCCGCACCCACGCCATGCACGAAGAAGCCGAGCTGGGCGTTTGCGCGCACTGGCGCTACAAGGGCACCGACGTCAAATCCGGCTCCAACCACTACGAAGAGAAAATCTCCTGGCTGCGTCAGGTCCTCGAGTGGCATGAAGAATTGGGTGACATCGGCGGCCTGGCTGAACAGCTGCGGGTCGATATCGAACCGGATCGGGTGTACATCTTCACCCCGGACGGTCACGCCATCGACTTGCCGAAGGGCGCGACGCCGCTGGACTTCGCCTACCGCGTGCACACCGAAATCGGTCACAACTGTCGTGGCGCGAAGATCAACGGGCGCATCGTGCCGCTCAACTACAGCCTGCAAACCGGTGAACAGGTCGAGATCATCACCAGCAAGCACGGCACCCCGAGCCGCGACTGGCTGAACCCGAACCTGGGTTACATCACCACCTCGCGGGCACGGGCGAAGATCGTTCACTGGTTCAAATTGCAGGCGCGCGATCAGAACGTCGCCGCCGGTAAAACCTTGCTGGAGCGCGAACTCAACCGCCTCGGTCTGCCAGCGGTAGATTTCGACAAGCTGGCCGAAAAGGCCAACATGAAAATGGCCGAAGACATGTTCGCCGCGTTGGGTGCAGGCGATTTGCGTCTGGCACAACTGGTGAACCTGGCGCAGCAACTGGTCGAGCCGGAACGCGGCAGCGAACAGCTGGAACTGATTCCACGCAAAGCCACCGGTTACAAACCGGGCAAGCGCGGCGACATCCAGATCCAGGGCGTCGGCAACCTGATGACCCAGATGGCCGGCTGCTGCCAGCCGCTGCCGGGGGATGCGATTGTCGGTTACATCACCGTGGGCCGCGGTGTGAGTATTCACCGTCAGGACTGCGCCTCGGTGCTGCAACTGGGCGGGCGCGAGCCCGAGCGGATCATCCAGGTCAGCTGGGGGCCGGTGCCGGTGCTCACCTATCCGGTGGACATCATCATCCGCGCCTACGACCGGTCCGGTCTGCTGCGTGACGTTTCGCAAGTGCTGCTCAACGAGCGGATCAATGTGCTGGCGGTCAACACCCGCTCGAACAAAGAGGACAACACCGCGTTGATGTCCCTGACCATCGAGATTCCGGGGCTGGATGCACTGGGGCGGTTGCTGGGGCGGATTTCCCAGTTGCCGAACATCATCGAAACCCGTCGTAACCGTACGCCGTGATGGTGATCCCCTGTGGGAGCGAGCTTGCTCGCGATGAGGGCCGTTCAGTCAACAGTGATGTTGGATGTGCCGGCCCTATCGCGAGCAAGCTCGCTCCCACATTGGTTTTGAGTAGAGATTGATTGATGTATTCACTTGAAGACTTGCTGCACCTGATGAGCCGTCTGCGCGACCCGCAGTTCGGCTGCCCGTGGGACATCAAGCAAACCTACGAAACCATCGTCCCGCACACCCTTGAGGAAGCCTATGAAGTCGCCGACGCCATCGAGCGCGGTGACTTCGATCACTTGCAGGGTGAGTTGGGGGATTTACTGTTCCAGGTGGTTTATTACAGCCAGCTGGCCCGTGAAGAGGGACGCTTCGAATTCGAAGGTGTGGTCGACAGCATCACCCGCAAGTTGATTCGCCGTCATCCGCACGTGTTTCCTACCGGTGATCTGTACGCGCCGCTGGATGTTCCGCGCCTGAGTGAAGAGCAGGTCAAACAACGCTGGGAAGAGATCAAGGCTGAAGAACGCGCCGAGAAATCATCCACGCCAACGCAACTGTCCTTGCTCGACGACGTACCCGCAGCACTGCCGGCATTGTCCCGCTCGGCGAAGTTGCAGAAGCGCGCAGGGCAGGTCGGGTTCGACTGGCCGGACCCCTTGCCGGTGCTCGACAAAGTGCGCGAAGAGCTCGATGAAGTGCTCGAAGCCATGGCCGACAATGACTCGGTAGCGATTGCCGATGAAGTCGGTGATCTGCTGTTTTCCGTGGTCAATCTGGCGCGTCATCTCAAGGTCGATCCCGAAACTGCACTGCGTGGCGCCAACAGCAAGTTCGAAAGACGCTTCCGTTTTATCGAACAGGCATTGCGCGACACCCACCGTCCCATAGAAGATTGCACCCTCGAAGAGTTGGACGCCTTGTGGGGCGAAGCCAAACGTCAGGAAAAGAATTTGCCCAGCTGCGGTTGAGCAGTTGCCTAAGTGAGTAATAAGCACCATGAGCATTTCCCTTCGCGACCAGTTGCTCAAAGCAGGGCTGGTCAACCAGAAGCAGGCCAAACAGGTCGGCAAAGAGAAACAGAAGCAGCAGCGTCTGGCCCACAAAGGTCAGATCGAACTTGATGACTCGCAGCAGCGTGCCGCCCAGGAAGCCATGGCCGAGAAGGTCAAGCGCGACCAGGAGCTGAACCGCCAGCAGCAGGAGAAGGCAGAAGCCAAGGCCCGCGCCGCCCAGGTCAAACAGTTGATCGAAGTCTCGCGTCTGCCGAAGCTGACGACCGAGGACTACTACAACTTCGTTGACGACAAGAAGGTCAAGCGCATCTCCGTCAACACGCTGATGCGCAACCAGCTCAGTAATGGTTTCCTGGCGATCGTGCACCACGCCGGCGGTTACGAAGTGATCCCCCGTGAGGCGGCCCTGAAGATCCAGGAGCGCGATCCACAGCGTATCGTGCAGCTGAATGTGAAGACCGAAGAAGTCGCTGTCGAAGACGATCCGTACGCGGCCTATCAGATCCCGGACGATCTGATGTGGTAAGCCGTTAAAGGCTGCAACAACGACGTGCTGTTCACTTAGTCTTGGGGCTTCAGGCGGACCTACACATTGGTGGTGGGTGCTGATCGGGGGCTTTGATTGGGTGTATATCCGTCATTTAGGTGATGGCTGAGGGCGGTTTCGCTTTTACAGCGAGTCACTTGGAAAAGCCCCAAGTAACCAAGGGCTCTTGCCCCTTTCGTTCGGTGCCTCGCCCAGGCTCGGCATGCCCTCGCTCCGGTCCTGCTCCGTGGGCCCGCCGCCATCGGCCATCCATGGCCGGGGGCGGCTAACCCGGCATCCATGCCGGGTTGCCCACTGCGCAGAACCTGCGCTCGGCCTCTCGAGGGGGCGTGCACCGCAAACGCCAACGCGAGGCGGCCTATACCGGCCGGCCTGGCTTCAAGTGAACGCATTTCCCTGTAGGAGCTGTCGAGCGAAGCGAGGCTGCGATCTTTTGATCTTTTGATCTTTTGATCTTTTGATCTTTTGATCTTTTGATCTTGCCGTTGCTGTTGCTTTGCTTTGGCTTCAGATCTGCTGCCCCTTTCCCAGAGGCCGAACGCAGGCGTTGCGCAGGGGGCACCGCGGCAAGGATGCCGCGGTAGCCGCCACCGGCCATGGATGGCCGATGGCGGCGGGCCCCCGGAGCAATGCCGGAGTGAGGGCATGCCGAGCCTGGGCGAGGCACCGAATGGCGGGGCAAAGCGCTTTGGTTACTTTCGCGCTTTTCGAAAGTGACTCGCTGTAAAAGCGAAACCGCTAGCCGTCGTTACCGCAGAAACGGATATGTACCCCAACCTTAAGTGAACAGCATTACGCTCATGGCGGGGTTTGTCGTTTTCAATGCCGTCATTGCTTATGCGGATTGGAGCTCTCGTTGCTGCTCCAGTTTTTCCAGTTCGGCCTTGTAGCTCTGGGCGTCGGTTTCGGAGTGGAACATCCCCACCAGCATGTCTTGTTGGTGCACGTCCCAGATCCGGATACCGGCGGCTACGCCTTCGTGGGACTTATGTGAATCGTCGCGTTCAGTTACTTTTACAGTCATCTGCTAGCTCCAATCTCTGTTATCTGCAGCAAGGCGTGTGCAGGACTCCGTTATATGTTTGGTTAGCCTGCTAAGTAAACGACTGAGTTTGGTAACGAATTTTTGCGAATTCTGCAAAAGTCCTGCAGCCCGCCAAACACGCGACATTCGGTCGCAGGGCGTTGAGTTTCATGACAAAAGCTTCATGTTCACCGCAATCCTTGTGGGAGTGAGCTTGCTCGCGATAGGGCCATTACAGTCAACATTTATGTTGCCTGGCTTATCGCCATCGCGAGCAAGCTCGCTCCCACAGGGATTGCAGTGTTCAATTTTTCAGGCACAAAAAAACGCCCCGAACCAGTCGGGGCGTTTTTATGTGCAGCGTAGTGGCGGGGTACTACTTACCCTGCCAGCGCTTCAGTACCAGCGTAGCGTTGGTGCCACCGAAGCCGAAGCTGTTGCTCATCACGGTGTTGATGGTGGCGTCTTCACGAGTCTTGGTCAGGATCGGCATGTCAGCCACTTCCGGGTCCAGTTCGTCGATGTTGGCGGAACCCGCCATGAAGTTGCCTTCCATCATCAGCATGCAGTAGATCGCTTCGTGAACGCCGGCGGCGCCCAGGGAGTGACCCGACAGGCTCTTGGTGGAGCTGATGGCCGGGGCTTTTTCGCCGAACACTTCACGCACACCTTTCATTTCCATGACGTCGCCGACCGGAGTCGAGGTGCCGTGGGTGTTCAGGTAGTCGATCGGAGCGTCAACGGTGGACATGGCCATCTGCATGCAGCGGATGGCGCCTTCGCCGCTTGGGGCGACCATGTCGTAGCCATCGGAGGTCGCGCCGTAGCCAACGATTTCCGCGTAGATCTTCGCGCCGCGGGCCAGAGCGTGTTCCAGCTCTTCGACCACGACCATGCCGCCACCGCCGGCGATGACGAAACCGTCACGCTTGGCGTCGTAGGCACGGGAAGCCTTTTCCGGGGTTTCGTTGTACTGGCTGGACAGTGCGCCCATGGCGTCGAACAGGAACGATTGGCTCCAATGTTCTTCTTCACCGCCGCCGGCGAACACGATGTCCTGCTTGCCCATCTGGATCTGTTCCATGGCGGTACCGATGCAGTGAGCACTGGTGGCACAGGCAGAAGCGATGGAGTAGTTCAGGCCCTTGATCTTGAACGGCGTGGCCAGGCAAGCGGAAACGGTGCTGCTCATGGTCCGCGTGACGCGGTATGGGCCGACGCGCTTGACGCCTTTCTCGCGCAGGATGTCCAACGCTTCCATCTGGTTCAACGTGGAGGCTCCACCGGAGCCGGCGATCAGGCCGGTACGCGGATTGGAGACTTGCTCATCGGTCAGACCGGAGTCGGCGATGGCGTCTTTCATGGCCAGGTAGGCGTAAGCCGCCGCGTGGCCGACGAAGCGATAGATCTTGCGATCGATCAGCTCTTCGAGGGGAAGGTCAATGGAGCCGGAAACCTGGCTACGCAGACCCATTTCGGCATATTCCGGGTTGAACCGGATGCCAGGGCGGCTTGCACGCAGGTTAGCGGAGACGGTCTCTTTGTCATTGCCCAGGCACGAAACGATGCCCAGACCAGTGATAACGACGCGGCGCATGCGGATAACCCTTAGAAGTTGTCAGTGGAGGTGAAAACGCCGACCCGAAGGCCTTCGGCGGTGTAGATCTCGCGGCCGTCGACGCTGACCGAACCATCGGCGATGGCCAGGTTCAGCTTGCCCTTCAGTACGCGCTTGATCTGAATGTTATAGGTTACTTTCTTGGCGGTCGGCAGAACCTGACCGAAGAATTTCACTTCGCCCGAACCCAGGGCGCGACCGCGGCCCGGCAGACCTTGCCAGCCGAGGAAGAAACCGACCAGTTGCCACATGGCGTCGAGGCCCAGGCAGCCTGGCATCACCGGATCACCTTCGAAGTGGCAGGCGAAAAACCACAGGTCCGGAGTGATATCCAGCTCGGCGACCAATTCACCTTTGCCGTACTTGCCGCCCTCTTCGCTGATATGGGTGATGCGATCCACCATCAGCATGTTGGGGGCGGGCAGTTGCGCGTTACCTTGGCCGAACAGCTCACCGCGACTGCAGCGCAGCAGGTCTTCCCGAGTAAAGGCGTTTTGTTTGGTCATGCGAGCTCCTCAATAGTCCCATGCGGCAGGTGGGGCAAATCTTCCCGGCCGATCGAAGCGTTCATGCCTCGAGTCAGCAGCCTACTCATAGACTATTGCGTTGTGGTGAAAGTCACAGCACCAAGGACATGAATGTACACTTGTGCACTGAAATTATTATTCAAGCCCCTTTTCGGGCCTGTTCGGGTGCCTAAGACTGCCGCACTTTCGCCTTTCACGCCAGTCGCAGATAGCCGAAAGGCCTGCACTACTGCACCCAGCGCTGCAGAATTTGCTGCAAATCTGTGCGTTTGAAGGGCTTGGCCAGGTAATCGTTCATTCCCGCCGATAAACAGGCTTCGCGGTCGCCCTGCAAGGCGTTGGCGGTCAGCGCGATGATCGGCAAGTCTGTGCAGCCGGGTAATTGGCGAATCTGTCGGGTGGCCTCGTAGCCGTCGATGATCGGTAGCCGGCAGTCCATCAAAATGGCTTCAAAAATCAGACTCTCCGCACTGCGCACTGCCTGCGCGCCATCGGTGACGACGCTGACAGTAAAGCCCAGACTGCGCAACATTGCTTCGATGACCGTCTGATTAACCGGATTGTCTTCCACCAGCAACACGTTGCGCCCTTCGCCATCACCGTTGCCGGTCGGTATGCGCGGCGCCAGCACGGGCAGCGTCTGTTTATAGAGCGCCAGCGGGATTTCCAGGGTGAACACCGAGCCGCGACCTTCCTCGCTCTGGGCGCGCAACGTGCCGCCCATGCGTTCAGCCAGTGTGCGAGCAATCGGCAGGCCCAGCCCGGTGCCACCGTATCTCCTCGAAATAGAACTGTCGGCCTGCTGGAAGGCGTTGAACATCAATTCCAGGCTTTCAGCCGAGATACCAATCCCGCTGTCGCGCACGGTGCAGGTGAACCACAGCAGTTCGTGATCCAGCGACTGCCATTGCGGTTCGATGCTGACGCGGCCCTGTTCGGTGAATTTCAGCGCATTGCCGATCAGGTTGACCAGGATCTGCCGGATCCGCGTCGGGTCGCCCTGCACCTGCAACGCGCGCATGTTGTCCGGAATCGACAGCGCCAGGTCGAGCCCGCGTTGCACGGCGCTGTGCGAGAACGACTGGGCGCAACTGCCGATCAGGTCCGCGAGGTTGAACGGAATGTGCTCCAGCTCCAGTTCCGAACGCTCGATGCGCGAGAAATCGAGAATGTCGTTGATGACTTTGAGCAGGTGTTCGGTGGACTCCGAGGCGAGCGCCGCGTATTCGACCTGCTCCTCGGTCATCTCGGTGGTTTCCAGCAGTTGCAGCATGCCCAGCACGCCATTCATCGGCGTGCGCAGTTCGTGGCTCATCATTGCAAGGAAATCGGATTTGGCGTTGTTGGCCTTTTCCGCTTCCTCGCGGGTCTGAATCAACTGCGCCATCGCTTGATGCTGTTCGCGACTGGCTTGTTCGAGCCCGTTGGCGAGGTTGTTGATGTGTTGCGACAGCGCGCCCAGTTCAGTGTCGTCGACGATCGGCAGCGGCGTTTTGTAGTCGCCGTCCTGAATCGCCTTGACCGCGTTGCCGATGTCGCGGATCGGTTGCGACAGGCTGCCGGCCAGTCGCCGGGCGAGCAGAAAAGTAAACAGCAGGGCGAACAGCGCCAGGATCCCGGCCTTGAGCAGGATTTCCTGCTGACGCTGGCTGAAGGCATCATTGGACAGGCCGACGATCACCCGACCCAGATAATCCTCGGTGGGCGCCGTGTTGGCGACGCGGCTGCCTTGCAGGAAATCATTGTGCAGCTGGATTCGTTGCAGCCGCACCGGGGCCTGGAACACTTCGACCTGGTGCGAGCGGGTGTGGGTTTCCGACGGTTGCTCGACGTACACCAGAATCCGGTTGGCACTGTCCTGGACTTCCAGAAAGCGCACGTTGGGCGTGGCCAGGGTGGCCTTGAGCAAACTGTCGAGCACCTCATTGTTGCCCGAAATCACCCCGTATTCG
This sequence comes from Pseudomonas sp. ACM7, assembly GCF_004136015.1. Taxonomy (NCBI): domain Bacteria; kingdom Pseudomonadati; phylum Pseudomonadota; class Gammaproteobacteria; order Pseudomonadales; family Pseudomonadaceae; genus Pseudomonas; species Pseudomonas sp. ACM7. Next base: position 975,253 of record NZ_CP024866.1, on the reverse strand, counting down.
GTGGCTGGCGCCAGTTGGTTGGCGATCAGTTGCCCGGTGTGATTGAGTTCCTGACGCAGGTCCTGGATTCGCACGAAGGTGAAGAAGCTGATCAACAGCAATGTCAGCAACAGGGCAGGGCCGAGGCTGATGATTTGTGTGCGGGTGTTGATGTCCCAACGGCGACGGAAGGTCATGGGCGGTTTTCTCCTTCGGCCAACTGTGTTGCGACAGACGCTTCGTTCATCTGTTCAATACCTAATGAACGAGCCACTTGCGGGTTGCTTAAGACTTTGAAGCGTTGCGGGTAGTGCATGCGTGGCCACGTGGCCGGTGGCCGGTCGAGCAACTCGTCGAGCATCGCCAGCCAATCGCTCTGATCGCTGTAGGTGCTGGCCAGGCTCCCGGCCCTGACGAACCCGGCGTTAGGGCCGATCAGCGCCAGTTGCCGTGCATAGCTGCTGAGCAACAGGTTTTTCGCGGTTTTCGGGTTGTACAGATCGGGGTCGTCGAGGCCCAGCAACACGTCACTGTTCTTCAGCAAGGTCTGCAGCGGCCGGCTGTCGTTCGTGTTATCCCAGCGCTCGGTGACCACCTCAAGGCCCAGGGAGTGGGCGGCCTGATGCAATTCTTTCAAAAGGAATTCGCTGTGGCTGTCGAAGAGCACGCCGACCCGTTTGGCCTGAGGCAGCAGCAGTCGGGTCAGGCGCAATTGTCGGTCCAGGGGCGGATCGCTCCAGAGCAGGCTGAGGCGCGGGGGCAGGGAGGCCCCCAGATGCTGACGGGCTTGCAGGCGGCTGATGCGCAGCACCAGCGTCGCCGGGCCTTGGGCGTCTTGCAGGCGCCAGTCGAGGCTCGGCAGGTCGAGCAGAATCAAGCGGGTGCCGGCGGGCAGTTTGCCTGGCGCCGGCAGACTGGCCAGTGGCTGGAAGTGCACGTTATCGGCAGGCCGCAACGCGCTTAGGGCCTGGGTGAAGGATTGCATGCCCGGGCTGTCCTCGGCGCCGGTCAGCAAAATGTCCGCGGCGCTGGCATCCAGGCTGCTCAACAGCCCGGCAACCACCAGGCACAACCCGGCCAGCAGGCGGCCAAGGATTGGCGTCTTGCGTGACGGGCTATAGAGCATCTTAGAACGCCAGCTCTGCGCTGAAGTAAAGCACCCGGCGCTCGTCGTAGTTGTTGTCGACGAAGGTTGTGGGCTGGCCGTCGAGGCGTTGCTGGAGCACGCCGGCCAGTTCCAGGCTGGCCTTGCCCAGGCCGATGCGTTTGGCGATGCGCGTGTCGACCCGTTCGAAGCGGTAGCCGTTCAGGGCATCGTCACCATAGTAGAAGAGCGCGCTGTTCCAGCCATGGCCCCAGTTGTGCAGCCAACCGGCGGAACCGCTGTTTCGGGCAGTTTGTTGTGCATCCAGTGGGTTGCTCGCCTCGGCATCGACGTAGGCATACGTCAGGCGCAGGCGATCGGCGCTGCTGATTCGCCAGTCGAGCTGGGTTTCTGCCCCGGAGAAGCGCGCGCTGTTTGAGTTGCTGGCGATGTACTGATTGTTGCGCAGCGGTTCGCTGATCATCCCGGTGATTTCGTCGTAGAACAGCTTCACATCGACCGCCAGTCCCATTTCGGCAAAGTAGCCGTTGTAGCCCAGCTCCCGGGAGCGCATGTGTTCCTGTTCGAGGTTACCGGGGCCACGGGTCTTGACGAAATAACGGGCGCTGGACTGGCCATAGGCGCTGGGCCGCAGGTTCTTTACCTGATAGCTCCAGTTGACGTTGTTCTCGAACATGTCCGGCGAGCGGATGGCTTCCGAATACACCGCCCGCAGGCCATGGCGCGGGTTGATCAGGTAGTTGACCGCCACCCGTGGTGTGAGCGAACTGCCGATCAATTGCGTGTCTTCGAACATCGCTCCGCCCTGCAGCAACCAATGCTCGGTGGCGCGCCACTCGAGCTGGCCGAACGCCCGCCAGGTGGTGTCGTCGAGGGTGCCATTGAAGTAGGTCTCGGAATCTGCCCGGTCGTAACGATAATTCATGCCGCTGACCAGCCGCAGACTATCGGACAAGCTGAGGGTGTCCTGCAATTCAAGGTCGTAGCGCGATTCCCGGGTGCTCTGGTCAATATCGCCACAGAGGGTTTGCCGGGCGCCGTTTCGCCATTGGTCGAGCACTTGATTGGCCAGTGCGCGCTGGGCCGGGTCACCTGCGGGCGCGCCGGGGCCGGTGTAGCGCTCCATGTTGCGCGCCAGGCGTTCGGTGTAATTCGGGTTGAGTTGCCAGAGTTCGGTCAACTGCGGGCTGAACGAAACCTCGGCATCGCAGGCACGCCAGGTCTGCTGACGATCCCAGTGTTGCGCCGAGCCCTGGATGTAAAGGCTGTGATCGGGATTGATGTCGAGGTTCCAGCGCAGTGAGCCGGCGTAGTCCTTGGCGATGACGTCGGAATTGTTCCCGGCAGCGGTAATCCCCGAGAAGACCGGGCGGTAGGTATACGGACGCTGGTTGCTCCCGTCCTTGGCATTCAATTGCCAGTCGATACTCTGGTTTTCAGTGAGCGTCTGGCTGACCGCGAGGTTAAAGCGATTCAAGCGGCGGCTGTCGCGGTAATCGGCACCGTTACGGTCCGAGTCGAAGCCGTCGTCTTGCTGACCGGACAGTGACAGGCGCAGGTCGCCGCCGTCCCAGCCCACGCCCTGGCTGGCGTAAAAGTCGTCGATGCCGCGCTGCCCACGGGTGACTTTCATCCGCGTGCCGTGGCTGTCGGCCGGGTTGCGCGTGATGATGTTGACCACCGCCATCAGCGCATTGGCGCCATAGCTGACGGTGTTCGGGCCGCGAAAAACTTCGATGCGCTCGATGTCCTCCATGGCCACCGGAATGTCACTCCAGTCCACCGTGGCCAGGCCTGCGCGGTACACCGAACGGCCGTCGATCAACACTTGCAGGCGTCGCGCTTCGGTCGCATTGGTGCCGTGATAGTTCACCGCCGCCTGGTTACCGTTGATGTTGCCGACCATCATTCCCGGCACCAGTCGCAGCAACTCACTGATGTCCCGGGCGTCACTGGCGTTGATCAGTTCGCTGTCGATCACCGTCATGCTCCCCGGTACCGCGGCCGGCGACTGCTTGAGTCGCGTCGCGGTCAAAACTTGCGGCAGCGGCTCGCTGTCGAGGAACAAGTCGTCGGCAAGCAATGGCGAGCTGAAGATCAGCGCCAGTACCAGCGGCGAGCGAGGTGATGGAGAGCCAAACGACACAACACATCCTTGATAGCGAACAATTGGCGCGCATGTTAACCGAGAGCAATGACTTTTCCAGTCACGTTGCGGGCATTTTCCTCGGTTTTCTTGGTCTTCTTCCTACAAGTGTCGGTAATTGATGCGGGGGCTGGCCGCCACTGGGCCGCTCCGTATAATGCCGTCATCGCCACTGGTATGGATTAACGGATTGCATATGACTGAACAGCGCCCAATTGCGGTCCTGGGAGGCGGAAGTTTTGGTACCGCCGTGGCTAATCTGCTGGCCGAGAACGGGCATCAGGTCCGGCTGTGGATGCGTGACCCCGAGCAGGCCGAGGCCATTCGGGTCAATCGCGAGAACCCGCGTTACCTCAAAGGCATCAAGATTCTGCCGGCCGTGGAAGCGGTCACCGACCTGCTGGCCACTCTGCAGGCCTGCGATCTGTGCTTCGTCGCACTGCCGTCCAGCGCGCTGCGCTCGGTATTGATGCCGCACGCCGAACGTTTGAGCGGCAAGTTGCTGGTGAGCCTGACCAAAGGCATCGAAGCCCACACCTTCAAACTGATGAGCGAAATCCTCGAAGAGATCGCCCCGCAAGCGCGTATTGGCGTGCTGTCGGGGCCGAACCTGGCCCGTGAAATCGCCGAACACGCGCTGACCGCCACGGTGGTCGCCAGCGAAGACGAAGAACTCTGTCAGCGGGTCCAGGAGGCGTTGCACGGCCGGACCTTTCGCGTGTATGCCAGCGCCGACCGCTTCGGCGTGGAGTTGGGCGGGGCGCTGAAAAACGTTTACGCGATCATCGCCGGCATGGCGGTGGCGTTGGGCATGGGCGAAAACACCAAGAGCATGCTGATCACCCGGGCGCTGGCGGAAATGACCCGCTTTGCGGTGAATCAGGGCGCCAACCCGATGACCTTCCTCGGTTTGGCGGGCGTCGGCGATTTGATCGTCACCTGCTCGTCGCCGAAAAGCCGTAACTACCAGGTCGGATTCGCCCTCGGCCAGGGCTTGAGTCTGGAAGATGCGGTCACCCGCCTGGGCGAAGTCGCCGAAGGCGTGAACACCCTCAAGGTGCTCAAGGCCAAGGCTCAGGAGGTGGGCGTGTACATGCCGCTGGTCGCCGGGCTGCACGCGATCCTGTTCGAAGGGCGCACGCTTAATCAGGTGATTGAACTGTTGATGCGTGCCGAACCGAAAACCGACGTAGATTTTATTTCCACCAGTGGTTTCAACTGAGCATCAGGGAGAGCGAGACATGAACGATCCGAAAACTGAGGACAAGTACGAATCCATCCTGCTGCGAGTGTTGTGGATGATCGTCTACGTGCTGGTCTGGCAAGTGGCGCAATTCATCCTCGGCGCTGTGGTGCTGGTGCAGTTGATCTATCGTTTGATCTATGGCGCCCCGAGCGCCAGCCTGATGAACTTCGGCGACAGCCTGAGCCAGTTCCTGGCGCAGATCGGTCGTTTCGGCAGCTTCCACAGCGACCAGAAACCGTGGCCGTTCGCCGACTGGCCGACGCCGCGTACACCGGAAGGTGAAGCACCGCACGCTGTGGCGCCGGCACCACACCCGGCCCGAGATGAGGAGCCAAAGCTATGAAACTCTGGATACTGCGTCATGGTGAAGCCGAGCCACACGGCAAGCGTCCTGATTCGGAACGGGCACTGACTGCCCATGGTCGTGAAGAAGTGCTGCGCACTGCCGCCGAGTTGGCCGGCAAGCCGCTGACCGCGATCTATGCCAGTCCTTACCTGCGCGCGCAGGAGACCGCAGAAATTGTGCGTACAGCGCTGAATTTCGCGCCGGAGATTCGCACCGTCGACTGGCTAACCCCCGACAACCGTCCGCAAGCGGTGGCGGAGCAGTTGGTGTCTGTGGATCACGCGCTGCTGGTCAGTCATAACCCGCTGGTGGGCAACCTGCTGGGTTACCTTCAGCACGGACATGTACAGGACCCGGAAGCAGTCCGCACCGCCGGCCTTGCAGAACTTGAAGGTGATTTGCCGCTGGCCGGCGCGATGAAGCTCAAAGGCATCAAGCACCCATAATCCTGTTTTTACAGGGGGAATGGTTTGCCCGAAACTTGAGAGCGACACCGATCAAGTGTGGGAGCGGGCTTGCTCGCGAAGAGGGTGTGTCAGTCGATATCAATGTTGCCTGACACACCGCTTTCGCGAGCAAGCCCGCTCCCACGGGTTCTGCTTCGCACCTGATATTTTTGTGTGAAATAGTCAACCGAGCAACTGCTTGGTTGACTACGCTTGCTCCAGACCAAAAACAAAGGAGCGAGTCGCATGCCTGCTGCTTTTCGTTTGCCGCTGGACGTCTTCTACGAGCGTGAAGCGCGCCATCCCCGGCAGCGCTTTTTGGTCCAGCCCACGGGCGGCGGAGAGGTCGAGACCCTGACTTGGGCCGACGTCGGTCATCAGGCGCGTTGCGCCGCGCATTGGTTGCGCGCGCGCGAATTGCCCCAAGGCAGCCACATCGCTCTGATCTCGAAAAACTGCGCGCACTGGATCATCGCTGACCTGGCGATCTGGATGGCCGGCCACGTGTCGGTGCCGCTCTACCCGAACCTCACCGCCGAGACCGTGGCCCAGGTCCTTGAACATTCCGACGCGGCGCTGGTGTTCATCGGCAAGCTCGATGACTGGCCCGGCATGTCTCGCGGAGTCAGCCCTGATCTGCCGACGATCAGCCTGCCGTTACATCCGCCTGGTACTTTCGATTTCAGCTGGGCCGACCTGCAAAAGAGCTCACCGATCCAGGACGATCCCAAGCCGTCCGCCGACCAGTTGGCGACCATCATTTACACCTCCGGCACCACCGGCATACCCAAAGGCGTGATGCACAGTTTCGCCAATCTGGGGTTTGCCACCACTCGCGGTACGCAATTGTTTGGCTTGAATGAGTCGGATCGGCTGCTGTCCTACCTGCCGCTGTGCCATGTCGCCGAGCGGATGTTCGTTGAACTGGCGTCGATCTACACCGGGCAAACGGTGTTTTTTGCCGAGAGCCTCGACACCTTCCTGGCCGATTTGCGCCGTGCACGTCCGACCGCGCTGTTCGGTGTGCCGAGGATCTGGACCAAATTCCAGATGGGCGTGTACAGCAAGATCCCGGCAAAGCGCCTCGACTTCCTGCTCGGTCTGCCGATTATCGGCAAGCGGGTCGGCCACAAAGTCCTGGCCGGGCTCGGGCTGGATGCCTTGCGCATCGCCTTGTCCGGCGCCGCGCCAGTGCCGCAGACCTTGCTGCTGTGGTACCGCAAATTGGGCCTGGATGTACTGGAGGTCTACGGCATGACCGAAAGCTGCGGCTATTCGCACGTTGGCCTGCCGGGCCAGAACAAACCTGGCTGGATCGGCAAGCCCTGCCCGGAGGTCGAGGTGCGGATCGCTGAGTCGGGCGAGGTCATGGTGCGCAGCGGCGCGACCATGCTCGGGTATTTCAAGGAGCCTGAGAAAACCGCCGAAACCATCACCGAGGACGGCTTCCTGCGCACCGGCGACAAGGGCGAGGAGGACGCCGAAGGCAACCTGCGCCTGACCGGGCGACTGAAGGAAATCTTCAAGACCAGCAAAGGCAAATACGTCGCCCCGGCACCGATCGAGAATCGTCTGGCGGAGCATTCGCGCATCGAGCAAGTGTGCGTGGTGGGCGATGGCCTGAGTGCGCCGCTGGGGCTGTGCGTGCTCTCGGCGGTCGGTCAGCAGGACGCCAGCGGAACGGCGCGGGCGGGCCTGCATTCAAGCCTGGAAAAACTGTTGGAGGAGGTCAATGGCGTCCTCGACAAACACGAACGCTTGCATCGATTGGTGGTGGTCAAGGACAGCTGGGCGGTGGAAAACGGCTTTCTGACGCCGACCCTGAAGATCAAGCGTAACGTGATCGAAGCAGCTTACGGCGCCCGTTTCGAAGAATGGAGCGCGCGCAGCGAAGCGGTGCTGTGGCAGGATTGAGTCACGAATAAAACCAACAAAGGATGTCAGCAATGAGCTTGTGGCGTACCCATCCCAACATTGAGCAGTTGAACGCAATCCAGAAAAACACCATCGGCGAAGTGTTGGATATTCGCTTCGAAGCCTTCGACGACGAGTCCCTGACCGCGAGCATGGTCATCGACCATCGCACTCACCAGCCTTACGGCTTGCTGCACGGCGGCGCCTCGGTGGTGCTGGCCGAAACGGTCGGCTCGATGGCCAGTTACCTGTGCATCGACGCCAGCAAGTTTTACTGCGTGGGCCTGGAAATCAACGCCAACCATTTGCGCGGCTTGCGCAGCGGGCGGGTCACGGCGGTGGCCAAGCCGATTCACATTGGCCGCACGACGCATGTCTGGGATATCCGTTTGACCAGCGATGAGGGCAAGGCCAGTTGTGTGTCGCGGTTGACCATGGCGGTTGTTCCGTTGGGGGAACAACCGCTGGCTCGTTGAGTATCATGGCGCCTGCGGCAAAGAAACCTCAGATGTAGAGCCTCAATGTTGCTTGCGTGTCTGTTGATAGCTGTATTGATGCGGTTTCAATCGGACATTGTTTGGAACCAACACCTGAGGGCGATAGAGGGTATTCATCAACTTGTCGGGAGGCACGTCGAAGAGTGTGCCTCCCGGGTCATCTGAGTAGGTTATGACATCGATCATGGTGTTGAGTCCCATACCGCGAATCATGTCTTGTTGTCCCACGAACATCGCCCCGTGACGTTGAGTGTCTTCATCCGAATTGTCCCTCACTTCAAAGTCATTTTTGTATGAAGAGAAGTTATTTACCCATTTTGGGGGTGTCGTTGGCCTGGTTGAAGGGAAAATGATATCGACACTCTGAAGCAGGGAATATTGCGCCTGACCACTTTCCTGAAGTGTCGAAAAGGGCGCTCGGTAACGTTTGTCACCGAACCGACTCGTGGATTTTGCAGGCTCGCTTTGGGCTTCCAGTGAAAAGAAAACAAAATCGTCGGTTCCCAGTGAGGTTAAATCGCCCTCGCCTGTATTGGTTTCATTGAAAATCACCTGGCGTTCGATCAGTTGTTTTCTGGAATAGAGTTCAACCACATCGTTTTTGCGAAGATCCTGGTCGGAAAAATGGACGAGGTGGAAGGGGTTTTCACTGAATTTATCGAGAAAAAGCGTCTCGGCGGACTCGAGTTCGATTGATTCGCCAAGCCGATCTTCAAGCTGCCTGATGTTTTTCCTGGACTGTTGCTGGAAGGTCGTCAGGCCATCATCTCCCGTATCAAGCTGCTGCCATGCACTCCCTTGGCTCAACATATGATTGAAGGCTTCGATCGCCTGTTGAGGGTTGCGGCCGTCAGGGTCGAAAAGGGTCACGGGATTGCTTCGGACAAACTGATAAAGGTTCAGGCCATCGACGGTCCCCGCCGGGTCGGGATTGAGCCAGCGTTGCCACCAGGGCGAGTAGTACCTGGCACCGTAATAATACAAGCCGGTTGCATCACGCTCTTTGCCACAGTAGCGAATGGTTGAATAACTGGCCTCTATCCTGTCGCTCCCGGCCCACCACGCCGTTCCCCCATATGGATAATAACGTTCCAGACTGATCAGCTTTGCCTGCTCGTCCAACACCAGGGTGCAGGAGCCCAGATGATCGTTCAGGGAGTAGCGCAGTTGGTTCGTGGCAACGGCTGATGGACGACCTTTTTCCCAATGCAGAATCTGCACGGTGCAATGTCCGGCCGGCACTGAAATGACGTGCAGGATTTCATCAGGCGACGTGCGGATCTCAAGGCCCGGTAAATATCGCACCTCGTGGGTGCGCGTTAAGGTGCCGGTAGAGGCGATGCGAATCTTCCGCTGACGCAGACCGGCCTCGTCGTAAATGTAGAGTTCAGAATCGTTCGGTGCGTCTTCGCGCACTACCTGATCCACCTGTTGCAGACGGTTATTCAGGCTCCAGATCAGATCCTGACCGGGCAGCAGAAGTTTTTTATTGCCGTTTGCATCGAATCCGGCAGCGATTTCACTTTCGCTGGGTAACTCGCCGTCAGCTTTTTGTACCAGACCCCGATTGCTGTATTTGGAGATTCTCATGCGCTGCGTCTGGCTGTGGCTGGCAGCGCTGTGAATCAGTTCGGTCAGGTTGCCAGCGCAATCGTACGAGTAAGTCTGGCGGTAGTTTTCCAGTTGTCCGGGGTCGGGGGGTGATTCAAAGACTGGCTGTTGGGGCCCCAACTGGCTTCTGACCCGCTGCCAACCTTTCGCCTCGATCAGTTGATACAAAGTGTTGTACGTGAAGGTGTTGGTTGGTTCGACCTTCTGGTTGCGAAAGAAACGGGTGCGCAGGGTTGCGTCGCTGATGCTGAGGATATTGCCGACCCGATCGTAGACGTAGCTCAGATGCTGAAGCAGTGGCTTGTCAGGCAGTCGGGCCTTGAGCTCAAGCAAACGACCGTCGATAGGGCAGTAATGGGCTTCACTGATCACACCATTACCGGCGGTCTGGCGCTCGATGTTGCCAAAAGCGTTGTAGTGGATGGCGCTCAGCAGCGGTGTTTCCTGCGTTTGCGCGGCGAGTTTCAGGCTTATTTCGCTGAGTTGACCTGCAACATTCAGGCGCGAGAACCGGACATTGCCTTGCGCATCTTTCTGGCTGATGGCGAACCCCAGCGCATTATATTGACTACCGGTTGTCGCGCCGGTGCCGGCTTCGTTCAGCAAGTCTCGATTGGCTTCGTCCGCGGGCCAGTCCGGTTCGTCCAGTTTTTCGAGAAAATGTCGGGTCTGTTCGGTGACTCCGCCAAGGAGCGCGAAGGCGCTGAAGTGCACAGTGCCGGCACTGTCATCATGGCGAATCAGCCGACCACATTGATTGTTCCGCGCAAATGCAGGGGTTGCATCACCATAGGTGTAAAAGGCACTGGTTCTTGCGGGTTTGCCTGGAGCTCTCTCGACAGTTTTGACGGGGCGCAGCAATAGGTCATAGTCGATCTGGACCTGAGTGAGCAGACTGTCCCAACTCATGAGTTTTTGATTGGCTACACCGAACAACACCAGCCGGGTTCCCGCGTCCACACTATCACTGCGCAGGGGATTGCCTGTGAGGCTGTACACCGTCTCCAGATTGGGCCGGACATCCGGTTCTGTCTCCAGCAGCTTGAACAGACGAGGGTCCCAACTGACCGTCGCGTGGCTTGCGGCATCGTAGAATTGGCGGTTAACCCTAGGCTCTGGTGTGTTGCCGGGCGCATTACGGCAGTAGGACACGTTGGCGACGTTGAGCCCTCGCGGATCCTTCACTGTGACTGTCGGTGTTTGCGCGTGCATGACTGGAGTACTCCCCGAAGAGGGTCGGACAGGTGCAGTTATTCGCGGTTGCTCCCGAAGTGTCAACTGTCAGAAATAACAGGTAGGTGCGATGAGCCGGAGAATGCCCCGGTTGTTTTTCATGGCTCAAACGAGGCTGTCATCATTCCTGGCACTTACGGTCATTGCTGTAGGACGTCGTCTTACGGACAATCAACCCTTGTTTTCGTTGATGGATCACCGGTATGTCGCAACAGATATTTTTCGCCCACGCCAACGGTTTCCCCTCGGGCACCTACGGCAAGTTGTTCGCGGCGCTGGCGCCCGAGTATCAGGTGACGCATCTGCAGCAGCACGCCCACGACCCGCGTTTTCCGGCGGACGACAACTGGTACAACCTGGTGGACGAGCTGATTCATCACCTCAAGAAACAACCGGAACCGGTATGGGGCGTCGGTCATTCCTTCGGTGGTGTGCTGCATCTGCACGCGGCGTTGCGGTGCCCCGAGCTCTATCGCGGCGTGGTGATGCTTGATTCGCCGGTGCTGACCCGCGCTGATCAATGGGTGATCCGCGCCGCCAAACGCTTCGGTTTCATCGATCGCCTGACCCCGGCCGGCCGTACATTGGGACGACGGGAAGAGTTCGCCGATCTGGAGGCGGCTCGACTTTATTTCGCTGGCAAAACCCTGTTTCGCAGTTTCGACCCGGAATGCTTTGACGCTTACCTGCAACACGGTTTGCACAAGGTGGGCGACAAGCTGCGCCTGCGCTTCGACCCGGCCACGGAAATCAGTATCTACCGCGGCGTGCCGCACACCAGTCCCGGCCGCACTCGGCAACTGAAAGTGCCGCTGGCGGTGGTGCGCGGGCACAAGAGCCGGGTGGTGATGCGTCATCACGCAAGCCTCGTGGGGCGCTTGCCGCTGGGCGAGTCCCTGACCATGCCTGGCGGCCACATGTTTCCCCTCGAACGTCCCCAGGACACGGCCACGCTGCTGAAGAATCTGCTCAGCCGTTGGGAAGGTCGCCGCCAACAGGATTGCGCATGAGCAACGTCGTTGAAGAAGTTCGCCTGAGCCTGCCGCACATCGAGTTGGCAGCGCACTTGTTCGGCCCCGAAGACGGCATGCCGGTGATCGCCTTGCATGGCTGGCTGGACAACGCCAACAGCTTCGCCCGGCTGGCGCCGAAGCTCAAAGGCTTGCGCATCATCGCGCTGGACATGGCCGGTCACGGTCATTCCGGGCATCGGCCGACCGGTGCCGGTTACGCGCTGTGGGACTACGCCCATGACGTGCTGCAAGTGGCCGAGCAATTGGGTTGGAAGCGCTTTGGCCTGCTGGGGCATTCCATGGGCGCGATCGTTTCGCTGGTGCTGGCCGGTTCGTTGCCGGAACGCGTGACCCACCTGGCGTTGATCGACGGCATCATTCCTCCTACAGACAAAGGCGAAAACGCTGCCGAACGGATGGGCATGGCCCTGCAAGCGCAGCTGGATTTGCGGGAGAAGCGCAAACCGGTCTACAACACGCTCGACCGGGCCATCGAGGCGCGCATGAAAGGCTTGGTCGCTGTCAGTCGCGAAGCCGCAGAACTGCTGGCCCAACGGGGATTGATGCCGGTGCCGGGCGGTTATACCTGGCGCACCGATAACCGACTGACGTTACCGTCGCCGCTGCGTCTGACCACCGAACAGGCGATGGCCTTCGTCCAGCGAGTCACTTGTCCTGCAAAACTGGTGGTGGCTGCCGACGGCATGCTCGCCAAACATCCCGAGTTGCTGGAGCGTCTACCCTTTAGCCGTGAACAGCTGCCTGGCGGCCATCATTTACACCTGAATGACGAACCCGGCGCCGACCTTGTCGCAGACTGTTTCAATCGGTTCTTCGCCGTTCCTTGACTTGCGCCGGGCAACTGTCGAGGCTGGGCGGGTTGAAATGGGAGACAACCATGATAGATCTCTACACCGCTGCGACCCCGAATGGCCACAAGGTCTCTATCGTGCTCGAGGAACTCGGCCTGCCCTACACGGTGCACGCCTTGAGTTTCGACAAAAAGGAACAGAAGTCCGAGGGCTTCCTCAAGATCAATCCCAATGGCCGGATTCCGGCGATTGTCGACCGCGCCAACGGCGATTTCGCCGTGTTTGAATCCGGCGCGATCCTGATTTACCTGGCTGAACTGAGCGGCAAACTGCTGCCAACAGACCCCAAGGGGCGTTCAGTGGTCCTGCAATGGCTGATGTTCCAGATGGGTGGAATCGGCCCGATGCAAGGTCAGGCCAACGTGTTTTTCCGTTATTTCCCGGAGAAACTCCAGGGCGCCATCGATCGCTATCAACATGAAACCCGCCGCCTCTATGAAGTGCTCGACACGCGCCTGCAAGCCGTGGAGTTTCTGGCCGGTGAGTACAGCATTGCTGACATCGCCACTTATCCGTGGGTCCGTGGCCACGAGTGGTCGGGTGTCGAGGTCGACGGTTTGCCGGCCTTGCAGCGCTGGATGGCAACCATGGAGGCGCGTCCGGCGGTACAGCGCGGTTTGCTGGTGCCTGAGCGCATCGATGACGCCAGTATCATCAAGGGTGCCCAGGCCATGCTGATCCGATGAGTCTATCCATGCGTTCACTCAGTCTGCTGTCGCTGTGTTGTTTCAGTCCGCTGTTATTTGCCGCCGATGTCCCGGGCAGTCAGGACCTGCCGATCGTGCCGCGTATGGCCGATGCGCAGATCGTCGACTATCGTCCGGTCACCGAACTTGAGCGGATCTATCCACTGGGTTCGATCCGCAAAATCAGCGGCCAGTTGCGCTTTGACGGCCAGGTCGCTGCCCGAGGGCAAACCACTTCGGTGACCTACGAGTTGCCGCCGGAGCATTCCTCCACCGAGGCTTTCACCGCCGCTCGTGAAGCCTTGCAGAAGCAGGACGCCCAATTGCTGTTCTGGTGCCAGGCCCGTGATTGCGGCGAAAGCAGCCTGTGGGCCAATGATGTCTTCGGCAATGCCAAGCTCTATGGCGCTGATGATCAGCAAGCGTTTTTGCTGTTGCGCCTGGCGGCCCCACAGGACAACACGCTGGTGGCGCTTTACAGCATCACGCGCGGCAATCGCAAAGCTTATCTGCACGTCGAACAGTTCGACGCCGCTGCGCCGCTGGGCGATTTGCTGCCGACCTCTGCAACCTTGCTTCGGGAGCTCAAAAGCACCGGTGAGCTCGATTTCCCCAAATTTACCGGCGATCCTGACGATGCCTGGCTGCGCCTGATCTCTCGTGGGCTGAATCTGGACACCACGTTGCGGGTCAGTGTTTCCGGGCCGAAGGCCGAAGCCTGGCGTCAGGCACTGATTGGGCAGGGTGTGCGTACCGCCAGGATGGAAGCGGGTAGCGTCGAGGGCGCTGGCTTGCACATCGAACTGTTGCGATAAGCTTTATCAGGCGAACGTACAAGCTGCGTTCGCCTACTCTTTTGCGAACTGACTTTTTTCGAGATTTAGATGATCAATAACGATCGGCTGTTGGTGCAGATCCTGCTCCTGGTGCTGTTTGGCGCGAGCTTCTGGGTGATGGCGCCGTTCTGGTCGGCGCTGTTCTGGGGTGCGGTGCTGGCGTTTGCCAGCTGGCCGCTGATGCGTTTGCTGACGCGTTTGCTCAATGGTCGCGAATCTCTGGCGGCCGCAGTGCTGACGCTGGGCTGGATGTTGCTGGTGGCGTTGCCGTTGGTCTGGCTGGGGTTCAACCTCGCGGACCATGTGCGCGATGCCACGGCGTTCATCAAGGATGTGCAGGTCGACGGGTTGCCGGAAGCGCCGACCTGGCTGGGCAGTATTCCCTTGGTGGGCGAGCGGCTGGTGGGGGTCTGGAACAGCATTGATCAGCAGGGCGCGGCGATGATGCTGGCGGTCAAACCTTATCTGGGTCAGGTCGGCAATTGGTTGCTGGCGCGCAGTGCGCAGATTGGCGGCGGGATACTTGAGCTGACGTTGAGTATCGTCTTCGTGTTCTTTTTCTACCGTGACGGGCCGCGTCTGGCGGCGTTTGTTCACGGGTTGCTGGAACGTCTGATTGGTGACCGTGCCGGGTATTACATCGAATTGGTGGCGGGCACGGTGCAGCGGGTGGTGAACGGTGTGATCGGGACGGCAGCGGCCCAGGCGGTTCTGGCGTTGATCGGGTTCTTGATTGCCGGGGTGCCCGGGGCGCTGGTGCTGGGGATCGTCACGTTTTTGTTGAGCCTGATTCCGATGGGGCCGCCGCTGGTGTGGATTCCGGCCACGGCGTGGCTGGCCTGGAAGGGTGAGTACGGGATGGCGGTGTTTCTCGGAATTTGGGGGACGTTCATCATCAGTGGCGTCGACAACGTGCTCAAACCGTACCTGATCAGCCGGGGCGGGAATTTGCCGTTGGTGATTGTGCTGCTCGGGGTGTTTGGCGGGTTGATTGCCTTTGGGTTTATTGGTTTGTTTATCGGCCCGACGTTGTTGGCGGTGGCCTACAGCCTGCTGAACGACTGGAGCAAGAGTCAGGCTCGGGTTGAGGATCGCCGGCCCTGAGGTTTTTGTTGGGGCTTACGGCCCCTTCGTCGGAACGCCGCCCGGAGCAAGCTCGCTCCCACATTGATTTTGTATCGATAACAAATTATGTGATCAATGCAGATCAACTGTGGGAGCGAGCTTGCTCGCGATGCTTTTGACTCAGGTCGCGACGTTCAGGTATTTGCCCACGGTCGCCACGTTGTCGAGCGAGTACTGCTTGCTCAGGTCGGCGATCATTTTATTCAGGGCTTCGGTCACGTTCGACTGAGCGGTGGAACTGTCGGTGTTTCGCTCGCGGCCGGCTTGCAACGCCGCTTTCAACTCGTCGCTGCAGACACCGCCATTGCTGTCTCTATCCAGCACTTTGAGCAACGCGGCGCTGGTGTCGGTGCTGGTCGATGAGATGCTGCTGGTCTGCAACGCGCTGGTCAGTTCGGTGGCGCTGACACTGCCGTCGCTGTCCGCATCGAGCTGGCTGAACAGTTCATCGCTGGACACTTGTTGAGGTGGCGGCGGAGGCGGGGCGAGGCTGGCGGCGAGTTCGTCCTGGCTGACGGAGCCGTCTTCGTTCTTGTCCAGGGCCGAGAAGATTTCTGTGCTGTCGGCACTGCTGCCGGCGCTGGCCAGGCCGTTACTCAGTTCATCGCTGCTGATGGCGCCGTCACCGTCGGCGTCCAGGGCGCTGATCAGCGCGTCAGCCAGTTCGGTGTTCGGTGCCTGATCCCGTGGCGGTGGCGGAGGAGGGGCCATCGCGGCCATTTCTTCACTGCTCAGGCTGCCGCTTTCGTCGCTGTCCAGGTCGGCGAAATTCTTGCTCAGGCTGACCAGCAGGCCGTCGTCGGTTTTCTGCGACAGGGCGCTCTTGAGTTCATCCTGATCCACCGCGCCATCGCTGTTGCTGTCGAGTTTGGCGAGCAATTCTTTCTGAAATTGCTGGCTGCGGGCGGTGCTGGTGGTGGTGCTGCTGGTGCTGGTATAGCTCGTGTAACTGCTGACGCTGCCGATCATTGCGCTCACTCCTTGGAATGGATAACCGGTGGGTGCACCGGCTTATGCAGCCTCAAGGGGCAAGTTGTCGTGGGTATGTGAGGTTTGTACCGAGCGGTACACAGAGCGGTCATCAGGCTCGGGGCAGGCGAATCACGGCTGTCAAACCACCACCGGGGGTTTCTTCCAGGCTCAACTGCCCACCCAGGCGTTCGGCCGCTTCGCGGGCGATGGTCATGCCCAGCCCGACGCCACCGGAGTTGCGGTTGCGCGAACCTTCCAGACGAAAGAACGGCTCGAACACCGCTTCACGTTTATCCGCCGCAATACCCGGCCCATGGTCGATGACCCGGATCACCAGGGTTTCGCGCGTGTCTTCAAGCGTAATCATTGCCTGCCCGGCATAACGCAGGGCATTGTCCAGCAGGTTGTTGATGCACGAGCGCAAGGCCATCGGCTGCACTTGCAACGGTGCGCAGTGGCCACTGGTCAGAACATCGGCGCCCTGGTCCTGGGCGTTTTCACTCAGGGATTCGACCAGCGCCTGCACATCCATCCACTGCAGGACCTCACTGGTGCGCTGCTCGTGCAGGTAGGTGAGCGTGGCGTCGAGCATGCCGATCATGTCGTCCAGATCCTGACGCATCTGGCCTTGCAGTTTGTTGTCGTCGATCTGCTCCAGTCGCAGCTTGAGCCGCGACAGCGGCGTGCGCAGGTCGTGGGAGACGGCGCCAAGCATCCGCGAGCGTTGCTGCACTTGTTCACGAATGCGTTGCTGCATCTTGTTGAAGGTGTGTGCCGCTCGCCGTGCTTCCCGTGGGCCGGACTCATCCAGAGGCGGGCTGTCGAGGTTTTCGCTCAGTCGCTCGGCAGCATCGCTCAGGCGCTGGATCGGCCGGCTCAGCAGTTTGGCACCGTACCAGGCGGCGATGATCAGCGAGACCAGCTGAAAAGTCAGCGGCACCAAGGGGCCGCCGAACCACGGCCGCGGTGGCCGATTTACGAAGCGCGGGTCCATCGGCGGGCGCTGTCCGTCGAAGTTTTCGGAAAACCCCGGCGGCGGAGGGGGCGGCGGCGGGCCGTAATAGTGAAACCAGAAAAACGCCAACAAGTGCGCCAGGATGATCGCCACCAGCAGCATGCCAAACAGGCGGCCGAAGAGCGTATCGAAGCGCGCACGCATCAACCGATGTCTCTGGCGTCGAACAGATAACCCTCACCGCGAACGGTCTTGATCAGCTGCGGGGCTTTCGGGTCATCACCAAGTTTCTGGCGCAAGCGCGAGACCAGCAAGTCGATGCTGCGATCAAAGGCTTCGATCGAGCGACCGCGAGCGGCGTCCAGCAGTTGTTCGCGGCTGAGTACCCGGCGCGGACGTTCGATGAACACCCAGAGCAAACGGAACTCGGCGTTGGACAGCGGCACCACCAGGCCATCAGCGGCGATCAACTGACGCAGCACGCTGTTCAGGCGCCAGTTGTCGAAACGGATGTTCGCCCGTTGTTCAGTGCGATCGTCGCGCACCCGGCGCAGGATAGTCTGGATGCGCGCCACCAATTCTCGCGGTTCGAACGGCTTGGCCATATAGTCGTCGGCGCCCAGTTCCAGGCCGATGATCCGGTCGGTCGGCTCGCAGCGGGCAGTGAGCATCAGAATCGGGATGTCCGATTCGGCGCGTAGCCAGCGGCACAGTGACAAACCGTCTTCGCCGGGCAGCATCAGGTCGAGCACCACCACGTCGAAATGCTCCGCGTGCAGCGCCAGGCGCATCGCGGCGCCATCGGTGACGCCGCTGGCGTGAATGTTGAACCGGGCCAGATAGTCGATCATCAGTTCGCGGATCGGGACGTCATCGTCGACGATCAGGGCGCGAATGCTCCAGCGTTTGTCGTCGTCGGGCGCTTTTTGATCGTCGTTCACAGGTGCGTGGAGGTTGTGCATGCGTGCGTTCATCTGCCAGGTAGGCTGCCAACCACAAAGATGGGCTGCGAGGTTGTGGTTTCAGCATAGGCGTCCGGCCCGGAGGCGGGAAGTGCTGTAAGGACGTGTTGCGGCTGCCGAAGGTAACGTTGAAGGGTGTTGCAGGCGTGTCATGTGTGTATCTGACTCGACACAATTGGTGCAAGGGCTAGTCTTGCTTGAGCCGCCTCGACGAATTACCGATCATCGGGTCCCGCAGAGGCGCTGGTTCCGCTACAATGCGCGCCGATTTCGACCTGCCTGAGAGCCCACTCATGTCCGCCTGCCAGACTCCTATCATCGTCGCCCTGGATTTTCCCACCCGTGACGCCGCACTGAAGCTGGCCGATCAGTTGGACCCGAAGCTGTGCCGGGTCAAAGTCGGTAAAGAACTGTTCACCAGCTGCGCTTCGGAAATCGTTGGCACCCTGCGTGACAAGGGTTTCGAAGTGTTCCTGGACCTCAAGTTCCATGACATCCCGAACACCAC
Source organism: Pseudomonas sp. ACM7 (assembly GCF_004136015.1). Taxonomy (NCBI): domain Bacteria; kingdom Pseudomonadati; phylum Pseudomonadota; class Gammaproteobacteria; order Pseudomonadales; family Pseudomonadaceae; genus Pseudomonas; species Pseudomonas sp. ACM7. Next base: position 956,801 of record NZ_CP024866.1, on the reverse strand, counting down.
CGCCATGGCCGTCAAGGCGGCTGCTGAGATGGGCGTGTGGATGGTCAATGTGCACTGCTCCGGTGGTTTGCGCATGATGGCCGCGTGCCGCGAAGTGCTCGACCAGCGCACCGGTCCGAAACCACTGCTGATTGGCGTGACCGTGCTGACCAGCATGGAGCGTGAGGATCTGGCGGGTATCGGTCTGGATATCGAGCCGCAGGAGCAAGTGTTGCGCCTGGCCGCGTTGGCGGAAAAAGCCGGGATGGACGGTCTGGTGTGCTCGGCCCTGGAAGCCCAGGCCCTGAAATCGGCGCACCCGTCGCTGCAACTGGTGACTCCGGGGATTCGTCCGGCGGGCAGCGCCCAGGACGATCAGCGCCGCATTCTGACGCCGCGTCAGGCGCTGGATGCCGGTTCCGATTATCTGGTGATCGGCCGTCCGATCAGCCAGGCAGCGGACCCGGCCAAGGCGTTGGCAGCCGTAGTCGCCGAACTGGCCTGATCTAACACCGAAGATCAAAATGTGGGAGCGGGCTTGCTCTCGAAGGCGGAGTGTCAGTCAACGTTGATGTCGGCTGACACTCCGCCTTCGAGAGCAAGCCCGCTCCCACATTTATAGTTGGCGTTAAACCTTCAGCACCAACTTCCCGAAATTCTCGCCGCTGAACAACTTCATCAGCGTCTCCGGGAACGTCTCCAGTCCTTCAACAATATCTTCCTTGCTCTTGAGCTGCCCCTTGGCCATCCAGCCGGCCATTTCCTGTCCGGCGGCGGCGAACTGTGCGGCATAGTCCATCACCACAAAACCTTCCATCCGCGCGCGGTTGACCAGCAACGCCAGGTAGTTGGCCGGGCCTTTGACCGCTTCCTTGTTGTTGTACTGGCTGATGGCGCCACAGATCACCACCCGCGCTTTCATGGCCAGGCGACTCAACACCGCGTCGAGGATATCGCCGCCGACGTTATCGAAATACACATCGACACCTTTCGGACATTCGCGCTTGAGACCGGCGTGGACGTCTTCGTTTTTGTAATCGATGGCACCGTCAAAACCCAGTTCGTCGATCAGGAACTGGCACTTGTCCGCGCCCCCGGCAATGCCGACTACCCGGCAACCTTTGATCTTGGCGATCTGCCCGGCAATGCTGCCCACCGCACCCGCAGCACCTGACAACACCACGGTGTCACCCGCCTTAGGCGCGCCGACATCGAGCAGGGCGAAATAGGCGGTCATCCCGGTCATGCCCAGCGCCGACAGATAGCGCGGCAGAGGCGCCAGTTTCGGATCGACCTTGTAGAAACCTCGTGGCTCGCCGAGGAAGTAATCCTGCACCCCCAAGGCACCGTTGACGTAGTCCCCGACCGCGAAACCCGGATTATTCGAGGCAACGACTTTGCCTACGCCCAATGCGCGCATGACTTCGCCGATACCGACCGGCGGGATGTAGGACTTGCCCTCGTTCATCCAGCCACGCATGGCGGGGTCCAGGGACAGGTATTCGTTTTTGACCAGGATCTGACCCGCAGCCGGTTCGCCGACCGGTACTTCTTGATAGGTGAAGGTCTCGCGGGTCGCCGCGCCCACCGGACGTTTGGCGAGCAGGAACTGGCGATTGGTCTGGGTAGTCATGACAGGCACTCAAGATGAATGAAGACTTGTTGATAGACCTTCATGGTCGATGCCGCAAGTTTGGCTGATGCGGCGAATGCATATCGATCCAGTGCAGTGATAGTCGAACCGGCGGTTTTATCACTGTCACTCATGGGCACCCAACCGGCCTTCTGATAGTGCTGCCGCGCTGCAGGCCCTTGTGGCTAGATTGCGAATACGCGATCCCCCGCATCTTCTCTTCGAGGACATAACAATGAGCATGACGTTTTCTGGCCAGGTCGCCGTGGTGACGGGCGCCGCCAATGGCATTGGCCGCGCGACCGCCCAGGCATTCGCTGCTGAAGGCTTGAAAGTGGTAGTGGCCGACCTGGATGCGGCGGGTGGTGAGGGCACGGTGGCGCTGATTCGTACCGCTGGCGGTGAAGCCACCTTCGTGCGCTGCAACGTCACGCTGGAAAGCGATGTAAAAAATCTGATGGACGAGGTGGTCAATACCTACGGCCGTCTCGACTATGCCTTCAACAATGCCGGCATCGAGATCGAGAAAGGCAAACTGGCCGAAGGCACGGTCGACGAGTTCGACGCGATCATGGGCGTCAACGTCAAAGGCGTCTGGTTGTGCATGAAGTACCAGTTGCCCTTACTGCTGGCCCAGGGCGGCGGTGCAATCGTCAATACCGCTTCGGTAGCCGGCCTCGGGGCTGCGCCGAAGATGAGCATTTACGCGGCGTCGAAACATGCGGTGATCGGCCTGACCAAATCGGCAGCCATCGAATACGCCAAGAAAAAGATTCGGGTGAACGCGGTGTGTCCGGCAGTGATCGACACCGACATGTTCCGCCGTGCCTATGAAGCCGACCCGAAGAAAGGCGAGTTCGCCAATGCCATGCACCCGGTTGGGCGCATCGGCAAGGTCGAGGAAATCGCCAGCGCGGTGCTGTACCTGTGCAGCGACGGCGCAGCGTTCACCACAGGGCATTCACTGGCGGTGGACGGTGGCGTCACGGCGTTCTGAAACCAGGCACTGCAACGTAGGAAAAAACCCGCATTTGTGCGGGTTTTTTTTCGGTTCCTTAAAGGTGCCGGACAATGTGTTTCAAATGGTTAGAACCGATGGTTTTAGCGGCGTTGTCGCACAGCTGATTGACCGCTCCTGTGATTAACTGTTTCCCGCAAAACGGACAGGAGTTTGCTTGCTCATGGAGTTGAGAATCGATCGACAGGCATTGGTGCCGGTCGTACAGCAAATCGTCGACGCGCTAGCCTGCTGGCTTTGCCGTGGCGAGGTGCCACCGGGGACGCGTTTGCCTTCCGTGCGGCAAATCGCCCGGATCAATTTGCTCAGTCAGTCCAGCGTCGTTGAGGCCTGTGAGCGTCTGGTGGCTCAAGGGGTGCTGGCGTCGCATCATGGCGCCGGTTTCATTGTCGCCATGCCAGCGCTGGCCGCTCAGGGGCAACAGGATTGCCCCTGGTTCGAGGGGGCAGAAAAGAAGCAGTGCGGCACTTCGGGCGAACTCAAACTGGGGTGTGGCGGACTGCCCGAGAGCTGGCGCGAAACTGACGACCTGAGCTACGCGATCCGCCAGGTCTGCCGCACCGACATGGCCGGTCTGTTCAACTACAGCACGCCGCTGGGCCTGCCAGCCTTGCGCCAGCAGATCCACAAGCGCCTGAAACAGCTCGATATCCTGGTGGAGGAAAGTCGGATCCTGACAACGGCGGGGGCCAGTCAGGGGCTGGACCTGATCGTGCGGACCTTGTTCAAGCCGGGTGATTGCGTGGTGGTGGAGAATCCCGGTTATTCCTTGCTGTTCGACCTGCTCAGGCTGCACGGTGTCAGCATGATCGAGGTGCCGCGAACCCCGCGCGGGCCGGACATTGAAGCGCTTGAGGCGCTGCTGGTTAAGTACAGACCTTGCGGGATCTTCATCAATAGCTTCTATCACAATCCCACTGGCAGCAGCCTGGCGCCGGCGGTGGCGCAGCGTGTTCTGCAACTGGCCAAAACCTATGGCCTTCTGGTAATCGAGGATGACGTCTATGCGGATTTGCACAGCGGCCCCGGTACGCGCCTCGCTGCGTTGGGTGTCGATGACAACGTGATCTACGTCGGCAGCTACTCCAAAACCCTCAGCAGTTCGTTGCGGGTCGGTTTTGTAGTGGCCGGCGCCGGGGTTATTTCGCAGCTGGCCGAGGTCAAAATGATCAGCAGCATGGGCGCTTCACGGTTTTGCGAGTCGGTGCTGGCAAGCCTTTTAGCCAGCGGTGCCTACCGCAAATTGGTCCAGCGCCAGCGCCAGCGTTTGAGCAATGACAGGGAGGCTGCGTTGCAAGTGCTTGAAGACGCCGAATGGGAGGTTTTCGGTAAGCCGGTTGGAGGCCTGTTCATCTGGGCGCGATCGCGGATGTCCGACTACGCTCAGGTGCGCAAACAAGCCCAGCGCTTCGGTGTCCTGTTGTCTTCTGCGACGGCATTCAGTCCCACCGCAGAGGCCAGTGACTGGCAGCGTATCAATGTGGCCTATGCCTGTGATCCGCGAGCCCGGGCGTTTTTTCAGGCCACCGCTCTGGATCGACCTCAAGCGTTCTGAAAACGACGTAAGCGTAGCTTTTTGCCATTATTCCGACGCCAGAGACTTGTGTTGATACAGGCCCGTTGCGAATCTGCGTTAACAGACTATGTCAGGGGACTAAGTGCAATGATTTCGGCCGTGCAAGGACGTTTTGCCAACCTCGGTATGGCGAAAAAACTGGGTGTCGGGTTTGTACTGGTGCTGCTGTTGACAGCCTTGGTGGCGGCCATCGGCGTATGGTCCTTGCAAACCATCAGCCAGCGCTTCGACGGGCTCAAGCAGATGTCGTCGCTCAACAGCGGTTTGCTCAAGGTGAGACTGCTCGAGCAGGAATACGCCTTGCACGGCAACCCGAAAACCGCCGATGCCCTGCACGAGGGCGTTGACGGCCTGATCGCCCTGGCAACCCAACTGAAAACGGCGTCTGCGGCCAACGTGCCGGTGATGAATGACGTCGAGCAGTCCTTGGGGGCTTACCGCAAGGCCTTTGACGAGTTCGTTTCGCTCAGCCAGGCCAAGGACCTGGCGCTGGAGATGGCCAGTTGGTCAGTGTCCAGCGTGGCCAATAATCTTGACGTGTTGCAGGCCGGGCTGGCCGATGACGGCGCTTATGCCTTGAAGGAATCCGAAGGCAAGGACGGGGGGCAGTTTATCGAGCAGGCCAATCAGGTCAGCCAGGTGTCACGGTTGATGTTGCAAGCCATGAACGAAGCACGTGTGCGCCTGGACCTGAGCCGCAAGGGCGACGACAGCGCAGGGCAGGGCAAGATCGAGCAGGCCGACCAGGCACTGACCCAGGCCGAGCAACTGAAAACCACGGTCAAGGATGAGGGTTACCAGACGGTCCTCAATGAAGTGGTCGGGCACATTGGCGGATTCAGCGAAAAACTGGCCGAGTACACGGGCCTGCTGGCGCAGGAAAAGACTGTCTATGAGCAGCTGCATCAGCGCGCCGCTCAGGTGGTGGAGCGGGTGGATCAGGCCTATGTCGCCGAAGACCAGTCGATGCAGGCAGAGCTGAAAAAGAACTCGCTGCTGATCATCGGTTCCTCGGCGCTGGCGCTGCTGGTCGGGCTGATTGCGGCCTGGGTGATTACCCGGTTGATCGTGGCACCGCTGCGCAGTGTGATCCGTGTTGCTCAACAGATTGCCTCTGGCGATTTGAGTGCGGCGGTTGAAGTGACCCGTCGTGATGAGATCGGGCAGCTGATGCAGGCCATGCAGCAGATGGGCGCAGGGCTTAGCAGTATTGTCAGCGGTTTGCAGGCGGGTATCGAACAGTTGGCCAGTTCAGCGCAGTCACTGTCGGCGGTGACCGAGCAGACCAATCTTGAAGTCAGCAGCCAGAAGGAAGAAACCGAACAGGTCGCTACCGCGATGAATCAGATGACCGCCACCGTGCACGACGTTGCGCGTAACGCGGAGGAAGCCGCTCAGGCGGCGCAGACGGCGGACGGCAAGGTTGAAAGTGGTCAGCAGGTGGTGCGCCAGAGCATGGCGCGGATCGAGCAGTTGGCGGATTCAGCCACCTCGGCCAGTTCGAGCATCGAAAGTTTGAGTGCGGAAATCCAGAACATCGGCACAGTGCTGAGCGTCATCAAGAGTGTGGCTGAACAGACCAATCTGTTGGCCCTCAACGCCGCGATCGAGGCGGCTCGAGCCGGCGAGCAGGGCAGGGGCTTTGCGGTAGTCGCCGATGAAGTGCGGGCCCTGGCCAAGCGTACTCAACAATCGACCGAGGAGATTGAACGACTGGTGAGCGCCTTGCGTTCGGCGGCTCAGTCTTCTGTTCAGCAAATTCAGAACAGTGGCGAGCTGGTGAAGCTGGCGGTGAGTGATGCGTTGCAGACTGAGAGTGCGCTGGGGAGTATTGCAGCAGCAGTGTCTTTGATTCAGCAGATGAACCAGCAGATTGCAGCGGCTGCCGAGGAGCAGAGTTCGGTGGCTGAGGAGATTAATCGCAGTGTCACGAGTATTCGGGCCAGTGCGGATCAGTCTTCGTTGGCGATGCAGGGGAATGCGGCTTCCAGTATTGAGTTGGCGCAGTTGGGGGTTGAGTTGAAGGGGATGGTGGGGCACTTTCGGCTTTGAGGCGTACACCTATCAACTGTGGGAGCCGGGCTTGTCGGGTCGCCGCATCGCCGCGATGGCGGCCAGACAGTCGACCTATCCTTCCTGGGTGTACACGCCAAACTCAGCGCAAAAAAGCCACCTGCTTAGGTGGCTTTTCTACTTTCTTTGATCAGTCGTAGATCACTTTTTTCTTCCAGTCCGCATCGGCCTCGACGTCTTTTAGGCCTTCGGTCAGCTGGTTCACTTCGCCTTCTACCGGGGCGATGTTGTCCATGACTTGTGCGTTGGCGCGAGCCAGGAGTTTTTCCAGGTATTCCAGTTGTTCGGCGTAGACCTGCGGTTCCTGTTGTTTGCGCAGGTATTGCACGCCCCGTTCGAATGCCAGGCGGGCCTGGCCGGGCTGGTTCTGTTGCAGGGCGTGCTGGCCGAGGTTGTTGAAGAACTCGATGTGCAGCAGGACCAGGATGTGGCGAACTTCGCGGATCCAGCGTTTGGCTTCGTTGGTTGGCAGGAAGCCGTCCTGTGCGGCGCGGGTGATTTGGCCGTGCAGGGCTTCGAGCAGGAAACGTACGTCCTTGGCTTTGGCTTCGGTCTGGATCGGTGCCGGCGGGTTGTTGACCGGGATCGATTCGCCCTGGCCAACCAGGGCGTTCAGTTCGCCAATCCGTGCCTTGAGGTTGGAGCTGGTTTTTTCCAGATGGAGCAGGCGTTGGCAGACGTTCAGTTCCAGGCGGGTCAACAGCAGCTTGAGTGCCGGTGTCATCAATTGGCCGGGAAAGGTCTCGGTGATTTCGCCGCAACGACGCAGACGATCGTTGAGCTCAACTTTGGCGCGGGCCTTTTCCAGCTTATTGTTTTCCACCACATGGTTCATGTAGCCAATGGCGATCAATAGTGCGATCCCGGCTACGACTAGCAGGGTGATCATGAGTGGTGTCACCGGTAAGACCTCTTTATGGGGTTCGCGAGCGAGTGTAGTGGCTTGGCATTGGGACGCATAGCGCCACTCAGCGAGTTGAATCGGCTACTTCACTGCCTGTATCGGCCGCGTTCCTGCTTATATAAGTAATAGCGTGCGAGGTGCACATTGCCATCATCTTTGGCGTGGGTGGACTATAACGTCTTGGCGGGTGTCAGAATATAGGCGTCAAACCCCGGGCGACGGAAAAGCCTGATTAGTGTCTGAAAGCGGGGCGAAGTCATTGATTTAAATAAATTTATATCTGGGGGTTGACGACCCCTCAATCCATCCATAGAATGCGCGCCACTTACAGCGTAAAGCACACAGCGAAACGCGGTAGGGAGTGAATGTTGTACGTGTGTCCCCTTCGTCTAGTGGCCTAGGACACCGCCCTTTCACGGCGGTAACAGGGGTTCGAGTCCCCTAGGGGACGCCATATGCGGGAATAGCTCAGTTGGTAGAGCACGACCTTGCCAAGGTCGGGGTCGCGAGTTCGAGTCTCGTTTCCCGCTCCAATTTTAAACAGCGTTGCTTTCGGGCAGGGCTGAGTGAAACCAGAACCAGCATCTTCGGATGCGGATTTGGGCACTGAAATACACACCATGTGTTTCAGTTAGCGTGTCCCCTTCGTCTAGTGGCCTAGGACACCGCCCTTTCACGGCGGTAACAGGGGTTCGAGTCCCCTAGGGGACGCCATTTGCGGGAATAGCTCAGTTGGTAGAGCACGACCTTGCCAAGGTCGGGGTCGCGAGTTCGAGTCTCGTTTCCCGCTCCATATTTAACGAAAACGCCGCTCAGCAATGAGCGGCGTTTTTGTTTGTGCATTTTTATGGCGCAACAAAAAAGAACCTTAGTTTGGTCAGTTAGGCGACAACGCACTTTGTAGCAGCAGGCGTAGCCTGCGTCCGGTTGCGTAGCAGTCGTAAATCCTGTACGCACGGATTTCCTGAAACACCGCACCGTCTGATTTCACGACTGCTGCGCAGACGCCTCGGCTTGGGCGAGTCCATCCAATTACAGATTGTGTCGTTCTCTGGGGCCTTTTTTGTTTGGACCCGTCAGCATGGCGGGTCCGGCAAGCGATCAGAGTTTCGGCAACTGCCCGATGCGCCCCATCATCTCGGTCACGATCTGCAGATCCAACAGGAACTGGTCGACGGTCTTGAACTCGTTGTCAGTGTGGCCGGTGTACTTGACCTCGGACCTGGCTAGGCCGAATTGCACGCCATTGGGCAGTTCATGGACCGAGGTGGCGCCGGCGGAAGTACCGAACTTGTGCTCCATGCCAAGGTTTTCGCTGGCTACAGCCTGCAGGGCCTTGACCCATTCACCCTCAGGATTGCGGTACATCGGCTCGGCGATCGAGTAGTCGATGGCTACCGCGACGTGGGTCTTCTTGCTCCAGGCATCAAGCTTGTCGGCGATTTCGGTCTTGAGCGTTTCCGGCGACTTACCCTTTGGCACGCGCAGGTTTACCGCGAGCTTGAAGACTTTTTCATCCATTGCGACATAAGTCAGGGAAGCGGTCAGCGGTCCCATGAAGGCATCGGAAAAGCCGACCGCCAATTTGCCACCCAGGTAATCCAGCCCCCAGTTGTCGGCCGCATAGCGGGCGGCGTCGGTAATGTGGTTGTGCTTGAGCGCAACTTTTCCGTCGAGGCTGTTGATGAAGTCCAGCATCCTGGCTACCGGGTTGACGCCTGACTCGGGCTCGGAGGAGTGGGCCGAAACGCCGGTGACCGTCAGCTTGACGTCCTTGCCGACGACCTTGGCGGTTACTTCGAAATTGCCGCCGTTGCGCTTGGCATAATCGCTACCTGCCTTCTGCAGGCTGGCGGCCAATTCAGCAGGCTTGTCACTTAAAAGGGTGGCGACCGATGTCGACGGAATCTGGTTGGTGGCCATGCCGCCCGTCATCGAGATGATTTCAGCGCCCTTGCCCTCTGCTTTGCGCTTGGCGAAGTTCGCCATGACGGTGCCGTAGCCTTTCTCGGCAATCACCACCGGGTAGCTGCCATCCAGCGCTAGGTTGTAGTTGGGTGTCGGGTTGTTTTCGAAGTAATAGGGGATGGCGTCGCCGGTGGTTTCTTCGGTGGTGTCGACCAGCAGCTTGAGATTCCTGGCCAGCGGCAGCTTCTCTTCCTTGATGATCTTCATGGCGTAGAGCGCTACCACGATGCCGTTCTTGTCATCCTCGGTACCCCGGCCATACATGCGGTCGCCGATCAGGGTGATTTTGAACGGATCGAGTCGGGTGCCGTCTTTCAGGACCCAGTTCTCCGGCGTCACGGGCACCACGTCGGCATGCGCGTGAATGCCCACGACTTCATCGCCACTGCCTTCCAGGGATATCTCATAGACGCGGTTGTCGATGTTGCGAAAATTCAGGTTGAAGGTCTGGGCAAGGCTCTTGATCTTGTCGGCGATCTTGATGAATTCGGGATTGTCGTGCTGGTCAACGCCATCCACACGGAAGGTCGGGATGGCCACCAACTCGCGCAGGGTCTCGGTGGCGGCGCTGCCGTACTTCACGCGAGCATAGAGGCCGAGCAGGCGATGGATCTCGTTCTGCTGTTCTGAAGAAAGGGTCTTGTTGTCGAGAAAGGCACTGATGGCCGGGCCGAGGTCGTCGGTTTTGCCAAGGTCGCTTTCGGCCAGGCCTCCCAGGAACTGCCTGAAATCCGTTACCGATTCGTCGCTGAAGGTCTTGAGGATGGCCGCGCTCTGTTGCGGGGTGATGTTAGCGTGCGCGGTCAGGGTGAACGACGAAAGGCTGGCCAGTATCAGGGTTGACGCGGCCAGGTGCTTGAGTGAGAAATTCATTGCTGAGGGCATTCCTTTGCAGGCAGTTTGTGAGAAGTTTCTGATCGATGAGACAGAAACGTTACCAAGCTAACACCACGAGAGAGCGATAGGGGAGTCCCCGAAGTGGGATCTGTCGCACAGAAATGCAAAAGCGGCGCAGAAACGAAAAAGGCCCGCCAGTCAGACTGAGCAGGCCTTTTGCATGGGCGCAGGTTTTACATCGACAGAATCAGGCGCCCGGCGAACAGGATCAGAATCACCCCCATGGTGCGTTCGAACCAGTGCCCCATGCGCATAAACAGCAGCCGTACCCGGGCGCTGGAAAAGAACAGCGCGACGATCACAAACCACAGCGCATTCACAAAACACATCCAGATTCCGTAAAGCGCCTGGATCTTCAGTGGCGTTGTGGCGCTGATGATGGTGGTGAAGATCGCCAGGAAAAACAGTGTGGCTTTCGGGTTGGTCGCGTTGGTCAGGAATCCGGTGGTAAATGCCTTCAGCAATGTTTGTTCTACGGCCGGTTCGTCAGGTTTGTCGCCTTCCAGTACGGTCTTGGGCTTGCTGCGAAGCAGGCTGACGCCGAGGTACAAAATGTAAGCGCCACCCACAACCTTGGCCACCGTCAGCAGCCAAGGCGTCGTGTGCATCAGCGCGCCGACGCCGAGCAGGGTGTAAAGCACATGCACGGAAATACCCGCACCGATGCCCAGCGCCGTGCAAATCCCGACCAGTCGACCGAAGCGCACACTCTGACGGATGGTCACTGCGAAGTCCGGTCCAGGTGCAACCACGGCCAGAAAGTGGATAGTTGCCAGCGCCAGAAACTCGCCCAGGTAATTCGAAAGCATCTCAACTCCAGAAAGTAAGGGGTGATGCATTGCCGCGATAGCCGACAAAGAACGAAAGGCTCAAGCGCGGATCAGCCACACCCGGTGTCACCGAGTGCATGCAGCGCGAATTGAACATGATGAAATCACCGGGCTCGGGAAGAATCTCCAGGGTCGGAGTCCCGAGCAGAGCCGGATCGATTCCGTAACTGTCGCCACGCATTTCGTCGAACTGGTCCGGAGAGATGTCGTGGTCCCACATCTGCAGTGCACCGCCCTCGGCGGGCATGTTCAGGTAAACATTGCAGGCGAACTGCGCTTCCAGGCTTTTGGCCTGGTAACTGTCCGGGGCGTCCTTGGCGAAAATGTCGTGGTGGGCCAGAAAACAGATCCCGGGTTTCACCACCCGGGACAGCCCGACATACATCTTGCGACCGTAGAGATTTTCCAGGTGCGCACCCGCCGGCCAGGACTCGTCGAGCATGCAGCGCAGGGTGTCGACGGGGGACGAATAGGGCGCACACCGGTTGCGCAATTCCGCAATGTTGCGGGTGGCGCGTTCGAAATAATCTTCGATCAGCAGCGGCTGGTTTTCCGCTTCATAAAACGCCATGCCGATGCGACCGATGCTCGGCGCATTGATATAGCCTTCGAAGCCAGGGGCGAGGATCTTGTCGCCAATCTGAATCGCCAGTGGCTTGGGCAACAAGCCTTTGACGCGGATGGCGAGGACTTCTTCGTTGGCTAGTTTTTTTATGCACGTCTCATCGAGACGCTCGACGTCAAGCATCATGTCTTAGGTCCATCTATCAGATAGTCAACAGAACCCGCGACCGCAGGTTCCCCCGGCGTCAGGCAATGACAGGAACGGCATCGCCCAAATGCTCAATCCACGCTGTAGTGGACTGACAGCGTTCCCTTCTTCAGTGAAAGGGAAGCGATCGTGACCGTGCCCAAATCCTTCAGGCTACGTACATGGGTGCCGCCGCAGCCGTAGGCGGGCAGTTCACCGAAACCGATTTCCCGGGCACCTTCACGCATCGACGTCAGGCGCGGCAAATCATGGGCGATCCACTGCTCGATACCGTGCTGAATCATCTCGGCATCAACCTCTTTTGCCGACTCTGCCGGCTTGAATTGCACGCGTCCTTCGCCCGGCCAGTGATGAGCCTTGATCGGCATCCACCCTAGCGCCTGAACAAAGTGGCCGATCAGGTGGCCGGCGGAATGCATGCGTGAATTGAACTGGCGGCGTTGTTCGTCGACCCGAATCTGAGTCATGCCCGGTTTTACCGGATGGTCGACGAAATGAATGATCCGGTCCGGATCCTGAACCACGCGCAGCACCCGGCTTTCGCCGATCCAGCCGGTGTCAAAGGGCTGGCCACCGCCTTGGGGATGAAACAACGTGGCGCGCAGCACCACGGCAAATTCGTTCTCGTGGGGCGTGCAATCCAGGACTTCCACATTGGCCTTGAGGTCATCACTATGGAAAAAGAGGCGAAGCGTCATATTCCATGCCCTTATTAACAATTCTATTTTTTATTATATGAAGCGTGGAATTGCGTGATAATCCGTTCAAACATCAAAGGACTGTTGCGCTGTGAGCATAAATCTTCCACTACCGCTGCTCGGTGAAATGGCGATCTTCGTCAAGGTTGTCGAGACTGGCAGCTTCTCCGAGGCTGCTCGACAGTTGGGTTCTTCCCCCTCGGCGGTCAGTCGCAGCATTTCGCGCCTGGAGAAGGCGCTCGCCACCCGTTTACTGCAGCGAACCACGCGCAAGTTGCGCTTGAGCGACGGTGGGGAAGAGGTGTTCAAGCGTTGCCAGGAGATGGTCAGCGCAGCCAAGTCGGTAATGGAAATCAGCGGCCAATTCACCCATGAAGCGGAAGGACTGGTGCGCGTCAGTGTGCCGAAGGCGGTGGGGCGTTTCGTGATTCATCCGCATATGCCGGAATTTTTGCGTCGTTATCCCAAAGTGGATGTGGAACTGTTGCTTGAGGACCGCCAGGTGGATTTGATCGACGACAACGTTGATCTGGCGATTCGTATTACAGATCGGCCGCCTGCCGGACTGGTCGGGCGGCAATTGCTGACCATCGATCATTTGCTCTGTGCAACGCCGCAATACCTGGCCGAACACGGCACGCCGACCCATCCCCACGACTTGCTCAACCACAGCTGCATCTACCTGGGCGAAACCCCGAGCGATGCACGCTGGAAATTCAAGAAAGGCACCAAGGCTGTCACCGTTGGCGTGCGCGGACGGTATGCGGCCAATCACACCGGCGTGCGGTTGGGCGCAGTGTTGCAGCACATCGGGATTGGCAGCCTGCCGTACTTCACCGCACGTTATGCGCTGGAGCAGGGGCTGATCGTGCAGGTGTTGCCGGACTGGACCTTTCTGGCTTCTTACCACGGCGGCGCCTGGTTGCTGCATTCGCCGACCCGTTATTTGCCACCGAAGCTACGGGTGCTTATCGACTATCTGGTGGAGTGCCTGGAGAAGGAGCCGACCCTGAGCAAGCCGGGTAAGCCTAATGCATTGGGCAGGGGCGCGGCAGAGTATGAGTTGCCCGAGAGTGATGGGTTGCTTTGACGGGCTTTTTCGCGAGCAAGCCCGCTCCCACACTTGATCGGCGGCGTACACAAACCAAATGTGGGAGCGGGCTTGCTCGCGAAGGCGTCCGCCCAAACACCCCATCACCCGGCAAAAAAAAGGCCCGCATGTTCAACCATGCGGGCCTTTGCATTTCTGACCGAGGATCAGTGCTTGCTGTCGTCTTTCGACATCGCCAGCAGCTGTTTTTCCTGGTTCCAGTCGAAAGGTTCGTCGTTTTGTTCAGCTTCGAAACGACGTTCTTCCAGCGCCTGGTACAAGTCGATTTCATCGTCGGGCATGTAATGCAGACAGTCACCGGCGAAGTACCACAGCAGGTCGCGTGGTACCAGGTGGGCGATTTGCGGGTAGCGGGTGATCACCTGGCACAGAATGTCCTGGCCCAGGTATTGGCTTTCGATCGGGTCGACCGGCAGCAACGCACGCAGTTCGTCGAAGCGCTCCAGGAACAAGGCATGGCTTTCTTCGGGAACCTGTTCGGCCTCACCTACGGCGACCAGGATGCTGCGCAGGTGGTCGAGCAAGACAAGATGATCGGCAACGACATTGGACACGAGATAAGTCCTCAAGAGCAAAACGGGCGCGGGAGTATAAAGCGCCTGCGCCTTTTTTGCATGGTAGAGAGACATGGCTGGCTGGATCAGCGGACCTTTCCTTGCGCCAGCGCCAGTTCCTCTTTGTCGAAATCATCGACATCAATCACCTTGCGCCGCGCCGCTTCGGCGTCCCGCAGGGTCTGCGCTTCCACGGGCTGCAACACGCCAGCCTCAAGCGCTGCATCGATGACGTGTTCCCCGGCGACCGGTTTGACCTGACCGCTTTTGAGCGCGATATGAAGCTTTTTGCGCAGCGGTTGCGCGGCACTCAGCAGGTTACACGCATGTTGCAGGGCGCCGACCGGGTCATCAGTGGATTGCGGCCGGTAGCAACCGCCGAGCAACTCTTCCAGGGTCGGATCGCCCTTGGCGCGACCGATCACCGCCGCCACTTCGGCGCCGAGTTTGTCCGACGGCCCTTTATGACGACGACCGAACGGGAACACGATCACCCGCAACAGGCAACCCAACACCTTGTTCGGGAAGTTGGTCAGCAGTTCATCCAGCGCTCGTTCCGACTGCCCCAGGCTTTCTTCCATGGCCCAGGTAAACAGCGGCGCCATGTGCTCCGGTGAATCGAGGTCGTGGTAACGCTTGAGTGCGGCGGAGGCGAGGTACATGTTGCTGAGCACATCCCCAAGACGCGCCGATAGACGTTCGCGTCGTTTCAATTCGCCGCCCAGCAGCATCATGCTCAGGTCGGCGAGCATGGCGAACGCAGCAGCCTGGCGATTGAGGGCGCGGAAGTAACCCTGGCTGAGCTTGTCGCCTGGCGCGTGTTCGAAGTGACCGAAGCCAAGGTTCAGCACCAGCGTGCTGGCGGCGTTACTCACGGCGAAACCGATGTGCTTGAGCAGCAGGCCATCAAATTCGGTGAGGGCCTGGTCCTTGTCTTCACGACCGGCGAGGGCCATTTCCTTAAGCACGAATGGATGGCAGCGAATCGCACCCTGACCGAAGATCATCAGGTTGCGCGAGAGAATGTTCGCGCCTTCCACGGTGATGAAAATCGGCACGCCGTTCCAGCTGCGGCCAAGGTAATTGTTCGGCCCCATGATGATTGCCTTGCCGCCATGAACATCCATGGCGTGGCTGATGCACTCGCGGCCGCGTTCAGTGAGGTGGTACTTGAGTATCGCCGACAGCACCGACGGTTTCTCGCCCAAATCCACCGCATTGGCCGTGAGCATCCGCGCCGCGTCCATCATCCAGGCGTTGCCGCCGATACGGGCCATCGCTTCCTGAATACCTTCGAAGGCTGACAGTGGGACATTGAATTGTTCACGGACCTGAGCGTACTGGCCGGTCACCAGACTGGTGAACTTGGCGGCACCGGTGCCGACCGCTGGCAACGAAATCGAACGCCCGACCGACAGGCAGTTCATCAACATCATCCAGCCTTTGCCGATCATTTCCTGGCCACCGATGAGGAACTCCAACGGCACGAAGACATCTTTGCCGGAGTTCGGGCCGTTCATGAATGACGCGCCCAACGGCAAGTGGCGACGGCCGATTTCAACACCGGCGGTATCGGTCGGGATCAACGCCAGGCTGATCCCCAGGTCTTCCTCCTCACCCAGCAGGTGATCCGGGTCGTAGGCCTTGAACGCGAGGCCGAGCAGGGTGGCGACCGGTCCCAGCGTGATGTAACGCTTCTCCCAGTTCAGACGCAGGCCCAAGGTTTCCTTGCCTTCCCATTCACCTTTGCAGATCACCCCGGTGTCGGGCATGGAGCCGGCATCGGAGCCGGCCAGGGGGCCGGTCAGTGCGAAGCACGGGATGTCATCGCCGTGCGCCAGTCGTGGCAGGTAGTGGTTGCGTTGCTCGTCGGTGCCGTAATGCAGCAGCAGTTCGGCCGGGCCGAGGGAATTGGGGACCATCACGGTAGAAGCAAGGTCGCCGCTGCGGGTCGCCAGTTTCATCGCCACCTGGGAGTGGGCGTAGGCGGAGAAACCTTTGCCGCCAAACTCCTTGGGAATGATCAGGGCGAAGAAGCCGTTTTCCTTGATGTAGGCCCAGGCTTCGGGAGGCAGGTCCATGGTTTGACCGATCTGCCAGTCGCTGACCATGGCGCAGAGTTCTTCGGTCGGGCCGTCGATAAAGGCCTGTTCCTCTTCGCTCAGCTGTGCTTTTGGATAGGACAGCAGTTTTTTCCAGTCCGGGCGACCGCTGAACAGTTCGCCGTCCCACCACACCGTGCCGGCATCGATTGCATCGCGCTCGGTTTGCGACATCGGCGGCAGGGTTTTCTGGAACCAGCTAAACAGCGGCGCGCTGAAAAATTTGCGGCGCAGGTCGGGCAGCAACAAGGGCGCTGCGACAACCGCGATCAACACCCACAGAACCAGCAGCAACCAGCCTGGAGCGCGGCTGAAAGCACCCATCGCCACCACGTAAACGGCAACGACGCACAGGGCGGGCAGCGGGGCGATACGACGGTGGGCTAAATAAGCAATCCCGACAACCAGAACCAGTATCCACAACAGCAGCATATTTAATCCTCCGTGAAACCAGGGCAAAACCAACTTTCAGAGCTTAGACGGCATCCGTAAAACAGGGTGGTCAGAGCGATGTGATTGAATTCGTGGGAAACCATGGATGAGTTTTGTAGGCACGGTGGGCAACCGGCCTCGGAAATCGTTCGTTGGGCGGGCGGCAAAGCGTCCATGTTTGGCCGAAACGTCGTTATCTCTGTGCTGAACGTGTCGCTAGACTCGTGGCTTCCCCAGGAGATTATTCTCATGCACGAGTATCTGAGTCCCGGCCGCTTCATCGATAGTGACCACCCGTCGGTGGTGGAGTTCGCCGAAAAACATCGCGGCAGCCGTCGCGATCCTCTAGAGCAGGCGATCAATCTCTATTACGCCGTGCGCGAAGCCGTGCGTTACAACCCTTACACCTTCAGTCGCGACCCGGGCACCTTGTGCGGCAGTTATGCGTTGGCGGTGGGGGAGAGTTATTGCGTACCCAAAGCCACGCTGCTGGCAGGTGCAGCCCGGCATTGCGGGATTCCCGCGCGGGTCGGTCTGGCGGATGTGCGCAATCATTTGTCGACGCCGCGGTTGCTCGAGTTGCTCAAGAGCGATGTGTTCGCCATGCACGGTTATACGGAGCTGTATCTGAACGGCCGCTGGGTCAAAGCCACGCCAGCGTTCAACCAAGGCTTGTGCGAACTGTTTAATGTCGCACCACTGGAATTCGACGGAATCAACGACAGCGTTTTCCATCCGTTCAATCGCGACGGCGAGCAATTGATGGAATACCTGATCGACCACGGCCAGTTCACCGACGTGCCTGAAGCGTTCTTTTTCGAGCACCTGGAGAAGTGCTATCCGCATCTGTTCAGCGGCACATTGCCCGTGCTGCTGGGTGACATGCAGAGCGATTTGAGTCGCGCCTGATCCGGCGTATGCTGCCTGCGCATTCATCCATAAAGAGGCGGTCATGCTGAAGATCTGGGGTCGGAAAAACTCGTCGAATGTCAGAAAACCTTTGTGGGCCGCCGAGGAGCTGGGCCTGGCTTATGAAGCCATCGATGCGGGCGGCGCCTTTGGTGTAGTCGATACGCCGCAGTACCGCGCGATGAACCCCAATGGTCGCGTGCCGGTGATTGAAGACGAGGGTTTCGTGCTGTGGGAATCCAACGCCATCGTGCGTTACTTGATGGCTCGCCACGCCAACGGCACCGCCTGGTATCCAGAAGATCTGCAGGCGAGGGCTTCTGCCGACAAGTGGATGGACTGGACCACTTCAAGTTTTGCCGGGCCGTTCCGCACGGTGTTCTGGGGCGTATTGCGCACCCCGGAAGACAAGCAGGACTGGCCGGCCATCAACGCGGCGATCAAGGAGTGCGATGGCCTGCTGTCCATGGCTGATCAGGCGCTGGCGACCCAACCGTACCTGTCCGGCGATGAGATCGGCATGGGCGACATTCCTCTGGGCAGCTTCATTTATGCCTGGTTCGAGATGCCGATCGAGCGCGCACCGCAGCCTCATCTGCAAGCCTGGTATGCACGCCTGAAACAGCGTCCGGCGTATCAGAAAGCGGTTATGACCGCGTTGACTTAATACTCACTATCGACACACTTGACTGTACTTGTGTGGCGGCGACAAGCACCATTGCGCTCGTGCGCCGCGGTTGTATTAGTCGCCGCCCGCCCTTATTTGTCCCTTTCTTCCCTTCTTGGTGCGTAAATCCGATATG
This sequence comes from Pseudomonas sp. ACM7, assembly GCF_004136015.1. NCBI lineage: Bacteria > Pseudomonadati > Pseudomonadota > Gammaproteobacteria > Pseudomonadales > Pseudomonadaceae > Pseudomonas > Pseudomonas sp. ACM7. The sequence continues at coordinate 938,542 of NZ_CP024866.1, read as the reverse complement.
AGTTCCGCTCTGTCCATCCGGCAGCTAACCAAAACCTACGGCAACGGTTTCCAGGCCTTGAGTGGTATCGATCTGGACGTCGCCGAAGGTGACTTTTTCGCCTTGCTCGGCCCTAACGGCGCCGGCAAATCCACCACCATCGGCATCCTCTCGACCCTGGTGAACAAGACCAGCGGGACGGTGAATATCTTCGGTCACGACCTGGACAAGAATCCTGCGCAGCTCAAGCGCTCCATCGGCGTAGTGCCTCAGGAATTCAACTTCAACCAGTTCGAAAAAACCTTCGATATCGTCGTGACCCAGGCCGGTTATTACGGCATCCCACCGAAAATCGCCAAGGAACGCGCCGAGCAGTACCTGACCCAGCTCGGTCTGTGGGACAAGCGCGATACGCCGTCGCGTTCACTGTCTGGCGGCATGAAGCGTCGACTGATGATCGCCCGTGCGCTGGTTCACGAACCGCGCCTGCTGATCCTCGACGAACCGACGGCGGGTGTGGACATCGAACTGCGTCGCTCGATGTGGACGTTCCTCACCGAGCTGAACAAGAAAGGCATCACCATCATCCTCACCACCCACTACCTGGAAGAGGCTGAGCAGTTGTGCCGCAACATCGGCATCATCGACCACGGCACCATCGTCGAGAACACCAGCATGAAACAGTTGCTCGGCCAACTGCATGTGGAAACGTTCCTGCTCGACCTCAAAAACACTTTGCAAACCGCGCCGCCGTTGCTCGGTTACCCGACCAAGCTGCTCGACAGCCACACCATCGAAGTTCAGGTCGACAAGGCCATGGGCATCACCGCGCTGTTCACCCAATTGGCGCAGCAGAACATCGAAGTGTTGAGCCTGCGTAACAAAACCAATCGCCTCGAGGAGTTGTTCGTGTCCCTGGTGGAGAAAAATCTGTCGAAGGTGGCGGTATGAGTTCCGAGCTGCAACCCAACCTCGTTGCCCTCAACACCATCGTTTACCGAGAGGTCAAACGCTTTACCCGGATCTGGCCGCAGACGCTGCTGCCGCCGGCCATCACCATGGTTCTGTACTTCGTGATCTTCGGCAATCTGATCGGCCGGCAGATCGGTGACATGGGTGGTTTCACCTATATGGAGTACATCGTGCCGGGGCTGATCATGATGTCGGTGATCACCAACTCCTACGGCAATGTGGTCTCGAGTTTCTTCGGCAGCAAGTTCCAGCGTTCCATCGAAGAATTGATGGTGTCGCCCGTGTCGCCGCATACGATTCTGATCGGCTACACCCTGGGCGGCGTGCTGCGTGGCTTGATGGTCGGGGTCATCGTGACCCTGCTGTCGCTGTTCTTTACCCAATTGCAGGTGCATCACCTGGGCGTGACCATTCTGGTGGTGGTACTGACGGCGACGATCTTCTCGCTGCTGGGCTTCATCAACGCCGTGTTTGCGCGCAACTTCGATGACATCTCGATAATCCCGACGTTTGTGCTGACACCGCTGACCTACCTGGGCGGGGTGTTCTACTCGATCTCCTTGCTGCCACCGTTCTGGCAGACCGTGTCCCTGGCCAACCCGGTGCTGCACATGGTCAACGCGTTCCGTTACGGCATTCTTGGCGTTTCGGACATCAGGATCAGCGTGGCGATCACCTTCATGCTGGTGGCAACTGTTGTGTTGTACATCGGTTGCGCACGACTGCTGGTCAGCGGTCGCGGGATGCGTACTTAAGGGACCCCGAGTCGCCTGCTTCGTCGGAACGCCGCCCGGAGCAAGCCCGCTCCCACACTGGATCTATGTCGTAACGAAGATCCCCTGTGGGAGCGGGCTTGCTCGCGAAGGCGTCAGTCCAAACACCGCAAAAACAAACGGCCTCCCAAGTGGAGGCCGTTTTGCGTTCACTGCATCCGTCTTTTCTGGCGTCGCCGCCACTGCCGCCCGACCCACCAGCGCCAATACATCATGGTCAGGCAATAGGCGAGTGCGCCGAGCACCAGTCCCGTCACCACCGAGCCGAGTAAAAACGGCTGCCAAAGAGTCGAGAGTTCGCCGCTGATCCATTCCCAGGTCAATTCGTCCGGTAAATGGCGGGTGGGAACGTCCATCAGCCAGGCACCGGTCTGGTAAGTGCAGAAGAACACCGCCGGCATGGTGATCGGGTTGGTCAGCCAGACCAGGCTGACCGCAATCGGCATGTTGCCGCGCACCATGATGGCGAGAATGGCGGCGACCAGCATCTGCAACGGAATCGGCAGGAACGCCGCGAACAGACCAACCGCCATGGCTCGTGCGACGGAATGGCGGTTGAGGTGCCAGAGGTTCGGGTCATGCAGCAGGGTGCCGAGAAAGCGTAAGGATTTGTGTTCCTTGATGCTGGTCGGGTCTGGCATGTAACGTTTGAATAAGCGCCGGGGCATAAGGCTTCTCGGTCGGTTAAGGCGGCAAGTATGTCTGGATTCTATGCACCGCCCATTCAGACTTTGTGACAATTAATAACGATGCCCGTGCGATTAGCCGGCTATGCCTAGGAGGGGACTCTCAAGGACGGGCGTATGCGCACAGGGATGATGGCGCTGGCGTTGGGTCTGTTGATCCTGCGTTTTTTACCGGTATTACCGCCGGTCTGGTTATGGATGTTGCTGCCGGTAATCGGTTTGATGTTGCTGCCGTTTCGCAGCTATCCACTGGCATTTTTCCTGTTCGGCTTCAGTTGGGCAGGCGCGAATGCACAGTGGGCGCTGGATGATCGGCTGCCGATGAGCCTTGATGGCGAAACCCGTTGGGTCGAAGGTCGGGTGACGGGATTGCCCCAGAACAATGAGGCCGTCGTGCGTTTCGAGTTGGCGGACGCCCGGTCGCGACACGGCAAGGTGCCGCAACGGATACGCCTGGCCTGGTATGACGGGCCGCCGGTCAACAGCGGCGAACATTGGCGACTGGCGGTCAAGTTGAAGCGTCCTGCGGGGCTGCTTAATCCCCATGCCTTCGATTACGACGCCTGGCTGTTGGCGCAACGTATCGGCGCTACCGGGACGGTCAAGGATGGCCAGCGACTCAAGGAAGCCCAATGGGCCTGGCGCGACGGCATCCGTCAGCGCTTGCAGGCCGTGGATGCCCAAGGGCGAACGGGAGCGCTGACTGCGTTGGTGCTGGGGGACGGCGCCGGACTGAGTCGCGAAGACTGGCAGGTGCTGCAAGACACCGGCACCGTCCATCTGTTGGTGATTTCCGGACAACACATCGGGTTGTTGGCAGGGCTGGTGTATCTGTTGATCGCCGGGCTGGCCCGTTATGGCCTGTGGCCGAAACGCTTGCCTTGGCTGCCGTGGGCCTGTGGACTCGCGTTCGCGGCCGCTCTCGGTTATGGGCTGCTGGCCGGTTTCGAGGTGCCGGTGCGGCGGGCCTGCATGATGATCGGTCTGGTGCTGTTGTGGCGCCTGCGATTTCGTCACCTCGGCGCCTGGTGGCCGCTGTTGCTGGCGCTCGACGGTGTTTTGCTGCTGGATCCGCTGGCGAGTCTGCAACCGGGTTTTTGGCTGTCGTTCGCGGCGGTGGCGGTGTTGATCTTCACCTTCGGTGGTCGGCTGGGCCCATGGCGTTGGTGGCAAACGTGGACCCGCGCCCAATGGCTGATCGCGATTGGTCTGTGCCCGTTGCTGCTGGTGCTCGGGTTGCCGATCAGTCTCAGCGGGCCGGTGGCCAATTTGCTCGCGGTGCCGTGGATCAGTCTGGTGGTGCTGCCTCCGGCACTGCTGGGTACGTTGCTTTTACCCCTTCCTTACGTGGGCGAAGGGTTGCTGTGGTTGGCAGGAGGTTTGATCGACCTCTTGTTCAAGGGCCTGACGCTGATGGCCGGGTACTTGCCCGCGTGGGTGCCGGTGGCCATCCCGTTGTGGATATGGGCACTCGGCACACTCGGTGCCTTTCTACTATTGATACCTCGAGGTGTGCCGTTTCGCTCGTTGGGTTGGCCGATGCTGCTGTTGCTGGTTTTTCCACCCAGGCAGGTCTTGCCTGAAGGCATCGCCGAAGTCTGGCAGCTGGATGTCGGCCAGGGTTTGGCAATCCTGGTGCGCACCCGTCATCACGCACTGTTATATGACACCGGGCCACGTTTCGGCGATTTCGACCTGGGTGAGCGGGTGGTGCTGCCGACATTACGCAAACTGGGCGTGAATGGACTCGATTTGATGCTGATCAGCCATGCCGACGCCGATCATGCGGGCGGCGCCCGGGCCGTTGCCAATGGCCTGCCGGTGAAACGGGTGGTCAGTGGCGATCCCCTGGCGCTGCCGGCCGAGTTGCAGGCAGAAGGCTGCGAGAGTGGCAAGCAATGGATCTGGGATGATGTGAGGTTCCAGCTCTGGCAATGGTCTTCGGCCAGCGACAGCAATCAAAAATCCTGCGTCCTGCAGATAGAAGCCAACGGTGAGCGTCTGTTATTGACCGGTGATATAGATGCCGCAGCCGAGCGGGCGCTGCTCGACAGTCCACTGGCCGTCACCACCGATTGGTTGCAGGCGCCGCACCACGGCAGTCGCAGTTCGTCATCGATGGCGTTGCTTGCCGCGTTGCAGCCCCAAGCGGTGTTGATCTCCCGCGGTCAGGGCAATTCATTCGGTCATCCCCATCCCACGATCATGGCGCGCTATCGAAAGCGCGGCATATCGATCCATGACAGCGCCGAGCAGGGTGCCATCCGTCTGCAACTGGGACGCTTCAAGCCGCCATGGACGATGCGTCAAGAACGGCGTTTCTGGCGCTCTGCGCAATGACTCCGAGTGATTAACGCTCGACCGGATGCGACATCGCGGTTTTCGGTGCGCCGACCCCCTATGTTAGAGTGGCGCACTTTTTCGAGGGGACTATCACTGTGTGGGAATTGGTCAAATCCGGCGGATGGATGATGATACCGATCATTCTGAGTTCCATCGCAGCCATGGCGATCGTCGCCGAACGTCTCTGGACCCTGCGAGCCAGCCGTGTGACCCCGGAGCATTTGCTCGGGCAGGTCTGGGTCTGGATCAAGGACAAACAACTCAATAAAGACAAACTCAAGGAACTGCGCGCCAACTCGCCGTTGGGCGAGATCCTGGCTGCCGGTCTGGCCAACTCCAGGCATGGTCGCGAGATCATGAAGGAGTGCATTGAAGAAGCCGCCGCGCGAGTGATTCACGAGCTCGAACGCTACATCAACGCGTTAGGCACCATCGCCGCCATGGCCCCGTTGCTGGGGCTGTTGGGGACGGTATTGGGCATGATCGATATCTTCAGCGCCTTCATGGGCTCGGGCATGACCACCAATGCCGCCGTGTTGGCTGGTGGTATCTCCAAGGCGCTGATAACCACGGCCGCAGGCTTGATGGTCGGTATCCCGTCGGTATTCTTCCACCGTTTCCTGCAACGCCGGATCGATGAACTGGTGGTGGGCATGGAGCAGGAAGCGATCAAACTGGTCGAAGTGGTACAGGGCGATCGTGATGTTGACCTGAATGGGGGCAAAGCGTGAAATTCCGCCGCAAGCAACGGGAGAATGTGGATATCAACCTCGCGTCGCTGATCGACGTAGTGTTCATCCTGCTGCTGTTTTTCGTTGTCACCACCACGTTTACCCGTGAAACCCAATTGCGCGTCGATCTGCCGGAAGCGGTCAGCGGTTCGCCTGCCGAAGACCAGCAGGTCAAGCATCTGGACGTTGCCATCAGCGCCGAGGGCGTATTCTCGGTTAACAACCAATTGTTGTCGAAAAACGATCTGGCCACCCTGATGGACGCGCTGCAGAAAGAATCCAGTGGCGACACCAACCTGCCGCTGTCCATCAGCGCTGATGGCAAGACTCAGCATCAGTCGGTCATTACCGCTATGGACGCCGCCGGTAAACTCGGTTTCAGTCACCTGCGCATGACCACTGTCGAGGCGGCGCCGCCCGCGCCCTGATGGCCATGTCCGATCGCTTGCTCGCCGCGTGGTACCAAGGTCATCCGGCCCTGAAGCTGTTGCAGCCGCTGGAGTGGCTGTATCGGCGCGTGGTCAATAACAAGCGCAAGCGTTTTCTGGCGGGTGAGGGCGAGATCTATCAGCCCCCCGTGCCGTTGATCGTGGTCGGTAACATCACCGTCGGCGGCACCGGCAAGACGCCGCTGATTCTCTGGATGATCCAGCACTGCCAGCGCAGCGGTTTACGGGTCGGCGTGGTCAGCCGGGGTTACGGCGCCAAACCGCCGCAACTGCCTTGGCGGGTTGAGGCGGATCAAAGCGCCGATATCGCAGGCGACGAACCGCTGTTGATCGTCCAGCGCACCGGCGTCCCGTTGATGATCGACCCCGACCGCAGCCGCGCCGTCAAAGCGCTGCTGGAGAGTGAGCCACTGGACCTGATCCTGTCCGACGACGGCATGCAGCATTACCGTCTGGCCCGTGACCTTGAACTGGTGCTGATCGACGCCGCCCGCGGCCTGGGCAACCAGCGTTGCCTGCCCGCCGGGCCGTTGCGCGAACCGGCCGAGCGTCTGCAAAGCGTCGACGCGGTGCTGTACAACGGTGCCGATGCCGATCGCGCCGACGGTTTTGCCTTCCAGCTTCGACCCACCGAATTGATCAATCTGCAAAGCGGCGAGCGGCGTCCCCTCGACCACTTTCCCGCTGGCCAGACGCTGCATGCCGTGGCCGGGATCGGCAATCCGCAGCGTTTCTTCACAACTCTCGAAACGCTACACTGGCGGCCAGTCCCGCATGCGTTTGCCGACCACGCCGAATACAGCGTGCAGGCCTTGAATTTCACACCGTCATTACCGTTGGTGATGACCGAAAAGGACGCGGTGAAGTGCCGTGCCTTCGCCGCCGCCGATTGGTGGTACCTGGCGGTCGATGCTGCGCCATCGCCGGCCTTCGTGGCCTGGTTCGATACGCAGCTGATGCGCCTGTTGCCGGCTCGTCTTTTGCCTTAAATCCATTTATCCAGGGAATGCTCATGGACACCAAATTGCTCGATATCCTCGCTTGCCCGGTCTGCAAAGGCCCGCTCAAGCTCAGCGCCGACAAAACCGAGCTGATCAGCAAGGGCGCAGGCCTGGCTTACCCGATTCGCGACGGCATCCCGGTGATGCTCGAAACCGAAGCCCGCACCCTGACCACCGACGAGCGTCTGGATAAATGACCACAGCCTTTACCGTTGTCATTCCATCGCGCTACGCCTCCACCCGCTTGCCGGGCAAACCGCTGCTGCTGATCGCCGGCAAGCCGATGATCCAGCACGTCTGGGAACAGGCGAGCAAAAGCAGCGCCCAGCGCGTGGTGGTGGCCACTGACGATGCGCGCATCGTCGAGGCCTGCAACGGGTTTGGCGCTGAAGTGGTGCTGACCCGCGAAGATCACAATTCGGGCACCGACCGTTTGGCCGAAGTTGCCGCGAAGCTGGGCCTGGGGCCCGACGCCATTGTGGTCAACGTTCAGGGTGACGAACCGTTGATCCCGCCGAGCGTGATTGATCAGGTTGCCGCCAATCTGGCCGCCCACACTGAAGCGCGCATGGCGACATTGGCTGAGCCGATCGAAGACGTGGAAACCCTGTTCAATCCCAACGTGGTCAAGGTTGTCAGCGACCTTAATGGCCTGGCGCTGACCTTCAGTCGTGCCACGTTGCCGTGGGCCCGGGACGCGTTCGCCAAAAGCCGCGAGCAATTGCCGGAAGGCGTGCCGTATCGTCGGCACATTGGCATTTATGCCTACCGCGCCGGTTTCCTGCATGACTTCGTCAGCTGGGGCCCATGCTGGCTGGAAAATACCGAATCCCTGGAACAACTGCGTGCCCTGTGGCACGGCGTGCGGATTCACGTCGCGGACGCGCTGATCGCACCGCCGACCGGCGTCGATACCGTTGAAGACCTTGAGCGCGTTCGTCGCCTGCTGGAGGCCTGATGCGGGTTTTGTTTGTCTGCCTGGGCAACATCTGCCGATCGCCCACGGCTGAAGGCGTGTTGCGACACAAACTGCGAGAAGCGGGGCTGGCCGATCTAATCGAAGTCGCCTCCGCCGGTACCGGTGACTGGCACGTCGGCAAGGCCCCGGACAAGCGCAGTCAGGCGGCGGCCAAGCTGCGCGGTTATGACCTGTCCGCTCAGCGCGCCCAGCAAGTGTCTCGCGCCGATTTCGCCACTTACGATCTGATTCTGGCGATGGACCACAGCAACCTGCGCAATCTCAAGGCCTTGCAACCGGCCAGGGGCAAGGCCGAGCTGGACCTGTTCCTGCGTCGCTACCAGTCGGAAATCGATGAAGTGCCGGATCCGTATTACGACGGCGACCAAGGCTTTGAGCAAGTGCTGGACCTGATCGAGCGCGCCAGTGATTTGCTGGTGATCGAATTGAAGGGACGGTTATGAGTTTGCAGGTGCGCGCCCAGGTTTCGCTCAAGCCGTTCAACACCTTTGGCGTCGATGTTCAGGCCCGGCTGTTTGCCGAGGCCCACAGCGATGCCGACGTGCGTGAAGCCCTGGCCTATGCGGTGGAACATGACGTGCCGCTGCTGGTGATTGGCGGTGGCAGCAATTTGCTGCTGACGGCCGATATCCAGTCGCTGGTGCTGCGCATGGCCACGCGCGGGATTCGCATCCTGAGCGATGATGGCAGCAAGGTTGTGATCGAAGCCGAGGCCGGCGAGCCTTGGCATCCGTTCGTGCAGCACACCCTGGCGCAGGGTTTGTCGGGGCTGGAGAACCTCAGCCTGATCCCCGGCACCGTCGGCGCGGCACCGATGCAGAACATCGGCGCCTATGGTGTAGAGATCAAAGACGTGTTCGCCGGCCTGACGGCGCTGGATCGCCAGACCGGCAACCTGCGGGACTTCACCCTGGAAGAATGCAACTTCGCCTACCGCGACAGCCTGTTCAAACAGGAACCGGGGCGTTGGTTGATCCTGCGGGTACGTTTCATCCTGGACCGCGCCGCGCACCTGCATCTGGAGTACGGCCCGGTGCGTCAGCGCCTGACCGAGCAAGGCATCGATCGCCCGACCGCCACCGATGTCAGCCAGGCGATTTGCAGTATCCGCAACGAAAAGCTTCCAGACCCGGCAGTGCTGGGCAATGCCGGCAGCTTCTTCAAGAATCCTTTGGTGCCAGCGGCGCTCGTCGCGCAACTCAAAGGTGAATACCCGGATCTGGTGGCCTACGCGCAACCCGACGGGCAGATGAAACTGGCGGCGGGCTGGCTGATCGAGCGAGCCGGCTGGAAAGGTTTCCGTGATGCCGACGCTGGCGTGCATAAATTGCAGGCGTTGGTGCTGGTCAACTATGGCAACGCGACCGGTCTGCAATTGCTGAACCTGGCGCAACGTATCCAGGAAGACATTTCAGAACGTTTTCATGTCGACCTGGAAATGGAGCCAAATCGGTATTGAGGCTACGCTTTCAATACTGATTTCAAAGCCCTGCACACGTTTAACTGTGGAGGGCTTTTTTGTTAATGCTGGGTTAACTTAGCCACCTAACGATGCAAACGTTTGCTCCACCAAAGGCCCGATGCAGACGCGACCGTCCGCATAAGAGAGCCTCGTTAGCCTGAGCCGATCTGCGTGATGCCAACCGCCAACCCCAGGCGGCAGATTGCTCGACCCCATAACCAATAACTATGCGGGCGTGCCCATGATTACCCTGAAGCTCAATGGTCAAGACCATCAACTCGATGTCACCGAGGACATGCCGCTGCTCTGGGCAATCCGCGACGTGGCTGGTTACAACGGCACCAAATTCGGCTGCGGCATGGGCCTGTGCGGCGCCTGCACCATCCATATCGAAGGCGCCCCGGCGCGCAGTTGCATCACGCCGATCGGTTCGGTGGTCGGCCAGAACGTCACCACCATCGACAACCTGCACGCCGACCCGGTCGGACAAGTCGTCCAGCAAGCCTGGCTCGACACCGCCGTGGCCCAGTGCGGTTTCTGTCAGGGCGGGCAGATCATGTCCGCCACGGCGCTGCTCAAGACCAACCCGAACCCCAGCGACGAACAGATCGAAGAGGCGATGGTCGGCAATATTTGCCGCTGCGGCACTTACAACCGCATCAAGACCGCCATCCGCCAGGCATCCACTCACCTGAAGGAGGCCAAGGCATGAGCCAGTTACCGAATGATTTCGCGCTGAGCAACCTCAGTCGCCGCGGTTTCCTCAAAGGCGTTGGCGCCACCAGTGCGCTGGTACTGGTGGCGAGCTGGGGCTGGCAAGACGCGTTTGCTGCCGAAAAAGAAAAGAAATTCGGCGCCGATGGCATGCCCAACGGCTGGATCGATGATCCGAAGGTGTACGTCAGCATCGCCGCTGACGGCACGGTGACCGTGGTCTGCAACCGTTCGGAAATGGGCCAGGGTGTGCGCACCAGCCTGACGATGGTGGTGGCCGATGAACTGGAAGCCGACTGGGCGATGATGAAGGTGCAACAGGCGCCGGGCGATGAAGTGCGCTTCGGCAACCAGGACACCGATGGCTCGCGCAGCATGCGCCACTGGTACGAGCCGATGCGTCGCTGCGGTGCTGCCGCGCGGACCATGCTTGAACAAGCCGCTGCCGAACAGTGGAAAGTGCCGGTCAGCGAATGCCGCGCGCAACTGCATAAAGTCATTCACCAACCGACCGGTCGTGAGCTGGGTTACGGTGCATTGGCCGCCGCTGCCGGTGCGCTGGCGGTACCGGCGCGTGACAGCCTGCGGCTCAAGCAGCCGTCGGAATTCCGCTACATCGGCAAGGAAGGCACCAAGGCTATCGACGGTGCCGACATCGTCAATGGCCGCGCCATTTACGGTGCAGACGTCCATTTCGACGGCATGCTCTACGCCACCATTGCACGTCCTGCGGTGTACGGCGGCAAGGTCAAGTCCGTCGACTCCAGCGCCGCGATGAAGGTCCCGGGTGTGATCAAGGTCGTGCAGATCGAAGGCCATCCGCTGCCCTCGGAGTTTCAGCCGTTGGGCGGCGTGGCCGTGGTGGCCAGCAATACCTGGGCGGCGATCAAGGGCCGCGAGGCGTTGAAAATCGAGTGGGATGATGGTCCTAACGCCAGTTATGACTCGATCGCCTACCGCAAGGAACTGGAAGCCGCGTCCCTCAAACCGGGCAAAGTGGTGCGCAATACCGGCAACATCGATGAAGCGATGGGCAGCGCCGACAGCACGCTCGAAGCATCCTATTACCTGCCGCACCTCACGCAAGCGCCCATGGAACCGATGGTCGCCATCGCCCGCTTCAAGGACGGCGTCTGCGAAGCCTGGGCCCCAAGCCAGGCGCCACAAGTCACCCGCGAACGAATTGGCGAACGCCTTGGTATCCCGTTCGATAACGTCACCTTTAACGTCACTTTGTTGGGCGGCGGTTTCGGTCGTAAATCCAAACCGGACTTCATCATCGAAGCGGCCATCCTTGCCAAGGAGTTCCCTGGCAAGGCGGTGCGAGTGCAATGGACCCGTGAAGACGACATCCACTGCTCCTATTTCCACACGGTGTCGGCCGAGTACCTGAAAGCCAGCCTGAACAAAGACGGCCTGCCGTCCGGCTGGTTGCACCGCACCGTGGCACCGAGCATCACCGCGCTGTTTGCGCCGGGCATGAACCACGAGGCGGCCTTCGAGTTGGGCATGGGCTTTACCAACATGGCTTACGCGATTCCCAACGTGCGCCTGGAAAACCCGGAAGCGACGGTCCATACCCGCGTCGGCTGGTATCGCTCGGTGTCGAACATTCCTCACGGTTTTGCGATTCAGAGCTTTGTCGATGAACTTGCGCACAAGGCCGGCCAGGATCCGCTCAAGTACCAGATCAAATTGCTCGGCCCGGACCGGCAGATCGATCCGCGCACCTTGAGTGAAGAGTGGAATTACGGCGAATCCCCCGAGCGTTATCCGATCGACACCGCGCGTCTGCGCACGGTGCTGGAAACCGCTGCCAAAGCTTCCGGTTGGGGCCGTGAGTTGCCCAAGGGCCGAGGCCTGGGCCTGGCGGTGCATTACAGTTTCGTGACCTATGTGGCGGCGGTAATTGAGGTCGAAGTCAAAGACGACGGCACGCTGATCGTGCACAGGGCAGACATCGCGGTGGATTGCGGTCCGCAGATCAACCCCGAGCGCATTCGTGCGCAGTTCGAAGGTGCCTGTGTCATGGGCCTGGGCAACGCTGTGCTGGGGGAAATCAGCTTCAAGGACGGCAAGGTCCAGCAGGACAACTTCCACATGTACGAAGTGGCGCGCATGTCGCTGGCGCCGAAGGAAGTCGCGGTTCATCTGGTCACACCATCGGGTGATGTGCCATTAGGCGGTGTCGGTGAACCGGGCGTGCCACCGATCGCACCTGCGCTGTGCAACGCAATCTTTGCTGCCACCGGCAAGCGCATCCGCAACCTGCCGGTTCGCTATCAGCTGCAAGGTTGGCAGAAGGCGCAAGCCTGATGGACAGCGTCGATCTGAACGTCCTGCGCAGCGTACTGGAATGGCGCCGCGCCGGTCAGCGGGTGGTGTTGTACAGCGTCGTCCAGACCTGGGGCACCGCGCCTCGGGCACCTGGCGCCATGCTTGCCTTGCGTGAAGATGGCGTGGTGATTGGCTCGGTGTCCGGTGGTTGTGTCGAAGACGATTTGATTGCCCGGCTGCACGACGGTCGTATTCCAGCCGATGGGCCGCCGGTGCAATTGATCACTTACGGCATCACCCGTGAGGAGGCGGCACGCTTCGGTTTGCCGTGCGGCGGCACCTTGCGCCTGACTGAGGAGCGGGTCGGTGACCCGGCTTGGGTCGCTGAGTTGCTGGCGCGCTGCGAGGCGCATGAAATCGTTGCTCGCTCGCTCAGTGTCGAGACGGGTGAAGTCGTGCTGCAACCGGCTGACAAGACTGATGTGCTGACGTTCGATGGCAAGAAGCTACGGGCCATTTACGGCCCGCGTTGGCGGTTGTTGCTGATCGGTGCGGGGCAGTTGTCCCGGTATGTCGCCGAGATGGCTCGTTTGCTGGATTTCGAAGTGCTGATCTGCGATCCGCGCACCGAGTTCGTTTACGGTTGGGAAGAGCAGCACGGGCGATTTGTTTCGGGCATGCCCGATGACGCGGTGCTCAGCATCCAGACTGACGAGCGTACGGCCATCGTCGCGCTGACCCACGATCCTCGACTCGATGACATGGCGCTGCTCACGGCGCTGGATTCCAGGGCGTTTTATGTCGGTGCACTGGGTTCGCGGATCAACAGCTTGAAACGCCGGGAGAACCTGGCTCAGCTAGGCTTGTCACAGCAGGCCATCGAGCGGCTGCACGGCCCGATCGGTTTGCACATTGGCAGCCACACACCGGCGGAAATTGCCTTGTCGCTACTGGCCGAAATCGTGGCGATCAAGAACGGCGTCGAGCTCAAGCAGAAGAAGCTGTTGCAGGAGGTCGTATGAGTGAACCGATCGGCGTCATCGTTTTGGCAGCGGGGCAGGGCAGTCGGTTTCGACAGGAGGCCGGTGCCGAGAGGGACAAGCTGGTGGCGGATTGTACGGGGCGCGAGGGTGCTGTTCATTCGTTGATCGAGCAAGTGCTGGCGAATTTGCCGACCTCCCTTGAGAAGCGCGTCCTGGTGACCACTGTGGATCGACCGCAAGTGATCCGCATGGCCAAGGCTTATGGTTGCGAGATCGTGCTGATCGAATCGACCGGCATGGGTGACAGCATCGCAGCCGGTGTGGCGGCGTGTCCGCTGCTCAGTGGCTGGCTGATTGTGCTGGGGGATATGCCGTTCATCCTTCCAACGAGTATTGAGCGTGTGGTGGCGGAGATTGCTGATGACGCCGTCAGTGTTCCGGTGCATCAAGGTGAGTTTGGACATCCGGTGGGATTTGGGCGCAGCTTCGGTGCTACGTTGATGGCGTTGTCCGGTGATCGAGGTGCCAAGGCGTTGTTTGCGCAGGCGAGGGTGGTCGAGGTGATGGTGGACGATCCCGGGGTGTTGTGGGATGTGGATGTGCCAGAGAAGTTGATCTACCAGTAGCCTCGATACAGATCCAATGTGTGCGGGCTTGCTCGCGAAAGCGGTGAATCAGCTTGCACCAATGTCGAATGTTAAACCGCTTTCGCGAGCAAGCCCGCTCCCACATTGGATCACCGTGATATTTACGGGCATAAAAAAGCCCCGCCTGGATCACCAGGCGGGGCTTTTTAGTGGCCGATGGAATCAGACGAGAGGTTTAGGCTCGTGTTCTTTTTCCAGGGCTTGCTCGTGTTGCTCTACCGCTTCCTGAACGGAGCGCGGTGCTTCGTCGATCACCGATCCAGCTGGTTCGGCAGCAGCGACTTCAGCAGCCGGGGCAGGTGCTGCCTCGACGACTTCAGCGACAACCGGTGCTGGTTCGACAGCAGCCGGAGCAGCAGCGGCAGCCAGTTCGGCTTCTTTCTGCAGACGCTCGGCTTCACGCTTGCGGCGACGCACTTCACGTGGGTCGTTCGGCGCACGGCCACTTGGCGTCAGGGCGCTGACAGGGGCGGCTTCGACTTCCGGTGCGGCCACTTCGGCAACAACCGGCGCTTCAACCACCGGAGCAGGCTCGGCAGCAGCAACCACTGGCTCGGACACCATGGCCTCGGCTTCTGGCGCTTCGGCGGCGGCTGGCTCGGCAACCCAGTTGAACGCGGTTTGCTCTTCGCGAATTTCACGGACAGCTTCGGTCACTGTTTCGGTGGCTGTTTCGACAACCGGTTCTGCGGCAACCACTGGCTCAGCGGCAGCTTCAAATACAGGCTGTGCTTCACGAACCGGGGCGACTTCGATTTCCGGAGCTGCGGTGGCTTCGACCGAAGTCGTTGCTTCAACCACTGGCGCTTCCACTGGAGCAGTTTCCAGGGTGGCGGCAGTCGCGCGTTCGGCTTGCTCGTTAGCCTGTGCTTCGGCTGGAGCGCTGATCACGGTGCTGGCAACGGCTGCGGTAACAGCCAGGCCGGCGGCCAGATCGGCAGCGCTTGGCGCTTCGTTGGTTTCGGCAGCTTCGTTACCTTCGGCGGACTCTGATTCTTCCGAACCTTCGATCACATTACCGTTGGCATCGCGCTGACGCTCACGACGGTTGCTGCGACGACGCTGGCCACGGGAGCGGCGGCGTGGACGATCGCCTTCGGCGCCTTCCTGACCGTCTTCCTGCAGTTGCTCTTCGTTGGTAACCAACTCTTCTTCAGCTACTGCGGCAGCGGCTTGCTCGGCACGTGGCTGACGTTCTTCACGCGGTGGGCGTGGAGCACGTTCTTCGCGTGGCTGGCGGGCTGGACGCTCTTCAGCGGTAGCGGCGATAGCAGCGGCGGCCGGAGCGGCATCCAGAGGCTCACGCAATTCACGAACCGGGCGTTCTTCACGATCGCCACGTGGCTTGCGATCTTCGCGAGGAGCGCGCGGTGCACGTTCTTCACGAGGTGCGCGAGGTGCGCGCTCTTCACGTGGAGCGCGTTCTACTGCTACCGCTGGAGTTTCTTCGCGGGCTTCGCGTGGCTCACGTGGTGCGCGCTCTTCACGCGGTGCACGTTCCTCACGAGGCTTGCGCTCTTCATCGCGGCGACCGTTACGGTTGCGGCTCTGCTGACGACCGTTGCGACGTTCTTCGTTGCGGGCCGGACGCTCGGTGGTTGCTGGTTTTTCAACCACAACCGGAGTAACTGGCTCTTCTTTGGTCGCGAACAGGCTGACCAGCGACTTCACCAGGCCTTTGAACAGGCTTGGCTCAGGCGCGGCGACCGGTGCAGCAACGGGTGCGGCAGCGACGACTTCGGTCGGAATCGGAGCGTTGGCGCGAGCCGGAGCAGTCTTGACCGCGGCTTCCTGGCGAACCAGGGTGCGGGTCGCAGCGGCTGGCTGGACTTCTTCGACTTCGGCAGCGGCAGCAGCGATTTCGTAGCTGGACTGGCCGACCGCGGCTTCCGGGCTGTCATCGCGCAAACGCTGCACTTCGAAGTGCGGCGTTTCGAGATGATCGTTCGGCAGAATGACGATGCGGGCACGGGTGCGCAGTTCGATCTTGGTGATCGAGTTGCGTTTTTCATTGAGCAGGAACGCGGCGACCGGGATCGGCACTTGGGCGCGAACTTCGGCAGTGCGGTCTTTCAGGGCTTCTTCTTCGATCAGGCGCAGAATCGCCAGCGACAGCGATTCAACGTCACGGATGATGCCGGTGCCGTTGCAACGCGGGCAAACGATGCCGCTGCTTTCGCCCAGGGATGGACGCAGGCGCTGACGGGACATTTCCAGCAGGCCGAAGCGCGAGATGCGACCGACTTGCACGCGAGCGCGGTCGGCTTCCAGGCATTCGCGGACTTTTTCTTCCACGGCGCGCTGGTTCTTGGCAGGGGTCATGTCGATGAAGTCGATGACGATCAGGCCGCCGATGTCGCGCAAGCGCAACTGACGGGCGATTTCTTCGGCGGCTTCAAGGTTGGTCTGCAGGGCGGTTTCTTCGATGTCGCTGCCTTTGGTGGCGCGCGCCGAGTTGATGTCGATGGACACCAGGGCTTCGGTCGGATCGATAACGATGGAGCCGCCGGAAGGCAGTTCAACGACGCGCTGGAAAGCGGTCTCGATCTGGCTTTCGATCTGGAAACGGTTGAACAGCGGAACGCTGTCTTCGTACAGCTTGATCTTGCTGGCGTACTGCGGCATCACCTGGCGGATGAAGGTCAGGGCTTCGTCCTGGGCTTCAACGCTGTCGATCAGCACTTCGCCGATGTCCTGGCGCAGGTAATCGCGGATGGCGCGGATGATCACGTTGCTTTCCTGGTAGATCAGGAACGGCGCGGAGCGATCCAGCGAGGCTTCTTTGATGGCGGTCCAGAGTTGCAGCAGGTAGTCGAGGTCCCACTGCATTTCTTCGCTGCTGCGGCCCAGGCCGGCAGTGCGAACGATCAGACCCATGTCGGCTGGGGCAACCAGGCCGTTCAGTGCTTCACGCAGTTCGTTGCGCTCTTCACCTTCGATGCGACGGGAAATACCGCCGGCACGCGGGTTGTTCGGCATCAGAACGAGGTAACGACCGGCCAGGCTGATGAAGGTGGTCAGGGCTGCGCCCTTGTTGCCACGTTCTTCTTTTTCGACCTGAACGATGACTTCCTGGCCTTCGCTCAGGACGTCCTTGATGTTGACGCGGCCTTCGGGGGCTTTCTTGAAGTATTCGCGGGAGATTTCTTTGAGGGGCAGGAAGCCGTGGCGCTCGGAGCCGAAATCGACAAAGGCAGCCTCAAGGCTTGGTTCGATGCGAGTAATCCGGCCTTTATAGATGTTGGCCTTTTTCTGCTCGCGTGCACCGGATTCGATGTCCAGGTCGTAGAGGCGTTGGCCATCTACCAGTGCAACACGCAACTCTTCGGGTTGAGTTGCGTTAATCAGCATTCTTTTCATGTAGTACCGTCGGTTTCCGGGCTGCCGGAAACGGCGTTCGGCACACACGACTTCTCATGGTCGGTGTCAGGTGCGTCAGGAGTGGTTGGACACTCCAGTGTCTAGCGAACCCCGACCAATTGGGCCGGCGTCGCGACGTACGCGTCCTGCTTGCTGTGGCTACTTAAGCACTCAGTCAGGAGGAGGAATCAACCAGCGGCTGTGGACGAGATGAAGCGTCTTGATAAAGCCTATTGCTACACAGTCCAGCGGTTGTGCATCTCCACCCTACACGTATCCCTGATAATTCGGGTGCTGCCGCGCGCAGAATCCGCAGCGGGTTGGCATTTACCGTGAGCTCCGAAAGGGGAGGTCACGCATCATGGCTAATTTAGGCGTTGTTTCCGAAGCGTTCGCTCGGGGTTGTTCGTAGCTGACTGCACTTTGTGAACTGGCCGTGAATATTTGCTCGCAAGGCGAGTGAAAACTCTGCTTTGCGGCATGCTTCAGGCCTCATGTCACCTGCGCTCGTTACAACTGCAAACTCTACCGTTTCGTAGCGAAAGCCCCGTAGGACGGCCTCTCGTCCTCGTGAATTGCGTTGGTCAGGGCCGGTTTTTGACCGTTAGTCCGCTGTCCAGGCCACTTTTGGCGGCGTTCGCGACTATAGCAGCAATGATTAAGTGCTTCAATTCCATAAAAAATTGTTATCATCCGCGCCATGACGACTACTGCCCCTTCGACCCCAGCCGTACAACTGCTGGAGGTCTCGCCGGAATATGCCGGCCAACGTATTGATAACTTCCTTCTCGCTCGGCTCAAAGGCGTGCCCAAGACCTTGATTTACCGCATTTTGCGCAAAGGCGAAGTGCGAGTGAACAAAGGTCGGATCAAGCCCGAATACAAGCTGCAGGCGGGCGATATCGTGCGCGTGCCGCCGGTTCGCGTGCCTGAGCGCGACGAGCCGGTGCCGCTGGCACAAGGCCTGCTGCAGCGCCTCGAAGCCTCGATTGTGTTCGAGGACAAGGCGTTGATCGTGATCAACAAGCCTTGCGGCATCGCGGTTCACGGTGGCAGCGGCTTGACTTACGGGGTGATCGAAGCCTTTCGTCAGTTGCGTCCCGATTGCAAGGAGCTCGAACTGGTTCACCGTCTCGACCGTGACACCTCCGGCCTGCTGATGATCGCCAAGAAGCGCAGCATGCTGCGTCACTTGCACACGGCATTGCGCGGCGATGGCGTCGACAAGCGCTACATGGCGCTGGTTCGCGGCAACTGGGCGGCCTCGATCAAGCAAGTCCGAGCGTCGCTCGGCAAGAGCAACCTGCGCTCCGGCGAGCGTATGGTCGAGGTCGACGAGGAAGAGGGCAAGGAGTCCGTGACCGTGTTCAAGGTCCTGCGTCGTTTTGGCGACTTTGCCACCCTGATCGAAGCCAAACCGATTACCGGCCGTACTCACCAAATCCGCGTCCACACCTTGCACGCCGGGCATTGCATTGCCGGTGACACCAAGTACGGCGATGAAGGCTTCAGCAAAGAGATTCGTGACCTGGGCGGAAAGCGCCTGTTCCTGCACGCCTACATGCTGACCGTGCCGCTGCCTGATGGTGGTGAGCTGAAGTTGCAGGCGCCGGTCGACGAGATGTGGGCCAAAACCGTGGAGCGCCTGAGTGCACCCATCTGATTACAAGCTGCTGATTTTCGATTGGGACGGCACTCTCGCCGACTCCATTGGTCGGATTGTCGAGTCAATGCATGTCGCGTCCGAGCGATCCGGATTTCAGTTGCGCGATGATTTTGCCGTCAAGGGCATCATCGGTCTGGGTCTGCCGGAAGCGATTCGCACGTTGTATCCGGAAATCGGCGAAGAAGAATTGGTAGCCTTCCGTCAGCACTATGCTGATCACTACATCGCCTCTGAGGCTGTTCCTTCGCCGTTGTTCGAGGGTGTGGTCGAGTCGATGGAAGCGTTTCGCGCCGAGGGTTATCACTTGGCGGTCGCGACCGGCAAGGCTCGTCGCGGACTGGATCGGGTGCTGAAGTCTCACGGCTGGGAAGAATATTTCGACATCACCCGCGCGGCCGACGAAACCGCCAGCAAACCCCATCCGCTGATGCTTGAGCAGATCCTCGCTCACTGCGAGGTTCGCCCGGAGCAGGCGCTGATGGTGGGCGATTCGTCCTTTGACTTGCAGATGGCGCGCAACGCCGGCATGGATTCGGTGGCCGTCAGCTATGGCGCGCAATCGATCGAAGCGTTGAAGTTGTTCGAGCCGGCACTGGCCATTGATCGTTTTTCAGAATTGCATGCCTGGCTGAGTCAGCGGGCTTAATAGGTTTTTGCTGGGGTAGATGTCATGACCGACGAATGGAAAGCGCCCGCCAAGGCGAGCGCAGAGAGCGGTGACGAGAAAAGCTGGAAGCTGCTGGAAAAGACCCTGCTAGCTGGCGTGCAGGAGCAGCGCAGGTCCCGTCGCTGGGGGATTTTCTTCAAGCTGCTGACCTTTGTGTACCTGTTTGGCGCGTTGATCCTGTTCACGCCGTTGATGGACATGGAAAAAGCCGCCACTCGCAGTGGCACCTACACCGCGCTGATCGACGTGACCGGCATGATCGCCGACAAGGAGCCTGCCAGCGCTGATAACATCGTCGGCAGCCTGCGTGCAGCGTTCGAGGACGAGAAGGTCAAAGGTGTCATCCTGCGAATCAACAGTCCGGGCGGCAGTCCGGTGCAGTCGGGCTACGTCTATGACGAGATCCGCCGTTTGCGCGGCCTGCATCCGGATACCAAGGTTTACGCGGTAATCTCGGATTTGGGCGCTTCCGGTGCTTATTACATCGCAAGCGCGGCAGATCAGATCTACGCCGACAAGGCGAGCCTGGTAGGTTCCATTGGTGTGACGGCGGCCGGTTATGGCTTTGTCGGGACGATGGAGAAGCTGGGTGTCGAGCGTCGCACTTACACCTCCGGCGAGCACAAATCGTTCCTCGATCCGTTCCAGCCGCAGAAGCCTGAAGAAACTCAGTTCTGGCAGGGTGTGCTCGATACCACTCATCAGCAATTCATCAGCAGCGTCAAGAAAGGTCGTGGCGACCGCCTCAAGGACAAGGAGCATCCAGAGTTGTTCTCCGGGTTGGTCTGGTCGGGCGAGCAGGCACTGCCGCTGGGGTTGATCGATGGCCTGGGCAATGCCAGTTCGGTGGCCCGTGATGTCATTGGCGAGAAAGAGCTGGTGGACTTCACTGTTCAGGAATCGCCGTTCGATCGCTTCTCGAAAAAACTCGGTGCCAGCGTGGCTGAGCATCTGGCGATGTGGATGGGCTTCCAGGGGCCTTCGTTGCGCTGATTCTATGGCTGCATAAAAAAACCGGCTTTTTGCCGGTTTTTTTAAAGTCAAAAGATCGCAGCCTCGTTTCACTCGACAGCTCCTACATTGAAATGCGTATCCCTTGTAGGAGCTGTCGAGTGAAACGAGGCTGCGATCTTTTGATCTTTAAGGTATCTGCACGCCTTCGGCCAGCAGCATGTCCACCAGGCGAATCAATGGCAGGCCGATCAGGCTGGTGGCGTCAGGGCCTTCGGTGCTTTGAAACAGGCTCGCCCCCAAACCCTCGGCTTTGAAGCTGCCAGCGCAATCGTAGGGCTGTTCGGCGCGCAGGTAGCGTTCGATGCGTGCGGTGTCGAGCGTGCGCATGTGCACGGTGAACGGCACGCAGTCGACCTGGCATTCACCGGTCTGGCTGTTGAGCAGCGCCAGGCCGGTGAGGAAGGTCACGCTGGCACCGCTCGAAGCCAACAATTGTTCGCGGGCCTTTTCGAAGGTGTGCGGTTTGCCGATAATCCGTTCGCCAAGCACCGCGACCTGATCGGAGCCGATAATCAGATGAGCGGGATGGCTGCTGGCCAACGCACGTGCTTTTTCCTCGGCGAGGCGCTTGACCAGCTCGATGGCGGACTCGTCCGGACGATGGCTTTCGTCAATATCCGGCGAGCTGCAGATAAACGGCAGCTGCAAGCGGGCCAGCAATTCCCGGCGATAAACCGAGCTTGAAGCGAGTAATAAAGGCAGCATGCGCATCTCCAGAAGACAGGCGCGAATTCTAGCGGAGGCTTGCAAGTGACGGACAGGGCTGAATTTCCTTTGACATGGCTGGGGGCATCCCTATAATGCTGCGCCTATGTTGAATGACCCGATTCCACCTCACGTTGACCCGCGCAAATTGGCTGATCGTGGCACCACCCTTCAAGGTGAACTGCTGCTGGCCGATTTGGAGAGACTCTGCGACCCGCTTTCCGACACTGTCGGTACGGTGCAGGCTAAATTCGTTTTTGAACGAGATGAACGTAAGTCTGTGGTAATTCACAGTTTTATCGACACCGAAGTCAAAATGGTTTGCCAGCGTTGTCTTGAGCTGGTCACCCTGCCGATCCATAGCGAATGCAGTTATGCTGTGGTGAAGGAGGGTGCGAATACCCAGTCGTTGCCGAAAGGTTATGACGTGCTGGAACTGGGCGAAGATCCATTGGATCTGCAGTCACTGATCGAGGAGGAGCTTCTGCTCGCCTTGCCCATTGTGCCTGCTCATCATCCGGAAGAATGCCAGCAGCCGGCGGGTCTCGATGAGCCCGAACCGAGCGAGGACGAGGTAACGCGGTCCAACCCGTTCAGTGTATTGGCGCAGTTAAAGCGTGACCCAAACGTTTAGGAGTTAATCAATTATGGCTGTTCAGCAGAACAAAAAATCCCGCTCTGCCCGTGACATGCGTCGTTCGCACGACGCCCTGACGGCAAGCACTCTGTCTGTAGAAAAAACCACCGGTGAAATTCACCTGCGTCACCACGTATCGCCAGAAGGCGTATACCGTGGCCGTAAAGTGATCGACAAGGGCGCTGACGAGTAATCACTTGTCTGCTCAAGTCATCGCGATTGACGCAATGGGCGGGGACTTCGGTCCCCGCAGCATTGTTCAGGCCAGCCTTGCTTGCCTGTCTGCTACGCCCTCGCTGCACCTGACCCTCGTCGGTCAACCCTCCCTCCTTGAAGAATTGCTCTCTGGCCAGTCGGCTGCGGATCGCTCGCGTCTGTCGATCGCGCCGGCGTCCGAAGTCATCACCATGGACGAAAAACCTGCTCAGGCCCTGCGCGGCAAGCCCGACTCGTCGATGCGCGTGGCGCTGGAGTTGCTGCGCGATGGCAAGGTCCGGGCCTGCGTCAGCGCTGGCAATACCGGTGCGCTGATGGCGTTGTCGCGCTTCGTGCTCAAGACCTTGCCGGGTATTGATCGGCCGGCGATGGTGGCGGCGATTCCGACGCAGAAAGGTTATTGCCAGTTGCTCGACCTGGGCGCCAATGTCGATTGCAGCGCCGAGCATCTGTTGCAGTTCGCTGTGATGGGGTCGGTGGCGGCGGAAACCCTGGGCATTGTTCGTCCGCGAGTGGCGCTGCTGAACATCGGTACTGAAGACATCAAGGGCAACCAGCAGGTCAAGCTGGCGGCCACCTTGTTGCAGAGTGCTCGCGGCATCAATTACATCGGTTTTGTCGAGGGTGACGGTGTGTACCGTGGCGAGGCAGATGTGGTGGTATGTGACGGTTTTGTCGGCAATATCCTGCTCAAATCCAGCGAAGGCCTGGCGGCCATGATTGCCGCGCGCATCGAAGCCTTGTTCAAGAAAAACCTCGCGACTAAAGTGGTCGGTGCTCTGGCCCTGCCGCTGATGAAGCGCTTGCAAGCCGATCTGGCGCCTGCACGGCATAACGGCGCAAGCTTCCTCGGGTTGCAGGGGATTGTGGTCAAAAGCCATGGTTCGGCGGGGGTTCAGGGCTTCCAGAGTGCGATTCAGCGCGCCTTGATCGAGATTCAGGAAAACCTGCCGGAACGTATTCACGGTCGCCTGGAGGATTTGTTGCTTTAGGCGTTTTCGTCGGACAATGCTTAAATGTGACCGCTCAGTTCAATTTGCCATCCAACTGTCAGTTTCTTGCGTCCCCCAAGCGGGACGTCAATTCTCCGACGACAAGATCATTAGGGGCTTGTTACATGTCTGCTTCCCTCGCATTCGTCTTTCCGGGACAGGGTTCGCAGTCCCTCGGCATGCTGGCCGAGTTGGGCGCGCAACATCCGGTTGTCCTCGAAACATTCAAAGAAGCTTCCGATGCTCTGGGTTACGACCTGTGGGCACTGACCCAGCAAGGGCCGGAAGAGCAACTCAATCAAACCGATAAAACCCAGCCGGCCATTCTGACCGCCTCGATTGCCTTGTGGCGTCTGTGGCTGGCTGAAGGCGGTGCGCGTCCGGCTTATGTTGCCGGTCACAGCCTGGGCGAATACAGCGCTCTGGTCGCTGCGGGCAGCCTGAGCCTGGGCGACGCGGTGAAGTTGGTTGAGCGCCGCGGTCAGTTGATGCAGGAAGCCGTTCCGGCCGGACAAGGTGGCATGGCCGCCATTCTCGGTCTGGACGATGCTGATGTGCTGGCAGCCTGTGCCGAAGCGGCTCAAGGCGAAGTGGTCAGTGCGGTCAACTTCAACTCCCCTGGCCAGGTGGTCATCGCCGGTGCCAAGGCAGCAGTCGAGCGCGCCATCGAAGGCTGCAAGGCCCGTGGTGCCAAGCGCGCCATGCCGTTGCCGGTCAGCGTGCCGTCCCATTGCGAGCTGATGCGTCCGGCGGCCGAGCGTTTCGCCGAGTCGATCGCAGCGATCGACTGGCAGGCGCCGCAGATTCCGGTGGTTCAGAACGTCAGCGCCAATGTGCCGGCCGATCTGGAAACCCTCAAGCGCGATCTGCTTGAGCAGCTTTACAAGCCTGTACGCTGGGTCGAATCGGTTCAGGCGCTAGCCGCCAAAGGTGCTACCCAGTTGGTCGAATGCGGCCCAGGTAAAGTACTGGCTGGCTTGAACAAGCGTTGCGCCGAAGGCGTGTCGACATCCAACCTCAATACCCCCGACGCCTTCGCTGCCGCTCGCGCAGCGCTGGCTTGAATCAGGAGAAGCCTGCATGAGTCTGCAAGGTAAAGTTGCACTGGTCACTGGCGCGAGCCGCGGTATCGGCCAGGCTATCGCCCTGGAACTGGGTCGTCAGGGCGCCATCGTTATCGGCACCGCGACGTCTGCCTCGGGTGCCGAGCGCATTGCGGCAACCCTGAAGGAAAGCGGGATTCAAGGCACTGGCCTGGAACTCAATGTCACCAGCGACGAATCCGTTGCTGCAGTACTGGCGAGCATTACATCGCAGTTCGGTGCGCCGGCGATCCTGGTCAACAATGCCGGTATCACCCGCGATAATCTGATGATGCGGATGAAAAATGACGAATGGCATGACGTCGTCGATACCAACCTGAACAGTCTGTTTCGCCTGTCCAAGGGCGTTTTGCGCGGTATGACCAAAGCCCGTTGGGGACGAATTATCAGTATTGGGTCGGTTGTGGGTGCCATGGGCAACGCAGGCCAAGTAAACTACGCAGCCGCCAAGGCCGGTCTGGAAGGTTTCAGCCGTTCGCTGGCGCGTGAAGTCGGTTCGCGTTCGATTACGGTAAACTCGGTGGCCCCTGGGTTCATCGACACCGATATGACCCGCGAACTGCCCGAGGCACAGCGTGAAGCCTTGCAGACGCAGATTCCGCTGGGCCGTCTGGGGCAAGCTCAAGAGATCGCGTCTGTGGTCGCTTTTCTTGCATCCGACGGTGCGGCTTACGTTACTGGGGCTACAATCCCGGTGAACGGCGGGATGTACATGAGTTAAATGTGACGGATCGCTTCAAAAAAATGTCATACGAGCTGTCTAAAATCCGTTATAAAGCTGCAATCTATTTATAGGCAGAGGGTCGTCGGGTTTGAGGAGTGAAGCTTTCAGTTGAAAAACTGAAAAGTCTTTCTATACACTTACCCACTGGCCAGCTGCCTGAATTTGTCCATTAGGAGTGAAAACAAGGTATGAGCACCATCGAAGAGCGCGTCAAGAAAATCGTTGCTGAGCAACTGGGCGTTAAAGAAGAAGAAGTGGTCAACACTGCTTCCTTCGTTGAAGACCTGGGTGCCGACTCCCTTGACACCGTTGAGCTGGTGATGGCTCTGGAAGAGGAATTCGAGACCGAAATTCCTGACGAAGAAGCTGAGAAGATCACTACTGTACAAGCCGCAATCGATTACGTTACTAACCACCAGGCTTAATAGCTTGTAATCGTTGCTTGCTGTCATGGAAAAACCGCACTGCCATCACGGCGTGCGGTTTTTTCTTTAGGCCTGATGCAAAGTCGTCATTTGAAAAAGGAGAGTGCTGTGTCGCGTAGACGCGTCGTAGTCACCGGTATGGGTATGTTGTCGCCACTGGGCACGGATGTGCCGAGCAGTTGGCAGGGCATTCTGGCTGGCCGCAGTGGCATTGGTCTGATCGAACACACCGACCTTTCTGCCTATTCCACCCGTTTTGGCGGCTCGGTAAAGGGCTTCAATGTCGAGGAATACCTGTCGGTCAAGGAAGCTCGCAAGCTCGACCTGTTCATTCAATACGGTCTGGCCGCAGGTTTTCAGGCAGTTCGTAACGCCGGTCTGGAAGTCACCGACGCCAACCGTGAGCGCATCGGCGTGGCCATGGGGTCGGGTATTGGCGGACTGACCAATATCGAAGAAACCAGCCGCACGCTGCATGATTCCGGCCCACGACGGATTTCTCCGTTTTTCGTGCCTGGCTCGATCATCAATATGATTTCCGGTTTTCTGTCCATCCATCTGGGTGCACAGGGACCTAACTACGCCATCGCCACCGCGTGTACCACCGGTACGCACTGCATCGGCATGGCGGCACGCAACATCATGTACGACGAAGCCGACGTGATGATTGCCGGCGGCGCTGAAATGGCAGCTTGCGGTCTGGGCATGGGCGGCTTCGGTGCCTCCCGCGCACTGTCGACCCGCAACGACGAGCCGACCCGCGCCAGCCGTCCATGGGACAAGGGCCGTGATGGCTTCGTGCTGTCCGACGGTGCCGGCGCTCTGGTTCTCGAAGAACTGGAACACGCCAAGGCCCGTGGCGCGACGATCTACGCCGAGCTGATCGGCTTCGGCACCAGTGGCGATGCTTACCACATGACTTCGCCACCGGCCGATGGCGCGGGTGCTGCACGTTGCATCACCAATGCGCTGCGCGATGCCAAGATCAATGGCGACCAGGTTCAGTACGTCAACGCCCACGGCACCTCGACGTCGGCCGGCGACCTTGCCGAAGCCTGTGCGATCAAGTCGGTGTTCGGCGATCACGCTTACAAGCTGGCGGTCAGTTCGACCAAGTCCATGACCGGTCACCTGTTGGGTGCGGCGGGCGCGGTCGAGGCGATCTTCAGTGTGCTGGCGATCAACAGCCAGGTAGCGCCGCCGACCATCAACCTCGATGAGCCGGACGAAGGTTGCGACCTCGATTTCGTACCGCATACCGCGCGCAATATGGATATCGATGTGGTGCTGTCCAACTCCTTCGGGTTTGGCGGCACCAACGGCTCGCTGGTGTTCCGCCGGTTCGCTGACTGATGGACAGCTGGGTCGACGGTCAGCCGGCTGACGCTTTGTCGCTGAAGGATCGCGGCCTGGCTTACGGTGATGGTCTGTTCGAGACCGTTGCCGTGCGTGGCGGGCAACCGTTGCTGCTGGACCGACATCTGGCGCGTCTGGCCGATGGCTGTTCACGCCTGGCGATCACTGCCGATCATGAGTTGATCCGCAGTGAGCTGCTGGCCTATGCCAGCGCACTGGGTCAGGGCGTGCTCAAGCTCATCATCACCCGCGGCGACAGTCTGCGCGGTTACGCCCCCGATCCCTCGGCTCAAGCCCGACGTATTCTGCAAGGCAATCCACCCGCTGCTTATCCTGCCGTTCATGGCGAGCAGGGCGTTCGCCTGTTCCCTTGTGCGACACGACTGTCCAGGCAGCCACTGCTTGCCGGCCTCAAACACCTTAACCGTCTGGAACAAGTGATAGCCCGCGCCGAATGGCAAGATACGGAGCACGCCGAGGGCTTGATGCTCGATCAGGCGGGTCGCGTCATTGAAGGCGTGTTCAGCAATCTGTTTCTGATCCGCGATGGCGTGTTGATCACGGCTGATTTGAAGCGCTGTGGCGTTGCCGGTGTGATGCGTGCCGAATTATTGTTTCAAGCCGAGTCGTTGGGGATCCCCACGCAAATCACCGACATCACCCTCGATCAGCTGCAATGGGCTGATGAAGTCTTTGTCTGCAACAGCGTGTATGGCGTTTGGCCGGTGCGCGCCTATGCCGCACTGAGCTGGCCGGTTGGTCCGCTCACCCGTAAACTCCAAACCATTGCCCGCGCGCTACTGGATGCTTGATACGTGAGACGTAAATTCTTGCTGCTGCTGGAAACCGGATTGGTTCTGGCAGGGCTGTGTCTGGGCGCTTCCGCCTGGAAAATCCATTCGGCGCTGGAACAGCCGCTGAACATCACTCAGGAAGAGCTGCTGGAAGTGCCAAAAGGCACGACACCGACCCGCACCTTCTATCGACTCGAAGCCGATGGCGTCATCAAGGATGCTTTCTGGCTGCGGGTGTATTGGCGCTTCAATCTCGCCAAACAACCGTTACACAAGGGCGAATACCGCATGCAGCCCGGCATGACTGTCGAAGGACTGATTGACCTGTGGAAACGCGGGGAAATGGTTCAGTACAGCCTGACCCTGGTCGAAGGCTGGAATTTCCATCAGGTCCGCGCTGCTTTGGCCAAGGATGAAAAACTTGAAAAGACCCTCGACGGTTTGAGTGATAGCGAGGTGATGGACAAACTCGGCCACACCGGGATTTTTCCGGAAGGGCGATTCTTCCCTGACACCTATCGCTTCGTGCGCGGCATGACCGATGTCGAGCTGCTGAAAAAAGCCTACGACCGCCTCGACGAAGTCCTTGCCAAGGAGTGGAGCCAGCGCGCCGCTGACGTGCCGTACACCGAGCCCTATCAGGCGCTGATCATGGCCTCGCTGGTGGAGAAGGAAACCGGCGTGCCGCAGGAGCGCGGGCAAATCGCTGGCGTGTTTGTACGGCGCATGGAAATAGGCATGTTGTTGCAGACTGATCCGACCGTGATCTACGGCCTCGGTGATCGTTACAACGGCAAATTGACTCGCGCCCATCTCAAGGAGGCGACGCCGTACAACACCTACATGATTTCGGGACTGCCGCCGACCCCGATCGCCATGGTCGGCCGCGAAGCGATTCATGCAGCGCTGAATCCGGTGGCTGGCAATAGCCTCTATTTCGTTGCTCGTGGTGATGGCAGCCACGTGTTCTCCGATGATCTGGACGCGCACAATAACGCTGTGCGTGAGTTCCAGATCAAGCGCCGTGCCGACTACCGCTCCAGCCCGGCGCCGGCTACGGCGCCAGAGGCGACGGATGAGCAGGCACCGATTCCGGCTGCTTCGCCCGACACAGTCCCCGAGGCTTTGCCGCAAGTGCCGCCACAAGAACCTGCTCAGGCGGCGCCAACAGAGCTGCAAGCGCCTGACCAGTCGCCATCACCGGAGCCGGCGCAAGAACCCGCTCAAGAACCCGCAGCTGCACCCGCGCCCGAACCGGATGCAACCGCGCCGCAAAGCCCGCAATGATTCTGACTAAGGACTGCCTGTGACTGGCTTGTTTATTACCCTGGAAGGCCCGGAAGGGGCCGGCAAGAGCACCAATCGCGAATACCTGGCCGAGCGTCTGCGCGCCGCGGGTATCGAGGTCGTGCTGACTCGCGAACCAGGCGGCACGCCGTTGGCCGAGCGGATCCGCGAAGTGCTGCTGGCGCCGGTTGACGAAGTCATGAACCCCGACACCGAGTTGCTGTTGGTATTCGCCGCGCGAGCCCAGCATCTGGCCGAGGTGATTCGCCCGGCGCTGGCCCGCGGTGCGGTGGTCCTGTGTGATCGCTTTACCGATTCGACCTACGCCTATCAGGGTGGCGGTCGCGGCCTGTCGCTGGAGCGCATCGCGACCCTGGAAGCCTTCGTCCAGGGCGATCTGCGCCCGGACCTGACGTTGATTTTCGATCTGCCGGTGGAAGTGGGCCTGGCCCGCGCCAGCGCTCGTGGTCGTCTGGATCGCTTCGAACTCGAAGGCCGAACCTTTTTTGATGCGGTGCGCAGTGCTTTCCTCAAGCGTGCTGAAGCGGATCCTGCGCGTTATGTCCTGGTCGATGCCGCCCAGCCGTTGGCGCAGGTTCAGCAGGCACTGGATGCCTTGTTGCCGCGTCTGCTGGAGTTGACCCGTGGCTGAAGCCTATCCGTGGCAGGACAGTCTCTGGCAGCATTTGGCCGGTCGCAAGCAACATGCTCACGCCTATCTGCTCCATGGCCCGGCCGGGATCGGCAAGCGCGCGCTGGCCGAGCGCTTGATGGCCAGTTTGCTGTGCCAGCGTCCGAGCGCCGCCCACGATGCTTGCGGCGAATGCAAATCCTGTCTGTTGCTCAAGGCCGGCAGTCACCCTGACAACTACATTCTGGAGCCGGAAGAAGCCGATAAGGCGATCAAGGTCGATCAGGTTCGTGATCTGGTCAGCTTCGTGGTTCAGACCGCGCAGATGGGCGGCCGCAAAGTGGTGCTGGTCGAACCGGCCGAGTCGATGAACATCAACGCCGCCAACGCCTTGCTCAAAAGCCTTGAAGAACCTTCCGGCGATACAGTTTTACTGTTGGTCAGCCACCAGACCAGTCGTCTGTTGCCGACGATCAAGAGCCGCTGCGTGCAGCAGGCCTGTCCACTACCGAGCGAAGCCATGAGTCTTGCGTGGCTGGCGAAGGCTTTGCCGGACTGCGCGGAAGAAGAGCGTATCGAGTTGCTGACCCTGGCCGCCGGTTCGCCACTGGCCGCCGTCAACTTGCAGGCCCAGGGTGTGCGCGAGCAGCGGGCGCTGGTGGTCGATGGCGTGAAGAAGTTGCTCAAGCAGCAACAGTCACCGACGCAACTGGCCGAAGGCTGGAATGCGATTCCGCTGTTGCTGTTGTTCGACTGGTTCTGCGACTGGTCGAGCCTGATCCTGCGCTATCAGCTGACTCAGGACGAAGAAGGCCTGGGACTGACGGACATGCGCAAGGTGATTCAGTACCTGGCGCAGAAAGCCGGCCAGGACAAAGTCCTGAATATTCAGGACTGGATCCTCGCCCAGCGCCAGAAAGTGATGAGCAAAGCCAACCTCAATCGGGTGTTGTTGCTGGAGGCGCTGTTGGTGCAATGGGTGGGTTTGCCTACCCAGAAGTGACCGACTAAGCCTAGACTCCGAGCATCAGCAACGGAGGTCAGCATGAATGAACTCGTCAATCCGGGGCCGCGCAACGGCATTTTGTCCCTGACGATCAAGGACAAGTCCGTGCTTTACGCGGCCTACATGCCGTTCATCAAGAACGGTGGCCTGTTTATCCCGACCAACAAGAGTTACAAGTTGGGCGATGAGGTATTCATGCTGTTGAACCTGATGGACGAGCCGGAGAAGATTCCGGTCGCCGGCAAGGTCACCTGGATCACCCCCAAAGGTGCGCAGGGCAACCGGGCTGCCGGGGTCGGCGTACAATTCGACGATGGCGACAATACCGCGCGCAGTCGAATCGAAACTCATCTGGCCGGAGCCCTGAAGTCCGACCGTCCCACTCATACGATGTAAGTTGCAGCCTTTTATGCTCGTAGATTCCCATTGTCACCTTGATCGCCTCGACCTCGCCGCCCACGACGGCTCCCTGGATGCTGCACTGGATGCGGCCCGTCTGCGCGGGGTAGGGCACTTTCTGTGTATCGGCGTCAGCGTCGAGAATGCCGCCGACGTCAAAGCCCTGGCCGAACGTTACGACGACGTCGACTGTTCGGTTGGCGTGCATCCGCTGGACGTGCAACCGGGCGCCGCGCCAGCACTGGATTGGCTGTTGCGCGAGCTCAACCACCCGCGTGTGGTCGCGATCGGTGAAACCGGTCTGGATTATTACTACGAGCCGGAAGCAGCGGAGTTGCAACAGGAGTCGTTTCGCCTGCATCTGCGAGCGGCACAGCAGACGGGCAAACCGGTGATCATCCACACCCGTGGTGCCCGCACCGATACGTTGAACCTCCTGCGTGAAGCGGCGCTGCCCCAGGCTGGCGTGCTGCATTGCTTCACCGAAGACTGGGACATGGCCAAAGCGGCGCTGGACATGGGGTATTACATTTCCTTGTCCGGGATTGTCACTTTCCGCAATGCCGACGCTCTGCGTGACGTGGCCAGTAAAGTGCCGGCTGACCGATTGCTGGTGGAAACCGACTCGCCTTACCTGGCGCCGATCCCTCATCGCGGCAAGCCGAACCTGCCGCAGTACGTGCGCGACGTAGCGGAATTTCTGGCAATGTTGCGAGGTGAGCCCTACGAGCGGTTTGCCGAGCAAACCACCGAGAATTTCAAGCGACTGTTTCCGCTGGCGCATGTGAAAGGTTAAATCGCAGGCAAAAAAAACCCGGGTTCTGGGGGGGGAATCCGGGTTAAGACCATTAGGAGTAAAACAAAGGCACGCGGTCCGTTGGTACCTATATCGGCGCAACACTTGGGGGAGATGTCCCGCCGACAGTTGAAGTATTGATCAGTATTGCGTCGAGTCCAGTTTACCGGCGCCGGTTTTTAAACAAATTTGGAATACGGGCGCTTCGGTTGAGTTCTCATTAATTTGCGAGGCTGCCGGAATTCATCAAGAAACACATATATGGTCGGATGATCCGTGCATTTTTGCGCAAGTTAGGCATAATACGCGGCTTCGAATTTTGACCCCTACAGACCTTTTCTTATGCATAAAGAACCTCGTAAGGTCCGTGAGTTTCGTCGCCGCGAGCAAGAAATTCTCGATACCGCGCTCAAGCTGTTCCTCGATCAAGGTGAAGACAGTGTCACCGTCGAGATGATTGCTGATGCCGTCGGTATCGGCAAAGGCACGATCTACAAGCACTTCAAATCCAAGGCCGAGATCTATCTGCGCCTGATGCTCGATTACGAGCGCGATTTGAACGAGCTGTTGCATTCGGCCGATGTCGACAAGGACAAGGAAGCCCTGTCCCGGGCCTACTTCGAATTCCGCATGCGCGACCCTCAACGCTATCGGTTGTTCGATCGCCTGGAAGAGAAGGTGGTCAAGGGCAATCAGGTCCCGGAGATGGTCGAGGAGTTGCACAAGATTCGCGCCTCGAACTTCGAACGCCTGACCCTGCTGATCAAGGGCCGGATCAGCGAAGGCAAGCTCGAAGATGTGCCGCCTTACTTCCATTACTGCGCCTCCTGGGCGCTGGTGCACGGCGCCGTGGCGCTGTATCACTCGCCGTTCTGGAGCAATGTGCTGGAAGATCAGGAAGGTTTCTTCCAGTTCCTGATGGACATCGGCGTACGCATGGGCAACAAGCGCAAGCGCGATAGCGACACCCCGAGCAGCTGAACCATTCAGTTGCCTTATTGCGCCATTATTTCGCTACTTGGCGCAGTACCGCAGGAATATACTCAGGCATAGGACTTGCTAAAACTTGATTTGTGAGTCAAGTTTTAGCGGTCCGAATATTCTTCCGCCGGAGTAGTCCATGATCGTTGACCGTCAAGGCAGGCGTTTTCGCAATTTGCGAATCAGTCTGACTTCAGCCTGCAATTACGCTTGTACCTACTGCGTGCCCAACGGCAAGCGGTTGGTCGCTGCGCAGGATGAATTGTCGGCCGAGGCCATGGCGCGTGGCGTGGCCTATCTGATCGAAGCGGCGGGCATTGAGCGTTTGCGCATCACCGGCGGCGAGCCGCTGGTCAGCCCCAAACTCGAAACCTTCATGACCGCCGTCGGGCAGATGGGCCTGGCGGACATCAGCCTGACCACCAACGGTCAGTTGCTGGCGAAGAAACTGCCACTACTGGTGGATGCTGGCATTCGTCGCATCAACGTTTCCCTCGATACCCTGGATGCCAGCGCCTTTCGCAGCATTGCCCGTGGCGGCGATCTGGCGACTGTGCTCGACGGTATGGATCAGGCCAGCGCCGCCGGCCTGAAGATCAAGGTCAATATGGTGCCGCTGCGTGGGCAGAACCTCGATCAAGTAATGCCGCTACTCGATTACTGTCTGGAGCGCGGCTATGAGCTTCGCTTCATCGAGCTGATGCGCATGGGCCACCTGGCCAACGACTCCAATGCTTTCCTGCAACAGTTTGTCAGCCTGCAGCAGTTGCTCAGCCTGATCGGCGAGCGCTACGAATACCTTCAGGCCGATGCGCCGGTAGACGCCACTGCCGTGCGTTACGAAATTCCGGGGCAGGGCTACTTTGGTGTTATCGCCAACGAAAGCGTTCCTTTCTGCCGCACCTGTTCGCGGCTGCGCCTATCGTCCACGGGCTGGCTGCATGGCTGCCTGTCGTCGAGCAACCGCCACTATGTCGGCGACCTGCTGGACAAGCCGCGTCATCAGGCATTGCCGGCCTTGCAGCGACTCTTGGTGAAAGCCTTGGGCGATAAGCAGGAAGTAGCATTTTCAGGTGGTGCGACCATCATGAAGATTATTGGCGGCTGATCGAACCTCATCGCGAGCAAGCTCGCTCCCACAGGTCCTGTGCCAACCCTGTGGGAGCGAGCTTGCTCGCGATGCGATCGGTGAGACGCTGCTGATCCCGAGCTGGCGCGGAAGCTGCATCCAATGGCCATTCGCCGGTTTTCCGTCACCGGCCTCTGGAGGGTAGGATGCGTAGCCTGGTTTTGCTGCTGGCCGTTTTGGCGCTTGGTGGCTGCATGAATGTCAGCGATCTGGCTGAAGGGACTCGCTACCACATGAGCGACGCGGGGTTGCTCGACCATAGCGACAGCCACCGTGTGAATAACCTGCGCATTCAACCGGACTCATTCGTCTATATCGCCCAGGGCGCCTTTGTGCCGCCAGACAGTGCTGTCTACCCGCGGCCTAACGTGATCGCCGAAGTCGCCTTCGATGGCTTTATCGAATACTTCCCTATGGTCCGCCGCGCCCGTGCGCCGGAAGGTCTTGATCAAGCCATGGGTGAAGCCCGTGCCGCCGGTGCCCATTACCTGCTCTATACCCGGTTCGCCAAGTCTGACGACCGCATCGGCAACTCGGACGAATGGCTTGATCAGGAAGCCTTGGATCGCCTCGGTATCGACGGCGGCGTGATTCAGATCATGTTGATCGAGACCAGCACCCAGTATTTGATTGATACTGCACGCATCAAGAGTCGTGGCGGTTTACTGACGTTCCACGACAAAAAGCCAGAAGACCTGATGGGCCCGCCGCTGGAACAATACGCGCGCAGCCTGCTGGGGCTCAGCGACCAGTAATTCAAAAGGAGAACGCCATGAGTGGCCCGCAAAAAGCCAACGATCTGTTGGGGCAAATCCCCAAAACCAAAGGCTTGCCGCCGGTCCACCTTTGGAACCCCGACTTCTGCGGCGACATCGACATGCGTATCGCCCGTGATGGCACCTGGTATTACTTGGGCACGCCGATCGGGCGCAAGCCGATGGTCAAGCTGTTCTCCACCATCATTCGTCGCGATGGTGACGATTACTTCCTCATCACCCCGGTCGAAAAGGTTGGCATCAAGGTCGACGACGCGCCCTTCGTGGCGATTGCCGTGGAGGTCGAAGGCGAGGGTGAAACCCAGGTCTTGCGCTTTACCACCAATGTTGACGAGACCGCCGAGGCCGGCACCGAACACCCCATGCGCGTGGTGATCGACCCGGTCACGCAGGAGCCGGCGCCCTACGTGCATGTGCGCACCAACCTCGAAGCCCTGATCCACCGCAACGTGTTCTACCAACTGGTGGAGCTGGCCGTCACCCGCGAGATCGACGGGCAGCGCTGGTTAGGCGTGTGGAGCGCTGGCGGGTTCTTTCCCATCGGGCTTGAGCCGTAACTCGCCAAGTTGCTGTGTTCTGGAAAATGGCCCGCTATTCAAGCGGGCCATTTTTTTGCCTACAAACCTTTGTCCTTAAGCCGAGCAGCATGTTCAAGATAGAGGTGGACCGGGCTGACGTTCCAACTCGTGATCCCGGCCATTTGATTGACTGCGTCGAAATGGTCCATCGGGTAATCCGAACGAATGACTTTGCCCAGGTGCGAGCTGTACTGTCCGACGAGCCCATCGTTGGCGTGTTTCTCTTTATAAAATAACTTCGACAGCACAATACAGTTCAAGTGGGACGGATCGAGAGGTTGCAGACTTTGAAAGTTTTGCAGGATCCCGCTCCAGGAGTAGTAGTGCACGCCGTTTTCAACTTCGTTGCCTTCCCCACCCCAATGTTGCGGTAGCCCTTGCGGGTACTTCTTGTTGAAGGCTGCCAAACCTGCGCTGGTCAACGATTCGAAAGCCGCTTGAGGGTCCTGAGGGTTTTCCGGATGGTCGCTGATCAACGAAATGAAGGTACCGACTGCTTTGAACAGGGCGAGTACGAGCACTTCGGGCAACTCACCAGGCGTCAGCGCCTTATGCAATTGGTCGGCAATCTCGGAGCCATGATTAGGGCAGCTGACAGAAGTGACTGATGCGACCTTTTCCGGGTGTAGCGCCGCTACGTAGCGTGCAGCCAATGGACCTTGGCTGTGGCCGATCAGGTTGACCTTGGCAGCTCCCGTTTCCTGCAAAATACGGTTGACGTGTTCGAGCAGTTTTTTACCGCGCTCCTCGTTTCCGTTCACGGCTGGAATGTTAACGGTAAACACCTTGGCCCCAGCGTGTTCCAGAGCTTCCTTGATCTCGAAGAAGTAGGGATAACCGGCAATTTTATCGAAGCCAAAAAGGCCGTGGACCAAAACAATCGGGTATTGCGTAGACGCATCCATGTTCATGCTTATACCTGTCGATAGCGGACTTTAGTTGCGCTTGATCTGTCGCGGCTAACCGTAGGTCACAAAGCGGGTTCGTTCAAATCGCTCGCCTGAACGCCGTCAGGCAGAAAAAATTAAATTGACACTCAATCGTATGATGATTAGCGTGGGCACCCATCGCGAACGGCTTTGTGCCGTCCCTGAATCGAGGTGTCCATGTCCAGCAGTTTTCATGCGTCGACGGTCGATTGGCTGGGTTGCTGGATCGCCACGGGGCAGGTCAAGCCGGGTGAGACGCTCAAGGTCGAAGCCGACCTGGGCGAGCAACTCGGTGTCAGTCGCACCGTTATCCGCGAAGCCATCAAAACCCTGGTCGCCAAGGGCATGCTCGAAGTCGGGCCGAAGGTCGGCACGCGGGTGTTGCCGGTGCGTCGCTGGAACCTCTTCGATCCGCAAGTCGTAGGCTGGCTATCACGCAGCGGCTTGCCGGAAAACTTCGTCGACGACTTGCTCGACCTGCGCCGCACCATCGAACCCATGGCCGTGCGCTGGGCTTGTGAGCGCGCTACCGTCGAACAGGTTCACGCCATCCTTCAGGCTTACAACGCATTGGAGCGGGCAGTGGACAGCGGCATCGATTACAACCGCGCCGACCAGTTCTTCCACGAGTGCATCCTCGCTGCCAGCCACAATCAATTCATCGAACAAATGGTCCCGGCCCTCGGCGCGCTGCTGGCGGTGTCTTTCGAAGTGTCCGCCGCCGACCCGGACGAATTGCGCCGCACACTACCGATTCACAAAGACATGGCCGAGGCCATCGCCGCCCGGGATGCCGCGCGGGGTGTCTGGGCCTGCATGACCCTGATCGATAACGCCGACCTGGCTATCAAGCGCTTCTACCCGCAAGTCATGGCCGACAAGAAAGCCAGCTGACAACACAAAGTCCCTGTGGGAGCGGCGGTGCGACGATTCGACTTGCTCGCGAAGGCGTCGGCACATCCAACATTGATGTCACAGACACACCGCCTTCGCGAGCAAGCCCGCTCCCACATAAAAGCAATAAGGAAGGAGGTTTCATGGAGTGGACTGCGGTTACCGAACACCGGGCACGACTGGGCGAAAGCCCGTTTTGGGACGCGCCGACCCAGGCGCTGTACTGGGTTGATATCGCCGGTCAACAGGCGCTGCGGCTGATTGGTGCCAACGTGCAGATCTGGCAGATGCCCGAGCATGTGTCCGCCTTCATCCCCTGCGAAAGCGGTGATGCGCTGGTGACGTTGAACAGCGGCGTGTATCGACTCGATCTGGATTCCCCCGGCCTGGAACCACGATTGACCTTGCTCTGCGTCGCTGATCCACAACCCGGCAATCGCGCCAATGAAGCCCGCTGCGATGCTCAGGGCCGGCTCTGGCTCGGCACGATGCAGAACAACATCGGCGAGCAGGGCGAAGACGTGCCCATTGTGCGGCGTTCCGGTGGCCTGTTTCGCATCGACCGCGATGCTCGGGTCACGCCGTTGCTTCGCGGGTTGGGCACCCCTAACACGTTGCTGTGGAGCGACGACGCGACCACCGTGTATTTCGCCGACAGCCTCGACCGTACGCTCTATCAGTATTTCATCCGCACCGACGGCAGCCTCGACCCGGCCCACATCTGGTTTGGGCCCCATGAACGCGGTGTGCCGGATGGCTCGGCGATGGATGCCGAAGGTTACATATGGAATGCCCGTTGGGACGGCAGCTGTCTGCTCAGGCTGACCCCGGACGGGCAGGTTGATCGCGTGATCGAGCTGCCAATCAGCCGCCCCACCAGTTGCGTATTCGGGGGTGATGACCTCAAAACCCTTTACATCACCAGCGCCGCGAGCCCGCTCAACCATCCGTTGGACGGCGCGTTGCTGTCGATTCGAGTCGATGTGCCCGGAAAAACCTGTAATCGGTTTGCCGGATAAATCCCAATATATGGGATGTAAAATTATATATTGAGATTATTTGGCAGTCGGGTTTATAGTCGGCTCCATCAGTTACACGCACTCACACTTAAAAAAACAAAACAGGTGAAGTGATGCAGCGATTTTCCAAAAAGCCTTTTGACCGGACATCGACAGATGCCCGGTTTTTGTCGTGCGCTCGAAAAGGAGTCTTGATCCATGGCTGAACCTCTTTCCTTGCCACCAGTGCCCGAACCGCCGAAGGGTGAGCGCCTGAAAAACAAGGTCGTGCTGCTGACCGGTGCTGCTCAGGGTATCGGCGAGGCGATTGTCGCGACCTTCGCTTCCCAGCAGGCCAAGCTGATCATCAGCGATATTCAGGGTGAGAAAGTCGAAAAGGTCGCGGCGCACTGGCGGGACAAAGGCTTTGATGTTCAGGCGATCAAGACCGATGTGTCCAGGCAGCAGGACCTGCACGCCATGGCCAGACTGGCGATCGAGTTGCACGGTCGCATCGATGTGCTGGTCAATTGTGCCGGGGTCAATGTGTTCCGCGATCCGCTGGAAATGACCGAGGAAGACTGGCGTCGCTGCTTCGCCATCGACCTCGACGGCGCCTGGTATGGCTGCAAGGCGGTATTGCCGCAGATGATCGAGCAGGGCATCGGCAGCATCATCAACATCGCCTCGACCCATTCCACTCACATCATTCCTGGTTGCTTCCCGTACCCGGTGGCCAAACATGGCCTGCTCGGCCTGACCCGCGCCCTGGGCATCGAATACGCGCCGAAGGGCATTCGCGTCAACGCCATCGCGCCGGGTTACATCGAAACCCAGCTGAACGTCGATTACTGGAACGGTTTTGCCGACCCGCATGCCGAACGTCAGCGCGCTTTCGATCTGCATCCACCACGTCGTATCGGTCAGCCGATCGAAGTGGCCATGACCGCTGTTTTCCTGGCCAGCGATGAAGCGCCGTTCATCAATGCCTCGTGCATCACCATCGATGGCGGTCGCTCGGTCATGTACCACGACTGAGTCAATCGGGTTTCCGGCGCGGAACTACGTCTGAAATCCAATCATCATACGATATGACTATTAGCTGCACAGTTTGATTGGCTTTCAAATAACGCTCAAAAAAAATAACAAGGAGTCAGCTTATGAATCGTCGTCGTGGGATCCGTTCCCTGTGCTGTGCCGCTTTGGCGGTCACCGCGGTCAGCCTGAGCAGTACGTTGCTGGCGGCCGAGGAAGTGAAGATCGGTTTTCTGGTCAAGCAGGCGGAAGAGCCCTGGTTCCAGACCGAATGGGCATTTGCCGAAAAGGCCGGGAAAGAGAAGGGCTTCACCGTCATCAAGATCGCCGTGCCCGACGGCGAGAAAACCCTCTCGGCCATTGACAGCCTCGCCGCCAACGGTGCCAAGGGCTTTGTGATCTGCCCGCCAGACGTATCCCTGGGCCCGGCGATCATGGCCAAAGCCAAGCTCAATGGTTTGAAAGTCATCGCAGTCGATGACCGCTTCGTCGATGCCAGCGGCAAGTTCATGGAACATGTTCCTTACCTCGGTATGGCAGCGTTCGAAGTCGGCCAGAAGCAGGGCAGCGCCATGGCCACCGAAGCGAAAAAACGTGGCTGGGACTGGAAAGACACCTACGCGGTGATCAACACCTTCAACGAACTCGACACCGGCAAGAAACGCACCGACGGTTCGGTCAAAGCGCTGGAAGACGCCGGTATGCCGAAAGACCACATTCTGTTCTCGGCGCTGAAAACCCTCGACGTACCCGGCAGCATGGACGCCACCAACTCGGCGCTGGTGAAACTGCCGAGCGCGGCGAAAAACCTGATCATCGGCGGCATGAACGACAACACTGTGCTGGGCGGCGTGCGCGCCACCGAGAGCGCCGGTTTTGCCGCGGCCAACGTGATCGGCATCGGCATCAATGGTACCGACGCCATCGGCGAATTGAAGAAGGCCAACAGCGGCTTCTTCGGCTCGATGCTGCCGAGCCCGCACATCGAGGGCTACAACACCGCGAGCATGATGTACGAGTGGGTCACCACCGGCAAAGAACCACCGAAATACACCGCGATGGACGACGTGACGCTGATCACTCGCGAGAACTTCAAGCAGGAACTGGAAAAGATCGGCCTCTGGAACTGAGGGCCGGTTGATTTCATCGATGGCCCTGGCGACGGGGCTGCCTGATCTGTGTGAAGAGGTGGGTTATGCACGCGCAATCAAAAACACAACAACACAATGCCGGCGGCAGCTTGCGCTTCAACGGGATCGGCAAGACCTTTCCCGGGGTGAAGGCGCTGGATGGCATCAGCTTCGTCGCCCATCCGGGGAAGGTTCACGCCTTGATGGGCGAGAACGGCGCCGGCAAATCGACCCTGCTGAAAATCCTCGGCGGGGCTTACACCCCGAGCAGCGGCGACCTGCAGATCGGCGAGCAGGCGATGGTCTTCAAGTCCACCGCCGACAGCATCGGCAGTGGCGTCGCAGTGATCCATCAAGAGCTGCACCTGGTCCCGGAAATGACCGTGGCAGAGAACCTGTTCCTCGGGCATCTGCCGGCCAGTTTCGGCCTGATCAATCGCGGCGCGTTGCGGCAACAGGCATTGGCCTGCCTCAAAGGCCTGGCCGATGAAATCGATCCGCAAGAGAAAGTAGGGCGCCTGTCCCTCGGTCAGCGGCAACTGGTGGAAATCGCCAAGGCCTTGTCCCGTGGCGCGCATGTGATCGCGTTTGACGAACCGACCAGCAGCCTGTCGGCGCGGGAGATTGATCGTTTGATGGCGATCATCGGTCGCCTGCGCGACGAAGGCAAAGTGGTGCTTTACGTCTCCCACCGCATGGAAGAAGTGTTCCGCATCTGCAACGCGGTGACGGTGTTCAAGGACGGTCGCTTTGTGCGTACGTTCGAGGACATGAGCGAGCTGACTCACGATCAGTTGGTGACCTGTATGGTCGGTCGCGACATTCAGGACATCTACGATTACCGCCATCGTCAGCGTGGTGCTGTGGCGCTCAAGGTCGACGGTTTGCTGGGGCCGGGATTGCGTGAACCGGTGAGTTTCGAGGTGCACAAAGGCGAGATTCTCGGGCTGTTCGGCTTGGTCGGCGCCGGTCGCACGGAGCTGTTCCGCATGCTCAGTGGCCTTGAGCGCAATACTGCCGGACGCCTGGAATTGCGCGGTCATGAACTGAAGTTGCGTTCACCCCGCGATGCGATTGCCGCCGGGATTCTGCTGTGCCCCGAGGACCGCAAGAAAGAGGGCATCCTGCCGCTAGCCAGCGTCGCCGAGAACATCAACATCAGCGCCCGCGGCGCCCATTCCACCTTCGGCTGCCTGTTGCGTGGCTTGTGGGAGAAGGACAACGCCGACAAGCAGATCAAGGCGCTGAAAGTGAAGACCCCCAACGCCGCGCAGAAAATCATGTACCTGTCCGGCGGCAATCAGCAGAAGGCCATTCTCGGTCGCTGGCTGTCGATGCCGATGAAGGTCCTGCTGCTCGACGAACCGACTCGCGGCATCGACATCGGCGCCAAAGCCGAGATCTACCAGATCATTCACAACCTGGCCGCCAGCGGTATCGCGGTGATCGTGGTCTCCAGCGACCTGATGGAAGTGATGGGTATTTCCGACCGCATCCTGGTGCTCTGCGAAGGCGCGATGCGCGGCGAGTTGTCTCGCGCAGAGGCCAATGAATCCAACCTGCTGCAACTGGCTTTGCCGCGCCAACGCGCTGACGGCGTGGCGAACTGAGAGGTGACTATGACAATCCAAAACAACGCTTTGCCCACCCAGCGCAAACCACTGGACCTGCGGCGCTTTCTCGATGACTGGGTGATGCTGCTGGCGGCCGTCGGGATCTTCGTGCTCTGCACCTTGCTGATCGACAACTTTCTCTCGCCGCTGAACATGCGCGGCCTGGGCCTGGCGATTTCCACGACGGGGATTGCCGCTTGCACCATGTTGTATTGCCTGGCGTCCGGGCACTTCGATTTATCGGTGGGGTCGGTGATTGCCTGCGCCGGCGTGGTCGCAGCGGTGGTAATGCGCGACACCGACAGCGTGTTTCTCGGTGTGGTGGCCGCGCTGTTCATGGGGCTGATCGTCGGGTTGATCAACGGCATTGTGATCGCCAAGCTGCGGGTCAATGCGTTGATTACCACGCTGGCGACCATGCAGATCGTTCGCGGCCTGGCTTACATCTTCGCCAACGGCAAAGCGGTGGGCGTGTCGCAAGAGCAGTTCTTCGTCTTCGGCAATGGCCAGTTGTTGGGGGTGCCGGTGCCGATTCTGATCACCATCGTTTGCTTCCTGTTTTTCGGCTGGTTGCTGAATTACACCACCTACGGGCGCAACACCATGGCCATTGGTGGTAACCAGGAAGCGGCGTTGCTGGCCGGGGTGAACGTTGATCGGACCAAGATCATTATCTTCGCCGTGCACGGGGTGATCGGGGCGTTGGCCGGGGTGATCCTGGCTTCGCGCATGACGTCTGGACAGCCGATGATTGGCCAGGGTTTTGAGCTGACGGTGATCTCGGCGTGTGTGTTGGGCGGGGTGTCGTTGAGCGGCGGTATCGGGATGATTCGGCATGTGATTGCCGGGGTGCTGATTCTGGCGATCATCGAGAATGCGATGAATTTGAAGAATATCGATACGTTTTACCAGTATGTGATTCGGGGTTCGATCTTGCTGTTGGCCGTCGTGATCGACCGCCTCAAACAACGCTGACTAACCTGGTCCTGCACAAAGTCTGTAGGTGCAGGCGATTCAATGTGGGAGCGGGCTTGCTCGCGAAGGCGGCGTGTCAGTCAACATAATTGCTGAATGACACGCCGCTTTCGTCGGAACGCCGCCCGGAGCAAGCCCGCTCCCACACTAGACCGCGCAGCGGTCACTTTCGAACATCCCTCCGTCACTTCCCCTAAATATTCCTTGCTCGCCCCAACCCGTTTCGGTTATCACGTTGTACATGATTAGACAGGTACGATTTGACAAGAAACAACGGGTGGTCGACGAACTCATCCGACGCATCGAAAACGGCCTCATGGAGGACGGCTTTCTGCTGCCGGGCGAGCATCAATTGGCTCAAGAATTCAAAGTCAGCCGCGGCACGCTGCGCGAAGCCCTGGCTGAGTTGAAACGGCGCAATTACATCGCGACGCAAAGCGGGGTGGGCTCCATCGTTACCTTCGACGGTGTGGTGCTCGATCAGCGCAGCGGCTGGGCCCAGGCCCTGGCCGACAGCGGGGCGCTGATCAATACCGAAGTGCTGCGGCTGGAGGCGGTCACCCGTCCTGACCTGTTGCCGCGTTTCGGCACCGACCAATTCATCACCCTTGACCGTCGCCGCCGTTCCAACGAAGGCAAGCTGGTCTCCCTTGAGCGCTCATTGATGCCCGCCACCGGAGGCCTGGAAAGCCTGCCGCGGGTCGGCCTTATCGACAACTCCCTGACCATCACCCTGGCCGCTTACGGCTATATCGGCGAGCGCGGCGATCAATGGATCGGCGCCGAACCGTTGAACGCCGAAGACGCCGAATTGCTCGGCCGTCCGGAAGGCACGGTGTTCCTCAAGGCCTTGCGCACCACCTACGACCGGCAAAACCGATTCATGGAGCAGGTCGAAAGCTTGCTCGACCCGGTGCATTTTCGCCTGCACCTGCAATTTGGAGAGACAAAATGACCGCGCTCAATCATGCATTGGGCGCGTTCTACGGACTGGCCCTGGGCGATGCGCTGGGCATGCCGACTCAATCCCTGAGCCGTGCCGAGATCAAGGTGCGCTTCGGCGAGATCACTGACCTGGAAGACGCAGGCCCCGATCAACCGATCGCCGCCAACATGCTCAAAGGCTCGATCACCGATGACACCGAACAGGCGATTCTGGTCGGCCAATTGCTGGTTGAAGGCGAGGGCCGGATCGAACCGTCACTACTAGCCCAGCGGTTGATCGAATGGGAAGCCGCAATGCAGGCCAAGGGCTCGCAAGACTTGCTCGGCCCTTCGACCAAACGTGCCATCGAGATGATCCTCGCTGGCCACTCGCCGGAAGAAGCGGGGCGCTACGGCACCACTAATGGCGCGGCGATGCGCATCACTCCGGTCGGGATTGCGGCGGATGTCGCCAACCCTGAGCGATTCATCAACGCTGTCGTGCAGGCTTGCCAGGTCACCCACAACACCACGCTGGGCATTTCCAGCGCGGCGGCGGTGGCGGCGGTGGTCTCGGCCGGTATCAACGGCATGGACCTGGGCGAGGCGTTGAACCTCGGCCAGCAAATCGCTCAACAAGCTGAAAGCCACGGTTACTGGGTGGCTGGCGGACGCATCGCCTCGCGCATCAGCTGGGCGCGGACCATCAGTGTCGACAGCGACAAGGCATTGCTGGCGGATTTGATGTACGACGTGATCGGCACTTCGGTGGCTTCGCAGGAATCGGTGGTGGTCTCGTTTGCCCTGGCCCAGCAAGTGGCCATTGGTGAAATGAACGCGTTCGAAGCGCTATGCATGGCCGCGAGCCTTGGCGGCGACACTGACACCATCGCGGCGATTCTCGGCGCCATGCTCGGGGCCTGTCTCGGCCTTGAGAGTTGGCCGGCGGCGATGATCGAACAGGTCAAAACCGTTAACGATCTGGATCTGGAACCCCTTGTGAAAGGACTCCTCACCCTCCGCTGAGGTACGCATTACCCCTGTGTAGGAGCTGCCGAATGCTGCG
Source organism: Pseudomonas sp. ACM7 (assembly GCF_004136015.1). NCBI lineage: Bacteria > Pseudomonadati > Pseudomonadota > Gammaproteobacteria > Pseudomonadales > Pseudomonadaceae > Pseudomonas > Pseudomonas sp. ACM7. The sequence continues at coordinate 893,740 of NZ_CP024866.1, read as the reverse complement.
ATCTTTTGATCTTGGTGGCCTTTTAGCCGCTGAAAATCAAGATCAAAAGATCGCAGCCTTCGGCAGCTCCTACAGGGGTTCCCCAGGCCTTCCGATATCTAAATTGCCGACAACCACAACAATGGCAACAGGAGCATTTTTCATGAGTTCATCGAACGCCGGGCAAAGCGCCGGGCAACTGGAAACCCGAGGCATCGAGCCCGTGCCGGAAGCGGAGTGCAACGGTCATCCGCTGCAGCTGTTCTGGGTCTGGTTTGCCGCCAACATCTCCATCCTCGGCTTGCCGCTGGGTGCGACCCTTGTAGCCTTTCGCGGCTTGGCGATCTGGCAGGCGATCATCGTCGCGATCCTGGGGGCCGCCGGTTCCTTCGCGGTGGTCGGGATTATCTCCATTGCCGGTCGCCGTGGTCGCGCACCGAGTCTGACGTTGTCGCGAGCGATCTTCGGCGTACGCGGCAACATCGGGCCGACCCTGGTCTCGCTGATGTCGCGTCTGGGCTGGGAAACCGTCAACACCACCACCGCCGCATTCGTGTTGTTGTCGCTGTGCTCGATCCTGTTCGGCTCGCCGGTGGAAGCCAAAAGCGCACCCGTGCTGACGTTGATCTTCATTGCGATTTTCGTACTGCTGACCCTGTCGGTGTCGGGTCTCGGTCACGCCACCTTGCTGGTCATCCAGAAGTGGGCAACCTACGTGTTCGGCGCGCTGAACATTCTGGTCGGCGGTTTCCTCTGCGCCACCATCGACTGGAGCGCAGTGTTCAACGCCACGCCTGCACCGCTGAGCGCAATGATTATCGGCGTCGGCACCATGGCTGCCGGCACCGGGATCGGTTGGGCCAACGCCGGTGCGGACATGTCGCGTTACCAGCACCGCAGCGTCAAAGCCGCACGCCTGGTGGCGTCGGCGGCGTTTGGTGCGGGGATTCCGTTGGTGCTGCTGATCACCCTCGGCGGCCTGCTGTCAGTGGGCAACAATGACCTGGCCTCAGCCACCGACCCGATCATCGCGATCCGCGACATGCTGCCGACCTGGATGGCCGTGCCGTACCTGATCACCGCGTTCGGCGGGTTGCTGCTGTCGAACAACCTGTCGGTGTACTCCGCCGGTTTGACCACGCTGACCCTCGGTTTGAAGGTCAAACGCGTCTACGCGGTGGTGGTGGACATCGTCGCGATCTTCGCCGGTTCGATCTATTTCATGCTGATCGCCGACAGTTTCTACGGCCCGTTCATTACCTTCATTTCGCTGCTGGCCGTGCCGATCACCGCGTGGGTCGGGATCTTCGTCGTCGACCTGATTCATCGTCATTACTACAGCCCCAAAGACCTGCTGGACGTCAGCCCGAGCAGCGCTTACTGGTACAGCGGCGGTTTCGAGTGGCGCGCTTTTGGTGCGTGGGCGCTGGCGATCGTGCTGGGCTTCAGTTTCACCACCATCGGCACGACCGAACAAACCGTCTGGTTCCGCGGTTTCCTGTCCGACTCCTGGCTGGGCCATAACGGCCTCGGCTGGATCGTGACGTTCCTGGTGGCCGGCGGCATTTATTTTGTACTGGGTGGCGCCAAGGATCGCCGCGCCGCGTTGACCGAGAACGCTCATGCCTAGATTGCTGCACACCGGCCAGGTCATGATCGATCTGGTCATGGCCGTGGATAAACTGCCGCATTCGGGCGGCGACGTGCTGGCGCAATCCGCCAGTTTCGAGGCTGGCGGCGGCTTCAATGTGATGGCTGCCGCCCAGCGCAATGGTTTGCCGGTGGTTTACCTCGGGCGCCACGGCACCGGGCGTTTCGGTGATCTTGCCCGTGAGGCGATGAAGGCTGAAGGCATTCGGATCGGCATCACTCACCGCGCCGAACGGGATACGGGATTGTGCGTCGCGTTAACCGAAGCCTCGGCCGAGCGCAGTTTCATTTCCTATATCGGTGCCGAAGGTGAGCTGACGGCTGAGGATTTGGCCAGCGTGCCGGCCGAGGCGGGAGACTATGTCTACGTCAGCGGCTACAGCCTGCTGCATGGAGGCAAAGCACAGGCGCTGGTGAATTGGGTGCTGGATTTGCCAAGAGGGATCAACGTGGTGTTCGATCCGGGCCCGCTGGTGGATTCGCCGGATGAGCCGTTGATGCAAGCCTTGCTGACGCGCATCGATCTGTGGACCAGCAACAGTGTCGAGGCGTTGAAATTTACCGGTGCGCCGGACATTGCCGAGGCGTTGAACCGGTTGGCCGATCATCTGCCGGCCGACGTGTTGATGGTGGTTCGTGACGGCCCGCAAGGGTGCTGGATCAGCCTGCGTGGAAACCGCCAGCATGTGCCGGGTTTCAAGGTTGAGGCGGTGGACAGCAACGGCGCGGGGGACGCGCATGCCGGGGTGTTTGTAGCCGGGTTGGCGCAAGGGTTGGTCCCGGTTGACGCGGCGCGGCGGGCTAATGCGGCTGCGGCGTTGGCGGTGACTAGATGGGGGCCGGCGACTTCGCCGGGGACTGCTGAGGTTGACGCGTTAATTCGTAAGACTTTCGACGCCTGATCGGCCGTCTTCGCGAGCAAGCCCGCTCCCACATTTGATCGCGTTTATTCAGATAACTCGATCAAGTGTGGGAGCGGGCTTGCTCGCGAAGGGGCCTTCAAACTCAACAAATAAAAGGGCCTTACCCGGCCTTGCGCAACGCCTCGATCAACTCCTGCTTGCGCATGCCCGACCGTCCCGGAATCTTCTTCGCCCGGGCTTCTTTCATCAAGCTGTCGACGGTCTGGGTTTCGCGCGAAGCCTCGCTGTTTCGCGAATGACCTTCACGGCTGGCCACCGCACGACGAGCTGATTCCTGGCGATCCTGCGACTTGGCACTCGCGGGTTTCTTGCGTCCGGCCCCACCTTTGCGTTCACCGCCACCCGACTGCTTGTTGACGGTCGCCCAGGCCCGGGCCTCAGCTTCCTCTTTCGAGACACCCTTGTGCTCGTAGCTCTCTTCGATGTGCTCGGCCTTGCGTTTCTGCTCGGCGGTGTATTTGTCTTTGCTTCCACGAGGCATGGGATTTCTCCTGCTGCTCGTAGGAGCTGCCGCAGGCTGCGATCTTTTGCTTTGAATGCTTGAAGATCAAAAGATCGCAGGCTTCGCCAGCTCCTACATCCGTTATTAAACGTCCAGCTTGCGCGCCGCCTCCACCCCTGCGGCACTGAGTTTGATCGGCAAGTTCAACGAGTGCTCACCGGCCTCGTTGCAGATCACATGACCATGCTGGATCAATCCACGATCCTGCAGCGTGGCGAGGGTGCTGGCCACGTCTCTCTCCCCCCGGTAATTGTCCAGGACCTCTTTGCCCAAGCCGCTTGGATGGGCATGCAGCAGACGGGTCAGGACTTCTTTCTCAAGGTTTTTATCGGCGTTCATGGTTACCTCTTCATGGATGTGGATAGGTCCATTTAATTAGAGTCCTTATCTGATATTGGTCCGCCCCCGATTTGGATTGGTGCCTGATGAACGACGAACGGTCTAGGCCTGCTGCAACGCTTTGCTGGTAACGGCTCGACGCCAGACCAGCCGGCCGACGCTGATCAGCCAATTCAATACAGCAACCGCCAACACCGTGAGCAACAGCGTCGCCATCCCCTGTTCCACGATGATTTTCCCGGCCAGCAACGGAAAACCAAACACGCCGATAAAGTAGGACAGGCTGAACAGCAGCAAGGATTGCGCGGTGGTGCCGTTCGGCGCCTCGTTGGCCGCCAGGCCATTGATCACCGAATAGGTCAGCCCGTAACCGACCCCGAGCATCACCGCCGCCAGCACGTAGCTGAACCCGTCGTCGACGACGAAACCGAACATCAGGATCGAGCCCATCATCAAGCCCGACAGCAGGCAGGACGCCCAGAACGGGTCGCGCTTGACCACGAAACCGGCGATCAGCATTCGGCTGCTGATCGCTGCGCTCATGAAGCCTAGGAAGAACAGTGAATAGTCGAGTGAACGCGCCGCCGCGTAGCTGGTTTGAAAACTCGACAGACCGCCGAAAACGCAGCCGCCGAGACCGACCATGATGATCGGGAACACCGCTCTGGACGACAGCACTTGCGCCGCTGCACGCCAGGAAATTCGTGACACCGCTGCCGAGTGGGCAGGCGCTTTTTTCAGTTGCGAATCCAACCGCCAGAACAGCAACACACCGATCAGGCTGGCCAGCGCCGCGAGGTAAAACGCCGCGGTGATCGGATACCCGAGGGCACTGGCAGCGCGGCCTAACAAGGGACCGCTGCCGATCCCGGTCATCATGCTGCCCGACAGCAGCGCAAAGTATTTCGCGCGTTGGGCAGGCGTTACCAGACTCGCCACAATGATCGGCCCGAGGGTATAGAACACGCCCCAACCCAGCCCCAGCAAGAGCCCGAAAAACAACAGCAGATTGCCAAAGCCTGGCGCCAGGGCGAAGCCCAGGCTGGCGGCCACCAGCAGAATGCCGAACAGCGCAATCGAGCGGGCAGCACCGAGCAGGTCGGACAAGTGCCCGGAAACAATAACGGCGGCAAAGGTGCTGAGCATCGCCGCCGAAATCACACTGCCGGCATCGTGCTCGTTGCCGCCGCGGGAACCGATCAACAACGACAGCAAAAAGGTCGAGCCATAGGACAGCGACAGCAAGTAGCTGGCCAGGCAAAACAGGCCGAACAACCTGCTTGAGACTTGGGGGGTTGCGCTAGGCATGACGCGGTTCCTTGACCCGATAGAAGAGAGCTTCATCTATCTATCACGCACGGCGTCGATGTTAGGTCTGAGGTTATCGATTTCAGGGTTAGCGCTGGCCGGAGTAAAGCCTTCAGCAGGCGCCAATTTCTTCCTTGAACAACTCCATGAACCCCTTCAACCGTTCGTGGCGAGTCTGCGCCAGACGCTGGCCGGTGGTCGTCTGGAATCCATCCGCCAGGTGCAGCAGTTTGGTCTGGAAATGGTCGAGGCAAAAACGTTTGTCATCGTACTCCCGGTCCTTCGCCTCGGGATCCTCTGGGTCGTACAACGCGCTGCCCATACGTCCGGCGATGTAAAAGGTTCGCGCCACGCCGAGCATGCCAAGGGAGTCGAGGCGGTCGGCGTCCTGCATGATTTTCGCTTCGAGCGTGGTTGGCGCGATGTTGGCGGAAAAACTGTGTGCTTCGATGGCATGGGCAACCGCGCTGACTTTTACGTCTGGCCAGGCCATGTCCGCCAACAATTTCGATGCCTTCTCGGCGGCCAGCCGCGAGGCCTGAGAACGCAGCGGCGAGTTCTTCTCTACCGCCACGCAATCGTGCAAAAGCACCGCTGCGAGCAGCACCTCAAGATCGCCACCTTCTTCAGCATGAAGCGTACGCACGTTGTGCCAGACCCGCTGCAAGTGCGACAGATCATGGGCGCCGTCCTCTGAGGGTTCCAGCGCGTGGGGCAGCAGTTGCGCAGCGAGGAGTTGCAGTGGTGCGAAAGCATCAGTGTTCATAAACATCCTGTTAAGTGAAAACGTCTTTTGCAGCGACATAGCCCTGTAGCAGCTACACATGCTCCATGGATCAGCTTTGAATTTCCAGTGTGACGAGCGTCGCTCGCCGACTTAGTATGGCGTTTTCAACTTTTGACGAAGGCACGTCCATGACGATCGAGATCCGCCCGGCGACCCCGAGCGATGCACCGCAAATCCTCGGGTTCATCACCGAACTGGCCGACTACGAACGTGCCCGCCACGAAGTCATCGCCAGCGTCGCCGACATCGAGCGCAGCCTGTTCAGCGAAGGCGCCACCGCCCACGGGCTGATCTGCCTGCGCGATGGCTCGCCAATCGGCTTTGCCGTGTTTTTCTTCAGCTATTCCACGTGGCTCGGCAGCAACTGCCTGTACCTCGAAGACCTCTACATCACCCCCGAACAGCGTGGTGGCGGCGCCGGTAAAACCTTGCTGCGCCATCTGGCGAAAATCGCCTGCGCCAATGATTGCGGTCGATTTGAGTGGAGCGTGCTGGACTGGAACAAACCGGCAATCGAGTTCTACAAGTCGTTGGGTGCTCAGCCGCAGGAAGAGTGGGTGCGGTATCGGATGGATGGGGCGGTGTTGCGGGAGTTTGCCGAGGGGCGGTGATCACTGATGGCAATGGGCTGCTGAATCAGTTGTCGCCACCGCTCTAGTCCGGCATTCTGTGCGCCTTTTGCGCGCTCACGGACGACACCTGCAATGCCTTTGGCACTTTATCTCCACGCCCGTGGAGCCTTCGCCGCATCAATGAGTGACGGGCGATGAGCGGACTTCGGGCGAATATGCGTTTGTATGGTCTGGTCAAAAAACTTGGCTCGACTGACGACCTCCATCGCCAATCGGTGGATATTCTTTGCACCCTCAACCACACGGGTGGTAAGGCGATTCGGGCCTTCGTTTCGCGTCTGGACGCCGAGTTGATGACGCGCAGTCGCGGTCTTGAAGAGTACCGCGTCGTACCCCTTCGCACGTTCGATCCGAACTCGTTTATCCAGGAACATCAGGGCTGGCTGGCGCTGCATGTCTGCTGTGGCTTCGTCGCCCAGACAGGTCAATGTCTGCTGAATGACGGAGCGCTGGTACCAATGGGCTGGTACGTCTATTCCGACATCGGCCAATGGACCTCGGAACACTACGTCGAGTTCGGTCCGCAAATGGCCTGTCTATTGCAAACCACCTACGACCGGATTGGTCTGCGGGACTACAACACCTTGCTCAATGACCTCGACAACGTTTCGGGTGCTGATTTGCGATGGCAGGTCGACGAAGCCTGGCAAACCCTTCACAACGCCACATTTTCCGACAGTCGCGACAATTGTCATGCGCTGTTCGACCCGATCGACAATCGCTGGCGCTTCGCCGCGACCGACATCGATATCTATCACCTTCCCCCTGAACTTCAGAAGCAAGGAGCTTTGACTTGAGTGGAAAACCCGCTGCGCGCGTCACCGACCCAACCGCGTGCCCGTTGCCGGGCCATGGCACTAACCCGATCGTGTCCGGCTCACCGGACGTTTTCTTCGACGGCCTCGCCGCGGCCCGCATGACCGACAAATCCGCCTGCGGCAGCCCGATCACCGGTGCCGTGTCCGGAACGGTATTCATCAACGGTCTCAACGCCGCAACGCTCGACAGTACGGGTGGTCACGGCAACGTGGTCGTTGGCGGCTCCGGCACGGTAATTATTGGCCAGAGTGGCGGAGGCGCTGCGTTCAGTGGGTTGTTGCCGATGCCGGTGCACTTCAATGACCGAATGCAAGTGATCAATGAGATCACGGGCGCCCCTATGCCTAACTATCCTTACGCCATTCAACGCGGAGACGGACGTGTGGAGCATGGCATCACGAATGAAGCGGGCTTTACCCATATGGTAAGTTCGCATGTCCCCGAAACCATTAAATTGTTCGTGGAGTAGCAGGAAATGGGAGCCGAAAATCCTGCATTGAAGGGATGTCAGAAGCTGGTGGTGACTCATGACTTGACGTGTAAAACGGATGTTACTGTTAAACAAGCGTCAGTTACCCCCAAGACCATCGTTGTATTTTTTGTCGGTGGGGCCGGTGACAAGGAAAGTTACTATCTGACGGGGCCCAATAATAACGTCGTGGAAGCTCGCAAAATCTTCATTAAAAATATGGAAATTGAAGGCCTTGCTGATACCTATGAGGCGCATCATCTTAGTTGTAACGATTTTTTAACTGATGAAGGGCTTCAGGCCAATGTTCTGGCCAAGGCGCCGGATCTAACAACGCCTGTATATATAGTGGGTCACAGCCTGGGTGGATGGAATGGTGCTCACCTATCAGCAGTGTTAAGTAATCGAGGGTATAGAATTCCGGTTTTAGTCACGCTGGATCCTGTGGGTGAAGGAAAAATTGTCTATGGGATCTCGAGTATCTATCAGCAAGAACCCAAACCAAAGGCAGAGTACTGGGTCAACGTGAGAGCAGATGCCAAGGATTGGAATTTTTCCGACCTTGTGGCCGATTTTGGTGAGCAGTGGAATATGGCATCCGGTCCAAATATGAACGGTCGTGTTGATGTTAATCATGCCGACGCGTGGGCGATTTACATCGCCGTGCTTGAATGCGGTAAGTCGGCCAGGGATATTTTAATGGAGTCGATAGTTGAACACTTCAAAGGAAAAAAATGTGCCTAGATTGCTCCTGTGTTTAATGTTCATGCTGTGCGCTTCATGCGCAATGAATCATGGTAAGCCCATTGCTAAATTGGAGTACGTCAGCGTCGAGCGCTATCAAGACAAACGTATATATCAAGTTAGCTTTACGTCAAATGTAGATGTGGTGAATTTGTTTAAATCAAAGATAAGTCAGACATTAATTTGCTCCTTGGACGGTGATACTGATTTTTCAGTGGCTCACCGCATCCACCAATACGGGGAGGGGTTTATTGAAACTGTTCAGCAGGGTGGTGAACAGGTGTTTAAGGCTGATTTAATATTTAGTGAAGTCAAGAGTTCGACAAACGATGCTGTGATGAAAAGCGAAGCTCTTAGTTCGCTATTGGCCGAGCAGGCGTCAATTACCTGCAAAGTTAGAATCAATGCCTATTCTTACAAAACCTATTTTTCGGAAGAGATGCAGGTTCCTACGAAAGAGTTGTTACGAGAGATCGCTAAGTACTGAATGCAAAACGGCGCGGAGGATGGTCGCAAAGTCAGTGGTCCATCCAAACCTGAAGGAGAGGCCAGAAAGCAATATCCCAAAATATGGGATTCGAAATTACATATTGAGATTTGTGCTCCGGAAGGCCTATAGTCCAGCTCACTCACTGCCTATAAACAAAACAGGTGAAGCGATGCTGGCGCAATTGATCGCGCTCGATTGGGGGACAACCTCATTACGTGCTTACAAACTCGCCGCAGGTGGCCTGGTGCTCGAACAGCGTTCGCTGTCGTCGGGGATCATGCAGCTGCCCAGGACGCCGCGAATGATTGCGGGTCAGGAATGTACCGACGGTTTTGAACTGGCCTTCGATGAGGCTTGCGGTGACTGGCTCGACGCGCAGCCCGATTTGCCGGTGATTGCATGCGGCATGGTCGGCAGCGCACAAGGCTGGCTCGAAGCGGCTTACCGCGATACGCCGGCAAACGTCGCCAATCTCGGAATCTCCCTACAAACGGTTCGCAGTCTTCGCGGTGTCGACGTGCACATCGTGCCGGGCGTGATTCAGCGTTCGCGCCTGCCGAACGTGATGCGCGGCGAAGAAACCCAAGTGCTCGGCGTGCTGCAGAATCTACCGGCCGAGGCGGGTGGTGATCTGTTGATCGGCCTGCCGGGCAGTCATTCGAAGTGGGTGGAAGTGGCCAACGGCTGCATCGTGCATTTCGATACCTTCATGACCGGCGAAGTCTTCGCCGTGCTTAGCGAACACAGCATTCTGGGACGCACCCAGCAAAAGGGCGCGTCCTTCGATGGCCAAGCCTTTGATCGTGGTGTGCAGGTGGCCCTGTCGACGGATGGCGAGATCGGACCGTTGTCGACATTGTTCAGTGCCCGCAGCCTCGGTTTGACCGGCGAACTCAGCGCCACCGCCCAACCGGATTACTTGTCCGGCTTGTTGATCGGCCATGAACTGTCAGCGTTGGCGAGTGTTCAGCGACGCCGACGCAACAGCGTTCATCTGCCTTCGATCATCCTCATCGGTAATTCCCAACTCTGTGCCCGCTACAGCCGGGCGCTCGACGCCTGCGGTTTTGCCCGGGTGACCCTGGCCGAACAGGCCACCGAGCGCGGCTTGTGGCAGTTGGCGGTTGCCGCCGGACTGATCACACCCAACCCATCCCGTTAAACCTGACTGGAGGTCTGAAATGCTCAAGCAAGCATTGGCGCAAAACGGTCTGATCGCGATTTTGCGTGGCCTGCGCCCGCAAGAAGCGGCAGCCATCGGCGAAGTCCTTTACGCCGCCGGATTTCGCGTCATCGAAGTGCCGCTCAATTCCCCTGAGCCGTACGAAAGTATCCGCATCCTGCGCAGTACCTTGCCCGCCGATTGCCTGATCGGCGCGGGCACGGTGTTGACGCCGGAGCAGGTCGAGCAAGTGAAAGCAGCGGGGGGGCAAGTGATCGTCATGCCGCACAGCGATGCCAAGGTGTTGCGCGCAGCGAAAGCGGCGGGGTTGTTCCTGTCGCCGGGTGTGGCGACGCCGACTGAAGCCTTCGCCGCATTGGCCGAAGGGGCGGACGTGCTGAAGATGTTCCCGGCCGAGCAGATGGGCCCGGCAGTCGTCAAAGCCTGGCTCGCGGTACTGCCTGCGGGAACGATTCTGGCGCCGGTCGGCGGGATCACGCCGGACAACATGCAGGTGTTTATCGACGCGGGCGTCAAAGGCTTCGGCCTCGGTTCCGGGTTGTTCAAACCGGGCATGACCCCAGATGAAGTGGCGCTTAACGCCAAGGCCTACGTGGCTGCCTGGAAAGCCCTCCGCTAAGACTTTTTGGCGCTGCGAGCGCTGCATCTAATAAGAGCTGCATTTATAAAAAAGAGAGCACGAGATGAAAATCACCAAACTGACCACCTTCATCGTTCCGCCGCGCTGGTGCTTCCTCAAGGTCGAAACCGACGAGGGCGTGACCGGTTGGGGCGAGCCCGTGGTCGAAGGCCGCGCTCACACGGTGGCGGCTGCCGTTGAAGAATTGTCTGACTACCTGATCGGCAAAGACCCACGCAACATCGAAGACATCTGGACCGTGCTTTACCGCGGTGGCTTCTACCGGGGCGGCGCGATCCACATGAGCGCGCTGGCCGGCATCGATCAGGCGTTGTGGGACATCAAGGGCAAGGCCTTGGGTGTGTCGGTCAGCGATCTGCTGGGCGGTCAGGTGCGGGACAAGATTCGCGTCTATTCGTGGATCGGCGGCGACCGCCCGGCGGACACCGCTCGCGCTGCAAAGGAAGCCGTCGAGCGTGGTTTCACTGCGGTGAAAATGAACGGCACCGAAGAGCTGCAATTCCTCGATTCCTTCGAAAAAGTCGACCTGGCCCTGGCCAACGTCGCCGCCGTGCGCGATGCGGTGGGGCCGAACGTCGGCATCGGCGTGGACTTCCATGGCCGGGTGCACAAGCCCATGGCCAAGGTCCTCATGAAGGAACTCGACCCGTACAAACTGATGTTCATCGAAGAACCGGTGCTCAGCGAAAACTACGAAGCGCTGAAAGAATTGGCGCCGCTGACCAGCACCCCGATTGCCCTCGGTGAGCGGCTGTTCTCGCGCTGGGATTTCAAGCGTGTGCTCAGCGAAGGTTATGTCGACATCATCCAGCCGGACGCGTCTCACGCCGGCGGCATCACCGAAACACGCAAGATCGCCAACATGGCCGAAGCCTACGACGTGGCGCTGGCGCTGCATTGCCCGTTGGGCCCGATTGCACTGGCGGCGTGTTTGCAGCTGGATGCTGTTTGCTACAACGCGTTCATCCAGGAGCAGAGCCTGGGCATTCATTACAACGAGAGCAATGACCTGCTGGATTACGTCAAGGATCCGCGGGTGTTCGACTACGACAAAGGCTTCGTGAAAATCCCGAATGGCCCGGGCCTGGGGATCGAGATCAACGAGGAATACGTCATCGAACGCGCGGCGGTCGGTCACCGCTGGCGCAACCCGATCTGGCGCCATGCCGATGGCAGCTTTGCTGAGTGGTGAGTTCTCACTGACTCAACACAATCCCTTTGTGGGAGCGGGCTTGCTCGCGAAAGCGGGGTGTCAGCCGACATCAATGTTGAATGAACCACCGCTTTCGCGAGCAAGCCCGCTCCCACATTTGATCTCCATTGACCGGAAGATCTGCGTCAATCCAAGCTTTTCATCGACCTCAATAAACATAAGAAGAGGCACTCCCCATGCAACCGCAAACCCTCACCGGGCAGGCGTCGTTGGTGACGCCCAGCCGCAAGCGTTTTTTCATCATGGTCCTGCTGTTCATCACCGTGGTGATCAACTACCTGGACCGCAGCAACCTGTCCATCGCCGCCCCGGCGCTGACCAGCGAACTGGGCATCGACCCGATCCACGTCGGGCTGATTTTCTCGGCATTCGGCTGGACCTATGCCGCCATGCAAATCCCCGGCGGCTGGCTGGTGGATCGGGTGCCGCCGCGGATTCTTTATAGCGTCGCATTGCTGCTATGGTCGATCGCCACGGTGATGCTCGGCTTCGCCGCCAGCTTCATCGCACTGTTCGTATTGCGCATGGCGGTCGGTGCACTGGAAGCGCCGGCGTACCCGATCAACAGCCGTGTGGTTACCACCTGGTTCCCCGAGCGCGAACGCGCCACGGCCATTGGTTTCTATACCTCCGGGCAATTCGTCGGTCTGGCGTTCCTGACACCGGTATTGGCCTGGCTGCAACATCAATATGGCTGGCACATGGTGTTTGTCAGCACCGGTGCGGTGGGCATTCTCTGGGCGGTGATCTGGTACGCGGTGTACCGCGAGCCACGGGATTTCAAAGGTGCCAATGACGCCGAAATCGACCTGATCCGCGAAGGTGGCGGGCTGGTGGATATCCAGGCTGAACAAGCCAAAGTCAAAGCCAAATTCAGCTGGATCGACCTCGGCATCGTGCTAACCAAGCGCAAGTTGTGGGGCATTTATCTCGGCCAGTTCTGCCTCAACTCGACGTTGTGGTTTTTTCTGACGTGGTTCCCGACCTACCTGGTGAAGTATCGCGGCATGGACTTCATCAAGTCCGGCCTGCTGGCGTCGCTGCCTTTTCTCGCCGCCTTCGTCGGTGTGCTCTGTTCCGGGTTCTTCTCCGACTGGCTGATCCGTCGCGGCTACACCGTGGGTTTCGCCCGCAAGTTGCCGATCATTGGCGGTCTGCTGATTTCCACCTCGATTATCGGCGCCAACTTCGTCGAGTCGACACCGCTGGTGATTGCCTTCCTCGCGTTGGCGTTCTTCGGTAACGGGCTGGCTTCGATCACCTGGTCGCTGGTTTCAACGTTGGCCCCGGCGCGATTGCTCGGGTTGACCGGTGGGGTGTTCAACTTCATCGGCAACCTGTCGGCGATTACCACGCCGATCGTCATCGGTTTCCTCGCTACCGGTGATTCGTTCGCTCCCGCGATCACCTATATCTCGGTTCTGGCGTTGATTGGCGCGCTTTCCTACATCTTGCTGGTCGGCAAAGTCGAGCGTATCAAGTTGTAGTTGCGGCATGCGGGCGACCATAATGCCGCCCGTTCACTCGCTCAACGGTAAAGGCTGGATATGCAGGAAGACGCCCCAAAAATCGCCAAGGACGCCGCACCGACCGGCACCCAGACACTGCTTCGTGGTCTGGGTGTGGTTCAGGCGGTGGCCAGTGGCGCCCGCGATCTCAAGGAAATCGCCCGGTTGATCGGCACGACACGCAGCACCACCCATCGTCTGGCCAGTTGCCTGGTGGACGAGCGTTATCTGCGTGTGGTGCCGCAAGTCGGTTATCTGTTGGGGCCGAAGTTGATCGAGCTGGGCTTCCAGGCGCGTGAAGAATTGCCGCTGGTCACATTGGCCGGGCCGTATCTGGATGAGTTGTCGGCGTTGACCGGCGACACCATTCACCTGGCGATTCGTGAAGGCGACGAGGTGCTGTACCTGCACAAGAATCCGGGGCGCAATGGCCCGGAAATGCGTTCGCGGGTTGGCCATCGCATGCCGTTGGCGCGCACCGGGATCGGCAAGGCGCTGATGCTCGATGACACGCAGGAAGAATGGCAGCGGCTGTACGAAGTCAGCTTGCCGGCGGGTGGGAAAAATCAGTTCTGGCCGCAGCACCCGGAGCAGTCCTGGGAGCAGTTTCAGCAGCGCATGGTCGAGTATGTGGCAGGCGGTTATGCGTTCGATCTGGAAGATAACGAACCGTCGATCCGCTGTGTGGCAGCGCCGATCCGTGATGCCAGCAAGCGCATCGTTGCCGGCATCAGCATCGCCAGCACCGTGCCATATATGCCGCTGGAGAAAATGGCCGAGCTGATTCCCCTGATCAAAGGGGTCACGGCTCGGCTCTCGGCAGAACTTGGCGCGAAGGTTTAGACCTTCAGCGTTGCCATGTCGATCACGAAACGGTACTTCACATCACCGGCAATCATGCGGGCGTAAGCCTCGTTGATCTGGCGGATGTCGAGCATTTCGATGTCGCAGGTGATGTTGTGCTCGGCACAGAAATCCAGCACTTCCTGGGTTTCGGCGATGCCGCCGATCAGCGAGCCGGCCAGCACACGACGGCCCAATACCAGTTTGGCGGCGTGGACCGGTGGATCGATCGGTTCGATCAGGCCCACCAGAATGTGCACGCCGTCGAAACGCAGCGTATCGAGGTAGGGGTTGAGGTCGTGCTGCACCGGAATGGTGTCCAGCAGGAAGTCGAAATGTCCTGCGGCGGCCTTCATCTGTTCGGCATCGGTGGACACGATCACGTGGTCCGCACCTTGGCGACGACCTTCTTCAGCCTTGTTCGCCGAGCGGGTGAACAGCGTGACTTCAGCGCCCATTGCCTTGGCGAACTTGATGCCCATGTGGCCGAGGCCGCCCATGCCGAGAATCCCGACCTTGTCGCCCGCCTTCACGCCGTAGTGCTTGAGCGGCGAATAGGTGGTGATGCCGGCACACAGGATCGGCGCGGCGCTGGCCGGGTCGAGTTTCTCGGGGATGCGCACCACGAAGTGTTCGCTGACCACGATGCTGTCGGAATAGCCGCCCATGGTGTTGCTGCCATCGACGCGGTCCGGGGTGGCGTAAGTCATGGTCGGACCTTCGAGGCAGTATTGCTCGAAGTTCGATTGGCAGGCTTCGCAGCTGCGGCACGAATCAACCATGCACCCGACGCCAACCAGATCGCCGACTTTGTGCTTGGTGACATTCGCACCGATGGCGGTAACTTTGCCTACGATCTCGTGGCCGGGCATCAGTGGGTAAACGGCAATGCCCCACTCGTTGCGTGCCTGATGGATGTCGGAATGGCAGACGCCGCAGTAGAGAATATCGATCGCAACGTCGTCGGCCCGAGGGCTGCGGCGTTCGAATTTCACGGGGGCGAGGGGAGTGGTGGCCGACTGGGCGGCGTATCCGATGGCGGTGTACATGATGAACCTCGCAAAAGCTGTGACGGGTGAGGTGGCGCATTCTGGGCTCCGTACCGGCCACCGGCCATGGTGATTCCTCCGGGTGTCATGCCTAATCCTCCGGCATCAGCCTTCAATGGGTCGCATTGGCCATCAGACCTGCGATGATGCTTTCATCCCTATTTCCGCGACTTTTTTGTGAAGAACTCTCATGTTGTTGACCCGTCATCTGGATGCCAATGCCACGCTGGTTTCGCTGATTCAGCCTTTGACTAATCGCGACGGTTTCGCTCCCACGGCGTTGCCGGGTGTGCAGGTTTTGCGGGCCAGTTGTGATGTGGCTCGCGGCCCGCAGATTTACGAGCCGAGTCTGGTCATCATCGCCCAGGGCAGCAAGTTGGCGTATCTGGGGCCGCGTACACTGGAGTACGGCGCCGGGCATTATTTGATTCAGGCATTGCCGGTGCCGTTCGAGTGCGAGACGTTTTCAGCACCCGATGGCCCTATGCTGGGCGTTTCCATCGCCATTGACCGGGTGTTGCTCGGTGAGTTGGTCTTGGCCATGGGGCTGGCGCCGGGGCGTAGTATTGCGGCGCAAACGCCAGAGTCCATGACCTCGGCGGTGCTCGACGATGCGATGCGTGGTTGTGTTGAACGGCTGCTGCGTTGCCTGCACGATCCGCTGGAATGCCAGGTTATGGGGCAGGCGCGATTGCGCGAGTTGTTGTTCGTCGCCTTGCGCGGGCCGCAAGCCGATGTGCTGCGGGCGCTGGTCGAGCAACAGGGTCAATTCGCCCGGATCGCGGCATCGCTCAGCCATCTGCATGCGCATTACACCGAGCCGCTGAACGTCGAAACCCTGGCCAGTTGCGCGAACATGAGTGCGTCGACCTTTCATGAGCATTTCAAACGCAGCACGTTGTTGTCGCCAGTGCAGTATTTGAAGCGATTGCGTTTGCTCAGGGCCCAGCAGTTATTGCTGGGCGAGGGATTGGGCGTGGCACAGGTGGCGCATCGGGTCGGGTATCAAAGTACGTCGCAGTTCAGTCGTGAGTACAAGCGCTACTTCGAGCGTAATCCGGGGGATGAGCGCGCTGCCTGACACACCGCTGATCCCCCTGTGGGAGCGAGCTTGCTCGCGATTGCGGTGTATCAGTCGACATCAATGTTGAATAGTAAGCCGCCATCGTCGGAACGCCGCCCGGACCAAGCTCGCTCCCACATTGGTTTGTGGTGTGGCTTGAATCGCAGGCAACAAAAAGGCCCCCGTTCGGGAGCCTTGATGTTCAGCCATTCGACTTACATGTTCGGGTAAGTCGGGCCACCAGAACCTTCCGGCGCCACCCAGGTAATGTTCTGTGCAGGGTCCTTGATGTCGCAGGTCTTGCAGTGAACGCAGTTCTGGGCGTTGATCTGGAAGCGCTTCTCACCGTCTTCCATGGTCACCACTTCGTACACGCCGGCCGGGCAGTAACGCTGGGCAGGCTCATCGTAGAGCGGCAGGTTCTTGGCGATCGGGATGCTCGGGTCGGTCAGCTTCAGGTGGCACGGCTGCTCTTCTTCATGGTTGGTACCCGAGATGAACACCGAGCTGAGTTTGTCGAAGCTGATCTTGCCGTCCGGTTTCGGGTAGTCGATCTTCTTGCAGTCGGCCGCAAGCTTGAGGCAAGCGTAATCCGGCTTGGTGTCGTGCAAGGTGAACGGCAGTTTGCCGCCGAAGATGTTCTGGTCGAGCCAGTTGAAACCGCCGCCGACGATGGCGCCGAACTTGTGGATCGCCGGGCCGAAGTTGCGGCTGGCGAACAGTTCGTCGTAGAGCCAGCTCTTCTTGAACGCGTCGACGTAAGTGGTCAGCTCTTCGGTGCCGTCTTTTTCAGCGAACAGCGCTTCGGCCACGGATTCAGCGGCGAGCATGCCGGACTTCATCGCGGTGTGGCTGCCTTTGATCTTGGCGAAGTTCAGGGTGCCGAGGTCGCAACCGATCAGCGCGCCGCCCTTGAAGACCATTTTCGGCAGTGAGTTCAGGCCGCCTTTGCTGATGGCGCGAGCGCCGTAGCTGATGCGCTTGCCGCCTTCCAGGTACTGCTTGAGCACCGGGTGATGCTTGAGGCGCTGGAACTCGTCGAACGGCGACAGGTAAGTGTTGCTGTAAGACAGGTCGACGATCAGACCGACTACGACCTGGTTGTTTTCCAGGTGATAGAGGAACGAGCCGCCGGTGTTCTCGGTGCCCATGATATCCAGCGGCCAACCGGCGGTGTGGACCACCAGGCCTGGTTGATGCTTGGTCGGGTCGATTTCCCAGATTTCTTTCAGGCCGATGCCGTAGTGCTGTGCGTCGGCATCGCTGTCGAGGTTGAAGCGCTTGATCAGTTGCTTGCCGATGTGACCACGGCAACCTTCGGCGAACAGCGTGTACTTGCCACGCAGTTCCATGCCCGGGGTGTACAGGCCTTCTTTCGGATGGCCTTCGCGGTCAACGCCCAGATCGCCGGTGATAATCCCGCGGACCACGCCGTTCTCGTCGAACAGCGCTTCCTGAGCGGCGAAGCCTGGGTAGATTTCCACGCCCAGGTTCTCGGCCTGCTGAGCCAGCCAGCGGCACAGGTTGCCCAGGGAAATGATGTAGTTGCCTTCGTTGTGCATGGTCTTGGGCACAAAGAGGTCAGGAATCTTCTGCGCACTGTCGGCGTTCTTGAGAACGAAGATGTCATCGCGAGTGACCGGCGTGTTCAGCGGCGCGCCGAGTTCTTTCCAGTCCGGGAACAATTCGTTCAGGGCGCGTGGTTCGAACACGGCGCCGGACAGGATGTGAGCACCGACTTCGGAGCCTTTTTCGACCACGCAGACGCTGATTTCCTTACCGGCTTCGGCGGCCTTCTGCTTCAATCGGCAGGCGGCGGAAAGACCAGCGGGGCCGGCACCGACGATGACCACGTCGAATTCCATGTATTCGCGTTCCACAGGTTATCTCCTACTCAAGGCTCAACAGTTTTTTTTCTAATTGGAGGTTTGGTGTCGCATCCATGAATCCCTGCGCAATGCAGGAAGAGGACAATCGATGAGCCACCTTTCTCTCTAAGGTGGCGCATTATATCTACACCACTCCTAGCGTCCAATACAAACGTTTGTTTGAATCGGCTCAAAGCCAGAGAAATCAAAGTCACGCGGCTTATGACTGGCCATTTTGCCGTATTGACCGGAATAGGTGTTCCGGTCAAGATACGGTCGGTTTTGCGCTCGCCGTAGGCTGACTGTTGGTATCAAGAGCACCTCTAAAGACAGGGCGATGGCAGTACAAGGTGATGCGCAGCGCAGGTTCTGGCGCGCAGTTTACACGCCGCGATAATGAATGACTCGTCAGTCACCACTGACGAACGGTTATCTTCATCGTGAGCGCTTGTCACTTGACACCTTTGCCAGCGTTTTTAGAGGTGCCCTTGCGCCGATGAGCATCAAACCGCCAGGTTCGCCTAGGCGACTTTCTTTTCACCGGAGAGTAACGAGGAATCCATGAAGGTTCTTGTAGCTGTCAAACGCGTTGTGGATTACAACGTCAAGGTTCGCGTCAAGGCGGACAATTCCGGCGTCGACCTCGCCAACGTCAAGATGTCGATGAACCCGTTCTGCGAAATCGCAGTGGAAGAAGCCGTACGCCTGAAAGAGAAAGGTGTTGCGACTGAAATCGTCGTCGTCTCCATCGGCCCGTCCACCGCTCAAGAGCAACTGCGCACCGCGCTGGCTCTGGGTGCCGACCGCGCCATCCTCGTCGAATCCGCTGAAGACCTGACTTCGCTGGCCGTTGCCAAGCTGCTCAAGGCTGTTGTCGACAAGGAACAGCCTCAGCTGGTGATCCTTGGCAAACAAGCCATCGACAGCGACAACAACCAGACTGGCCAGATGCTCGCGGCATTGAGCGGCTACGGTCAGGGCACGTTCGCGTCCAAAGTCGAAATCAGCGGCGACACGGTTGCCGTGACTCGCGAAGTCGACGGCGGCGCGCAGACGGTTTCCCTGAAACTGCCGGCCATCGTCACCACCGACCTGCGTTTGAACGAGCCGCGCTACGCGTCCCTGCCAAACATCATGAAAGCCAAGAAGAAGCCTCTCGAAGTGCTGACTCCGGACGCTTTGGGCGTTTCCACCGCCTCCACCAACAAGACCGTGAAAGTCGAAGCGCCAGCTGCACGCAGCGCGGGTATCAAGGTCAAGTCGGTGGCTGAACTGGTCGAGAAACTGAAAAACGAAGCGAAGGTAATCTAATCATGACTATCTTGGTAATCGCAGAACACGACAACAAAGTGCTGGCCCCGGCCACGCTGAACACCGTGGCTGCCGCCGTTAAAATCGGTGGTGACATCCACGTTCTGGTTGCAGGTCAGGGCGCTGGCGCCGTGGCTGAAGCCGCTGCGAAAATCGCTGGCGTGGCTAAAGTGCTGGTGGCCGATAACGCCGCCTACACTCACCAACTGCCGGAAAACGTTGCTCCTCTGGTTGCCGAGTTGGGCAAGGGCTACAGCCACATCCTGGCTGCTGCCACGTCCAACGGCAAAAACATCCTGCCGCGCGTTGCCGCTCAGTTGGACGTTGACCAGATCTCCGAGATCATCTCGGTCGAAAGCGCTGACACTTTCAAGCGCCCGATCTACGCCGGTAACGCCATCGCAACCGTTCAATCGAACGCTGCGGTCAAAGTCATCACCGTTCGTGCTACCGGTTTCGACCCGGTGGCGGCTGAAGGTGGTTCGGCGGCTGTTGAAGCCGTTGCAGCTGCTCACGATGCGGGTATTTCCAGCTTCGTCGGCGAAGAACTGGCCAAGTCCGATCGTCCGGAACTGACCGCTGCCAAGATCGTCGTTTCCGGCGGCCGCGGCATGCAGAACGGCGACAACTTCAAACACCTGTACGCCTTGGCCGATAAGCTGGGCGCTGCCGTCGGTGCTTCCCGCGCCGCGGTCGACGCAGGTTTCGTACCCAACGACATGCAGGTCGGTCAGACCGGCAAGATCGTTGCTCCACAGCTGTACATCGCCGTCGGTATCTCCGGCGCGATCCAGCACCTGGCCGGCATGAAAGACTCCAAAGTGATCGTCGCGATCAACAAGGACGAAGAAGCGCCGATCTTCCAGGTGGCCGATTACGGCCTGGTGGCAGACCTGTTCGAAGCCATCCCTGAGTTTGAGAAGCTGGTCTAATCCAGCGGCCTGACTTATAAAGAGCCCGACCTTTTGGTCGGGCTTTTTTTTTGTTCCGGATTTGAGTGGGAGAGTGTCGCCATGGATCTGCGCCGCGTTTACGGCTGGTCTTTGCTAATGGGGCTGACGGTGTTGCCGGCGCTGTCCGTCGCCGCGGGCAAGTGCGAACGCCTGGTGGTGACCGGCAGCCCGGACGCGCCGCCGTACCTGTGGCAAGACCCGCAAAACCCCAAGCACCTGATCGGTGCCAGTGCTGACCTGTTGCAGCAAGTGGCGGGGGAGCTGGGGATCAAGGTCGAACTGCTTTACGCCGGCAAACGCTCTCAGGCTCTGGACGAAGTGCGCAGTGGGCGCATGGACATGCTGGCGGATGCGTCATTGACGGTCAGTGAGCTGGACACTCTGGATTACATTCATCCTCCGTTACTGGAAAACGATTACCTGGTCTGGACCCGCAAAGACTCGACGCTGGTCTACAACGAAGCGCAGGACCTTCACGGTCATCCCGGCGCATTGTCGGAAAAGTCTCGTATGACCCCGGCATTTGGCGTATTCGCCGAGCAGCAATTGACCCTCGCCCGTACGCCTAACCTGACCCAGGCCTTTCAGAAATTGCTGCTGGGAGAGGTGGAATTTGTCCTTGCCGGACGCTACTCGGGCATGGCGGCTGCGCAGACACTTAACCTGGCCAACGACCTGATCGCCCGTCCACAACCGATCGACAAACCCGGCCTGTTCCTCGCGGTTTCCCACAACTCCGCCTGCAACGATCCGTGGTTGCGCGGACAGCTGGCCAAAAAGATGACAGAATTGCCCGCGTCCGGACTGACGGAAGCCGTGCTGCAACGCAATATCGAGCGCTGGAAGGCGCAGCTCTCACAACCGCAGCAACAACCTGTCAGTACCCCAAAACAGTAGGGATTTTTAGTGAGTATTCGACCTCTTTTCGCTGCCCTGGCCGTTCTGGCTCTGGCGGGTTGTGCAGCCGATCCGGCGCCGAATGAACAAATGCGCCTGACCGAACAGGCACTCGATCAGGCCAAGGCCGTGGGCGCCACCGCCGCCGACGTGCCGGAAATGAAACTGGCCGAAGACAAGTTCAACCGCGCCAAGGGCAGCATGAACGACCAATCCTTCAAGAACGCGCGCATGCGGGCCGAGCAGGCCGAGCTGGACGCGCGTCTGGCCGAAGCCCAGGTTCTGACCCTCAAGAGCGAGGAGCAGTTGAACGTGCTCAATACCCGCATCACTCGCCTGCGCAAGCAACTGGGAGATGCCCAATGAGCCTCAAGACCAAAGCCCTGGGCGGTTTGATCCTGGCGGGCTGCGCCAGCCTCTATGGTTGTGCTGGTCAGCACAGCGAGACCGCGTTGCAGCAGGCCAGTACTGACTTTCAGAAGGTCAAGGAAGACTCCAACGTGCTGCGAATCGCGCCCAAGGACGTGATTCGCGCCGGTGAGTCGCTGGCCCGTGCCGATCGTCTGTCCAGCTATTGGGGCAGTGGATCGGACGTGCTGCATTACGCTTACCTGAGTGAGCGCTACAGCGAAATCGCGCGCGAACACACCAATCAGGTGCTCAACGAAGAACGTGCGGCGAAGCTCGAACTGGAGCGTCAGCGCCTGCAACTGGCCCTGCGCGAATCCAAACTGCTCAGCGTGCAGCAGCAGGGCAAGTGGCTCGAAGAACAGATTGTCGCGCTGGCGACCACCCAGACCGACCGTGGCCTGGTGATGACCTTGGGCGACGTGTTGTTCGACACGAGCGAAGCGGAGTTGAAAAACTCGGCGAACCGCGTGGTGTTGAAGATCGTGCAGTTCCTGCAGCTCAACCCCAAGCGCGTAGTGCGCATCGAAGGCTACGCCGACAGTACCGGCGGCAAGCAGGAAAACCTCAAGCTGTCCCGTGACCGTGCGCAATCGGTGGCGGACGTGCTGATGGATTTGGGCATCGACGATAAACGTATTCAGGTTGAAGGCTACGGTGATGAGTATCCGGTCGACGTGAACGCCTCCGAGCGGGGACGTGCACAGAACCGTCGGGTAGAAATTGTGTTCTCTGACGAAAAAGGCCAGCTCGGCGCTGCCCGGTAGGAGCTGGCGGAGCCTGCGATCTTTTGATCTTGCTCTTGATATTCAAGTGGGCTTGGAAAGATCGCAGCCTCGTTTCGCTCGACAGCTCCTACAACCCGGCCTGCCAGTCAGCGCCGGTTTTTTTTTGGCTGCCAATTGGTTCGCAAAGCAGTACAGTTTTTGCTGACACTGCACTGTACGGTCGACTATTGTGGCAACTGTCCCAGTACACTTCTAAACTGTTCCGGTATTGTTTCACACAAGAATAAAATGCCCGTGAAATCGAGTGCTGCGTCATGACCAATCTCTTGCTCTACCAACGTATTGCTCAACAACTGGCCGAAGACATCCGCCGTGGCGTCTATCAACCGGGGGAGCGCGTGCCTTCGGTGCGCAAGATGAGCTCGCAGCTCAACGTCAGCCATGCGACGGTGTTGCAGGCGTACGCCAACCTCGAGGATCAGGGGCTGATCCGCGCCCGGCCGCAGTCCGGTTACTACGTGCACCAGACCCCGGCCCTGACGGCGCCGACACCGGACATCGCCCGGGTCGAGCGTCCAGGTCTGGTCACTCGCAGCAGCATCATCCAACAAGTCCTGGTCGAATCCCGCCGCGAGGGTGTGTTTCCCTTGGGTGCAGCCGTACCGAGCGTTGATTATCTTCCGGTGCGGGCGCTGCATCAGCAACTGGCCAAAGTCACCCGTTTCCATAGCCCGCGGGCGTTCAGCTACATGTTCAGCCCGGGTTTCGAACCGTTGCGCCGACAAGTGGCGATCCGCATGCGCGATGCCGGCGTGGTGGTCGATCCGTCGGAAGTGGTGATTACCCACGGCTGCGTTGATGCCTTACAGATGTCCCTGCGAGTGCTGACCCGCCCGGGCGACCTGATCGCCGCCGAGTCGCCGACCTACTACGGTTTGCTGCAACTGGCCGACCTGCTGGGCCTCAAGGTCATCGAGATCCCGAGCGATCCTGCCACCGGTATGAGCCTTGAAGCCCTGCAATTGGCGGCCAACCAGTGGTCGATCAAGGCGCTGGTGCTGACCACTCGTCTGAGCAATCCATTGGGCGGCACCATGCCCGAAGAGCGGCAGAAGCAACTGCTGCGCCTGGCCTCGGATTTCGATATCCAGATTGTCGAAGACGATATCTACGGCGAACTGATGTTCGAGCAGGGTCGCACCAAATCACTTAAAGCCTACGATCGGCTGGATCGGGTGATCTATTGCTCAAGCTTCTCCAAAACCCTGTCGCCGGGCGTGCGGATCGGCTGGATGATTGCCGGCAAGTACCAGCAGGAAATCCAGCGTTTGCAGACCTTCAGTACCCATTCGGCCTGCAGCGTCACGCAAATGGGCATCGCGGCCTATCTGGAGAATGGTGGTTACGACCGGCATTTGCGCTATATCCGTCAGGAGTACCGCAAGAACCTCAGCGCGTTCCAGCTGGCGGTGCAGCAATACTTCCCGGAAGGCACGCAGATGACCCGGCCGACCGGCGGCTTCATTCTGTGGGTCAGCCTGCCGGGGCGGGTCAACACTCAGGAGTTGCATGTTCGTGCGTTGCAGCAGGGCATCAGCATCGCGCCGGGGCTGATTTTCAGTAACACCGAGCAGTTCAACCACTGCATACGGCTGAACTGCGGCACACCCTGGAACCGTGAAGCCGAACGTGCATTGATGACCCTTGGCATGCTCGCCACCCAGCTCTGTCAGGAGATGGCCGGCGGCTTTTGATGGGGCGGCCAGGTTATTCCTGCCCGAGCTTGTCATGTCGCCTGCAACAGGAGAGCATATGGCTCCTGCCGTTTGTATCGTTGGGTCCATGAAGCCGATTTTTCCCGCCGTCTGGCTATCGATCTGCCTGCTGATAACCTTCCAGGCCGAAGTTGTATTGGCGGCTTCCTTTCAAGAAAAACCGGCAGCCAGCGCCACTTCGAAAAAAACAGCACCCGCCAAGAAAGTCGCGCCGGTCAAAAAGAAAGCGGCCAAGGTGAAAAAGCGACCGCCAATTGCCTCCAAGTCCAAACCTGCCAGTGAGATCGTGAAAACCAAGCTTCCTTCGGCCGATCTGGATTTGAGTCTGCCCCAGGACATGGTCGAGGATTTGAAGCCGATCGGTACGGTAGCGTTGCCACGGCACGATGCAGTATTGCCGCAAATGTTCGGTGACAAGGCTGGTCCGTTTCAGCTCAACGGAAGGCTGATCAGCAACGAAATGCAGTTGCAACTGCGCAACGAAGAGCGCCGTGAAGTTGAAGGCGCAGCCCTGGAATTCGAGTTCAAACGATAATTTCTTCCCGTCCGTGACCCGCTGGCCAGACGCTTTGTCGGAGACTGGTCAGTCACGCTCGTTTAAGCGAAAAAACCCGGGTCCAGACAATTTTAAACAAGCGTTTTAGCGGTTACTCTGTGCCACGTCCTTTAACACATCGCCCATCGAGGAGCTCGTCGTCATGAAATGCCGTGAAGGCTGTGGCGCCTGTTGCATTGCCCCTTCCATCAGTTCACCGATTCCCGGCATGCCCAATGGCAAACCCGCCGGAGAACGTTGCGTACAACTCTCTGTCGATAACCTGTGCGGCATTTTCGGCAAACCGGAACGTCCTGTAGTGTGTTCGGCGTTCGAAGCCGACATCGAAGTCTGCGGAAGCAGCAGTGACGAAGCGATCAAATTGCTGGGTTGGTGGGAGCAAATGACGGCGGCGTGATGTGTTCAACGAACGGATCTTCAACAATAAGGAATAAGACTATGGGTTCGCTGCAACGTATGGCTGTGCTGTGTGGTTTGACGGTAATGTTCGCCACCACGGCTGCTCAGGCCGAAGACTGGAAAGTCGCCAAGGAACAGGACGGCATCAAGATCTCCCTGAGCGAGGTGGCCGGCTCCGATTACAAGGCCTATCGTGGTGTCACGCTGATGAAGACCACCGTGGCCAAACTGCGCGCATTGCAGGAAGACGTGCCGGGGGCCTGTGCCTGGATTCACGAATGCAAGACCCAGAAATTGCTCAAACACGAAGGTGATCAGAGCTGGACCTACACCCAGTTCAATACCCCTTGGCCGGTCACCGAGCGTGATTCGGTGCTGCATGTGACCACCGTCGAGGGTGCCGATGGCAGCCTGACCCGTAAGCTTGAAGGTGTGCCGAAGTACATTCCTGAGGAAAAAGGCTTTGTGCGGGTGACCAAAGTCGACGGTTTCTGGAAGTTCGTGCCCAAGGGTGACCAGATTGAAGTGACCTATCAGGTGCACACCGAGCCGGGCGGTAGCATACCGTCGATGGTCGCCAACAAGTTCGTGGTCGATGCGCCCTTCAATACCTTGAAAGCCCTGAAAGAGCGCGCCGAGAAGTAACAGCGCTGCTCTTTTGATAAAACGCCCCGACTGGTTCGGGGCGTTTGCATTTTGTAGTAAAGACGCTGCTTTATTTTGTTTCCGAATATGCGTTGCACGAAATTTTCACAAAGCCTCCAAGACAATTCGCCCGCGCCAACATGCAGACAGTAATCAATGGCAATGCCGCGGGTGATCGTGCAACATTTGCGCACCGCGCAAGCCCCGGGGCCGAGAACTGGCCAACAGAGGGCAAGGCGCCGCTGTATTTTTGAAACTTCAACTTCCAATGGGTCCTAAAACGACATGGCAAACCCGGACGCCCTGAGTCAGCAGCGAGCTTCTAGTCGCCTGCTGCAACCGACCGTCAAATCGCATCTGGCCTACACGCTGCTGTGTGCCCTGGTCATGATGGTCATGTTCAGCCTGCTGCGCGTTGCGCTGCTGGTTTACAACCGCGAGATGATCCTCGACACCCCGGCCTCGACCTTTCTCGAAGCGTTCGCCAACGGTCTGCGTTTCGACCTGCGTCTGGTGGTCTACCTCAGCATTCCGTTGCTGCTGGCGCTGTTCAGCGCCCGGGCGATGGCCGCACGCGGATTCTTCCGGTTCTGGCTGACCATTGCCTCGAGCATCGCGCTGTTCCTCGGCCTGATGGAGATGGACTTTTACCGTGAGTTCCACCAGCGCCTCAACGGCCTGGTCTTCCAATATGTAAAGGAAGACCCGAAAACCGTGATGAGCATGCTCTGGTACGGTTTCCCGGTGGTTCGCTACCTGCTGGCCTGGGCCGTGGGCACGTTGATCCTGACCCTGGCGTTCAAGGGCGCCGACCGCGCCACCCGGCCTCGTGGCCCCTTCAGCGGCGGCAGCATCGGCACGCGCCAGATCGCCCCGTGGTATGCGCGCATCACGGTGTTCGTCGTCTGCCTGCTGGTTTGCGTGGTGGCCGCTCGTGGCACCCTGCGTCAGGGCCCGCCACTGCGTTGGGGTGACGTTTACACCACCAACTCGAACTTCGCCAACCAGTTGGGCCTCAACGGCACCTTGTCGCTGGTCGCCGCGGCCAAGAGCCGCATGTCCGAAGATCGCGACAACGTCTGGAAGGCCACATTGCCACAGCCTGAAGCGCAGAAAATCGTGCGTGACATGCTGGTGATGCCGGACGACAAACTGGTGGATGCCGAGACCGCCGCCGTGCGTCGCGATTACACGCCGCCGGCCGACAAGACCCTGCCGATCAAGAACGTTGTCGTGATCCTGATGGAAAGCATGGCCGGTCACTCGGTGGGCGCCTTGGGTGCACCGGGCAACATCACGCCGTACCTCGACAAACTGTCGAAGGAAGGCCTGTTGTTCGACCGCTTCTTCTCCAACGGAACCCATACCCACCAGGGTATGTTCGCCACCATGGCCTGCTTCCCGAACCTGCCAGGTTTCGAATACCTGATGCAGACGCCGGAAGGCAGCCACAAGTTGTCCGGCCTGCCGCAATTGCTCAGTGCCCGTGACTATGACGACGTGTACGTCTACAACGGCGACTTCGCCTGGGATAACCAGTCGGGTTTCTTCAGCAACCAGGGCATGACCAACTTCATTGGTCGTAACGACTTCATGAACCCGGTGTTTTCCGATCCGACCTGGGGTGTGTCCGACCAGGACATGTTCGACCGTGGTCTGGTAGAGCTCAAGGCGCGGGAAAACGGCAAGCCGTTCTATGCGCTGCTGCAAACCCTGTCCAACCACACGCCTTACGCCTTGCCGACACCATTACCGGTTGAGCGCGTGACCGATCGCGGTAGCCTGAACGAGCATTTGACCGCCATGCGCTATGCGGACTGGGCGCTGGGCCAGTTCTTTGAAAAGGCCCGCAAGGAGCCGTATTTCAAGGAAACCCTGTTTGTCATCGTCGGCGACCACGGTTTTGGCAACGAGCGCCAGATCACCGAAATGGACCTGGGCCGCTTCAACGTGCCGATGCTGATGATCGCACCGGGCATCCAGGAAAAGTTCGGCCAGCGTGACCATACCGTGGGCACGCAGATCGACATCGTGCCGACCATCATGGGCCGCATTGGTGGTGAAGTGCGTCATCAGTGCTGGGGGCGCGACCTGCTCAACCTGCCTGAAGGCGACACCGGTTTTGGCGTGATCAAGCCGTCGGGTAGCGAGCAGACCACCGCCATCATCACGGTTGATCAGATTCTGGTGCTGCCGAAGGAAAAGGAAATGGCGCCGAAGATGTACCAATACGAACTGGGCGCGACACCTCACGCCGAGATCGTTCCGGATGCACCGCGTACCGCTGAGCTGAAGCTCAAGCTCGAAGCGTTCCTGCAAACGGCGACCAAGAGCCTGATCGACAACACCGCCGGTGTGGTTGACGGCAAGCCGGACTAAGTCTTGATGCAATAAAAAAAGAGGCCCTTGAAAAGGGCCTCTTTTTTTTGCCGGTTAAACCTTTATATCTTGCCGAGCAACAGCAGGATCAACAGCACCACCAACACGACGCCGATGATACCCGACGGGCCATAACCCCAACTTCTGGAGTGCGGGAACACTGGTAAACCACCAATCAGCAAGAGGATCAGGATTACGATAAGAATTGTGCCCATGTCTATTTCCTTGTTGGAAGTGTTCTGGAATACCTGGCGTTTAACTGTCAGCCGGGATGCTATAAAACCAGGCTGCTTACAAAATCCGACTGTCGCGCATGAAAGAAAATTCCAAGTTTTTTTAATGTTTTTCGAAGAAAGGCTTATTTCGTTTTTTGTTGTACTAGTTGGTTCAGTGTTTGCCACGGTTTGCTCGGGCCATTCAGCAATCTGATGGAGCGTGGGTCCGGCAATATCCTTCGCTACACTCGGCCCATCTTCCCCGGAACAACAAGGCTGTTTGCTATGCAAAATCGCATGATGATCACTGGCGCGGGCTCAGGCTTAGGTCGCGAAATCGCGCTGCGCTGGGCGCGTGAAGGCTGGCAGCTGGCCTTGTCGGATGTCAGCGAACCCGGTCTGCAGGAAACCCTGAAATTGGTTCGCGACGCCGGCGGCGACGGTTTTATCCAGCGTTGCGACGTGCGCGATTACAGCCAGCTGACCGCTTTCGCCCAAGCCTGCGACGAGAAACTCGGTGGCATCGATGTCATCGTCAACAACGCTGGCGTTGCCTCGGGCGGGTTCTTCAGTGAACTGTCCCTGGAAGACTGGGACTGGCAGATCGCGATCAACCTGATGGGCGTGGTCAAGGGCTGCAAGGCCTTCCTGCCACTGCTGGAAAAAAGCAAAGGCAAGATCATCAACATCGCATCGATGGCCGCCCTGATGCAAGGCCCGGCCATGAGCAACTACAACGTCGCCAAGGCTGGGGTGGTGGCGTTGTCCGAAAGCCTGTTGATCGAGCTGGCGCAGGAGGAAATCGGCGTGCATGTGGTGTGTCCGTCGTTCTTCCAGACCAACTTGCTGGATTCCTTCCGCGGCCCGACGCCGGCCATGAAAGCCCAGGTCGGCAAGTTGCTGGAAAGCTCGCCGATCACCGCGGCCGACATTGCCGATTACATCTATCAGCACGTCGCCGCCGGCGAATTCATGATCCTGCCTCACGAGCAGGGCCGCATGGCCTGGGCGCTCAAGCAGAAGAACCCGCAACTGCTCTACGACGAAATGACCGTCATGGCCGATAAAATGCGCGCCAAGGCCAAACAAACCGCAAGTTGAGCTTGCCCTTTATACAAAACCGTCGTTAGGGTGGCCGCCATTGGCCATCCTCACGAGACGTATGCATGCTCAATTACCTGTGGTTTTTTCTCGCCGCGCTGTTCGAAATTGCCGGCTGTTTCGCCTTCTGGATGTGGCTGCGCCAGGGTAAAAGCGCCTGGTGGGTCGTACCCGCTCTGTTCAGTCTGACCTTGTTTGCGCTGCTGCTGACCCGCATCGAAGCGACCTACGCCGGTCGCGCTTATGCCGCTTACGGTGGCATCTACATCATCGCGTCGATCGGCTGGCTGGCGGTGGTCGAGCGGATTCGTCCGCTGGGCTCGGACTGGCTCGGCGTGGCGCTGTGTGTGATCGGGGCCAGTGTCATCCTTTTCGGCCCGCGCTTCTCCGCTTCCTGAAGGATCGGTCCTTCATTCAATGGGTTTGTAGGACGTTTCCATAGGAGCTGTTCAGCGCGCGCTGTAGGGCGGGACTGATTTGCTGCTGTCGCATTGTAGGTCCGCTGAGTGCAGGGCATCTTCAGGGTTCGATAACCCTGAAGGACGAATGCCATGCTTGTACTCAGTCGCGTTGTGGGCGAGTTGATTTCCATCGGTGACAACATTTCCGTGCGCATTCTTGCCGTCAACGGCGGCAGTGTGCGCTTCGGTGTCGAAGCACCGCAAAACGTCAACGTGCACCGGGCCGAGGTCTACGACCGCATCCAGGTCAAACTGGCGAAAAATAAAGGACGCTGAGGCCTCAGTCGAACAGGTGCTTGGGCACATCGTGCTTGAGCATCAACTGGCATTGCTCGCTTTCCGGGTCGAAGACAATCAGTGCCTGGCCCTTGGTCAATGCCTGGCGAACACGCAGAACACGGGTTTCCAGCGGCGTATCATCGCCGTTGTCCGTACCGTCACGGGTCACGAAATCCTCGATCAGGCGGGTGAGGGTGTCGACTTCAAGTTGGTCGTGGGGGATCAGCATAGGCACCTCGGCTAAACAATGGCGCGATGCTACGGCTGTTGAACGCACAGGACCAGTAGGAGCTGCCGCAGGCTGCGATCTTTTGATCTTTGGTGTCAGTTGCATCGCTGAAAATCGAAAGATCGCAGCCTGCGGCAGCTCCTACAGTTTTGCGTTCGCTTAGCTATCGTTACGCTGCCCTACGAGACTATCCACCGACGGCACCCGCGTATCGCTTTCCATCTGCGTCTCATGTTCGATCTGATGACTGAAGCGGTCCAGTGAACCCTTGGCCGGTTGAGCATCGCTGGCAAACACCGGCGGACTCAGAATGTAGGCGCCGAGCAGGCGGCTGAGGGCGGCGAGGCTGTCGATGTGGGTGCGTTCGTAGCCGTGAGTGGCGTCGCAGCCGAAGGCGAGCAGGGCGGTGCGAATGTCATGCCCGGCAGTGACCGCCGAATGGGCATCGCTGAAGTAATAGCGGAACAGGTCACGGCGCACTGGCAATTCGTTGTCACTGGCCAGGCGCAGCAGATGCCGCGACAGGTGATAGTCGTAAGGTCCACCGGAATCCTGCATTGCCACGCTCACCGCGTGTTCGCTGGAATGCTGACCCGGCGCGACCGGGGCAATGTCGATGCCGACGAATTCGCTGACGTCCCAAGGCAATGCCGCCGCGGCGCCGCTGCCGGTTTCCTCGGTGATGGTGAACAGCGGATGGCAGTCGATCATCAGCTCTTCGCCACTGTCGACGATCGCTTTCAATGCCGCCAGCAATGCGGCAACGCCGGCCTTGTCATCGAGATGTCGGGCGCTGATGTGGCCGCTTTCGGTGAACTCCGGTAAAGGGTCGAAGGCGACAAAATCACCAACGCTGATCCCAAGAGAGTCGCAATCGGCACGCGTGGCGCAATAGGCGTCCAGGCGCAATTCGATGTGATCCCAACTGATCGGCATTTCATCCACGGCGGTATTGAAGGCATGCCCGGAAGCCATCAGCGGCAGCACGCTGCCACGGATCACGCCGTTGTCGGTAAACAGGCTGACCCGGCTGCCCTCGGCAAAACGGCTGGACCAGCAGCCGACAGGCGCCAGGGTCAGACGACCGTTGTCCTTGATCGCGCGAACCGCCGCGCCGATGGTGTCGAGGTGAGCGGAGACCGCCCGATCCGGGCTGTTTTTCTTGCCCTTGAGGGTGGCGCGGATGGTGCCGCGACGGGTCATCTCAAAGGGAATGCCCAGTTCTTCAAGCCGTTCGGCGACGTAACGCACGATGGTGTCGGTGAACCCGGTCGGGCTGGGAATGGCGAGCATTTCCAGCAGGACTTTTTGCAGGTAGTTCAGATCCGGTTCGGGAATTTTGCTGGTCATGGAAACTCCTGATGAGTTGAGGCCATCGATGGTTTCGATGAAGGGAAAGAATCTGTGTGCCTGTCAGGCCGCCTTCGCGAGCAAGTCGGATCGCCGCACCGCCGCTCCCACAGGGGAATGCGGTCAAATGTGGGAGCGGGCTTGCTCGCGAAGGCGCCAGTCCAGGCACTACATCATTAAGAAACTGCCGGCTGACTGTACGGAAACAACAAGTCCACAAACCGCTCAGCCGTCGGCTGCGGCTCATGGTTAGCCAACCCGGCACGTTCATTGGCTTCGATAAACACATACTCCGGCTGATCGGCGGCAGGCACCATCAGGTCGAGCCCGACCATCGGAATGTCCAATGCCCGTGCTGCACGCACCGCCGCATCCACCAAGGTCGGATGCAGAATCGCCGTGACGTCCTCAAGAATCCCGCCGGTGTGAAGATTCGCCGTACGCCGTACGAACAGATGCTCGCCCGCCGGCAGAATACTGCTGTAGTCATAACCCGCCGCTGCCAAGGTGCGCTCGGTCTCATGGTCCAGCGGGATTTTGCTTTCACCGCTGGTAGCCGCCTGACGACGCCGGCTCTGGGCTTCGATCAGCGCACCGATGGAATGCTGACCATCGCCCACCACTTCTGCCGGTCGGCGAATGGCCGCGGCGACCACCTCAAAACCGATCACCAGAACCCGCAAATCGAGGCCTTCGTGGAAACTCTCCAGCAGCACTCGACTGTCGAACCGGCGGGCAGATTCGATGGCTTGCTGGACCTCTTCGATACTCCGTAAATCCACCGCGACGCCTTGGCCCTGTTCGCCATCCAGGGGTTTGACCACCACCCGTTCGTGCTCGTCGAGAAACGCCAGATTGTCATCGGCGTTGCCGGCCAGTTGCTGCGACGGCAGGTTCAGGCCGGCGGCCTTGAGCACTTTGTGCGTCAGGCTTTTGTCCTGGCACAACGTCATGCTGATGGCGCTGGTCAAGTCGCTGAGGGATTCTCGGCAACGCACTCTGCGCCCGCCATGGCTGAGGGTGAACATCCCGGCGTCGGCGTCATCGACTTGTACATCGATGCCGCGACGGTGAGCTTCCTCGACGATGATTCGTGCATAAGGATTGAACTCGGCCTCGGGACCCGGGCCCAGAAACAACGGCTGATTGATGCCGTTTTTGCACTTGATGGCGAAGGTCGACAGGTTGCGAAACCCCAGCTTGGCGTAAAGACTTTTCGCCTGCTGGTTGTCGTGCAGCACTGACAGGTCCAGGTAACTCAGCCCACGGCTCATGAAGTGCTCGATCAAATGCCGCACCAACACTTCACCGACACCCGGTCGTGAACATTGCGGATCGACCGCCAGGCACCACAGGCTGCTGCCGTTCTCTGGATCGTTGAACGCCTTGTGATGGTTGAGGCCCATGACGCTGCCGATGATCGCGCCGCTGTCCTCATCTTCGGCCAGCCAATAGACGGGCCCACCCTGATGACGCGGGGTCAGCAGACTCGCGTCGATCGGCAGCATGCCGCGCAACTGATATAGCTGATTGATCGCCTGCCAGTCCGCATCACTCTGGGCCCTGCGGATGCGAAAACCGCGAAACACCCGAGTGGACTGGCGGTAGTCACTGAACCACAGGCGCAAGGTGTCGGACGGGTCGAGAAACAACTGGGCCGGCTCCAACCCCAACACTTGCTGAGGCGCAGCCACGTACAGGGCGATGTCGCGTTCACCGGTCTGCTCGTTGAGCAGCTCTTGGGCCAGGCTCGCCGCATCCGGAAAGGTGTGGCCGATCAGCAACCGGCCCCAACCGCAATGCACGGCGATCGGTGCGGCGCCCAATTCACTGCCGTCTTCGGCCAGGCGGGCCTGCAAGCGTTCGTAAGAGGGCGCCTGACCGCGCAACAAGCGTTGGCTGTAGGCCGTGGCGTGGGGTTTCATCGATCAGATTCCTTGTTCACTGAGCCACAGATTCAGGGCCGCCAATTGCCACAGCTTGGAACCGCGCAACGGAGTCAGCTGGCCTTGCGGATCGGTCAGCAGGCGATCGAGCATCTCTGGCTTGAACAGGCCGCGATCCTGACTCGGATCAAGCAGCAGTTCGCGCACCCAGTTCAGCGTGTCGCCCTGCAAATGCTTCAGTCCAGGGACCGGGAAGTAACCTTTTTTGCGATCGATCACTTCACTCGGAATCACCAACCGTGCGGCTTCTTTCAAGACTTGCTTGCCGCCATCCGGCAGTTTGAACTTGCCCGGCACGCGCGCCGACAATTCCACCAGGCGATAGTCGAGAAACGGCGTACGCGCTTCCAGACCCCAGGCCATGGTCATGTTGTCGACGCGTTTGACCGGGTCGTCCACCAGCATGATCGTGCTGTCCAGACGCAGGGCTTTGTCCACCGCTGCATCGGCACCGGGCTGTGCGAAATGTTCCTTCACAAAGTCGCCAGCGGCGTCATTCGCTGTCAGCCATTTCGGCTGCACGGTAGCGGCGTAGTCGTCGTAGCTGCGGTCGAAAAACGCATCGCGATAGGCGGCGTACGCATCATCGGCACCGTCGACTTGTGGATACCAGTGATAACCGGCGAACAACTCGTCTGCACCCTGGCCGCTCTGCACCACTTTGCAATGCTTGGCCACTTCGCGGGACAGCAGATAGAAAGCAATGCAGTCATGGCTGACCATCGGCTCGCTCATGGCGCGGAACGCCGCAGGCAGTTGCTCAATGATCTCTTTTTCGTCGATGCGCAATTGGTGATGCTGCGTGCCGTAGTGCTTGGCGATCAGGTCCGAATACTGGAACTCGTCGCCGCGCTCGCCGCCGGCATCCTGAAAACCGATGGAGAAGGTCGACAGGTTTTCAACACCAACTTCACGCAACAGACCGACCAGCAGGCTCGAATCGACCCCGCCCGAAAGCAGGACACCCACATCGACCGCCGCACGTTGACGGATCGCCACCGCGTCACGGGTGCTGTCGAGTACACGGTCCCGCCAGTCTTCGAGTGTCAGATTCATCTCGTCGGCGTGTGGGCCGTAGGGCAGGGTCCACCAGGTTTTCTGCTCGGTGGTGCCGTCCGCTTCGATGCGCATCCAGGTCGCCGGTGGCAGTTTTTCGATGCCGGCCAGCAAGGTGCGCGGGGCCGGGACCACAGCGTGGAAATTCAGATAATGATTGAGCGCCACCGGATCGAGGATCGGGTTGATGTCGCCGCCCTTGAGCAGCGCCGGCAACGCCGAGGCAAAGCGCAGGCGCTGGCCGGTGCGCGACAGGTACAGCGGCTTCACGCCCAGACGATCGCGGGCGATGAACAGGCGTTTGGCATCGCGCTCCCAAATGACGAAGGCGAACATGCCGTTGAGCTTGGGCAGCAAGGCTTCGCCCCAGGCGTGATAGCCCTTGAGTAGCACTTCGGTGTCACCACCGGAATAGAAGGCATAACCGAGGCTTTCAAGCTCGGTGCGCAGTTCCGGGAAGTTGTAGATCGCGCCGTTGAAAGCCAGGGACAAGCCCAATTGGTTGTCGACCATCGGCTGCGCCGAGCCGTCCGACAGGTCCATGATTTTCAGGCGACGATGGCCCAGGGCAATCGGCCCTTGGGCATGAAAGCCCCATGCGTCAGGGCCGCGAGGGGCCAGGTGATGGGTGATTCGCTCAATGGCTGCAAGGTCTGCAGGTTGATGATCAAAACGTAACTCGCCAGCTAATCCGCACATAAATTCCTTACCGGTTTTTCCGTTGGGGAGGGTCAATCGATACCGCGCCAAAAACGGCGGGTACTCAGAAACTGACCCGGCTGAATCCCCGGAGTTTTAGACCGATAAGTTATAAGTCGCGCCGTCAGACTTTTCCGCGGATCAACTGGCGCACGGCAAAACGGTTGGGATGGCAGGCCTCAGCGACCGCTCTGGGCAGCGGAAAAGGCTCGTTTTCGATCCATGCCGCCAGCAATTCACCTGACAGTGGCGCGGTGATCAAGCCGCGAGAACCGTGGCCGCTGTTGACGTAAAAACCCTCAAGCCAGGGGCAGGGAATGTCCGGTACTTGCCGGGCGTCCTTGCTCAATACGGCGTAGGCATCGGCGAAGGCCGCTGGTTCGGCCAACGGGCCAACGATCGGCAGGTAGTCCGGACTGGTGCAGCGGAACGCGGCGCGTCCTTCAAGCTGTTGCGGGTCCAGTGCCTGAGCATGCAGTCGCGTGGCCAGGTCGGGGGAGATTTCCTTGAGCAAGGCCAGGTTGCCGAGGTGTTCGGCGAGGGTTGGGGTCAGGTCATCGCTCTTGAAGTCGAAGCTGGCGCCGAGGGTGTGTTCGCCCAATCGAGCCGGCGCCACATAGCCTTCGGCACAGACGACGGTGGCCAGGCGCTGGCTTTCGGGTGTTTGCGCCAGTCGGGTGATCTGGCCGCGAATGCGCTTGAGGGGCAGCTCGGCGCTGTGTGGAAAACGCTTGATCTCGGCGGCGCCGGCCAGGATCACCACGGGGGCACTGGCCAGCAAATCATCACCGTCCCAGGCCTGCCACTGATCATCAACCTTGCGCAGTTCCAGGACATCGCGATGGGGCAGCCACTGGATGTTCGCCGAAGACGCCTGCCAATGGCACAACGCCGGCGGATGAACCCAGCCACCTTCCGGGAAGAATAATCCGCCGTGCTCCAGGGCGATCCCGGCCTGAGACTGGGCTTGCGGTTGATCGAGCAAGTGCACCAGGTCTGGCGAAAAGGCGGCGGCCAATTGCGCCTGACGCTCCGCTTCCTTGGCGTTGAAGGCCAGTTGCAAGACCCCGCAATCGTCCCAGTCGACGCCCCGTTGCAGATGTTCGAGCAAGCGCCGGGTGTGACCGAAACCACTGACAATCAACTGCGACAACGCGGTGCCATGGGCCGACAGCTTGAGGTACAAAACGCCCTGAGGATTGCCCGAGGCTTCTTGCGCCAGCGCATCGTGACGCTCCAGAAGGCTCACTTGCCAGCCGCGCGCAGCGAGGCTGGCGGCGCTGGCGCAACCGGCCAGGCCGGCGCCGATCACTAAGGCACGACGTTCGCCGTTCAGCGGCGCTGGACGCGCAAACCACGGTTTAGCCAGGGCGGGCACCGGGACTTCCTCAGGCCAGCCGAGGAATACGCCTCGCAGGATTTCCCATTTGTGGCCAATGCCGGGCGTGCGCTTCATCTTGAAGCCCGCCGCATTCAGCAGACGGCGCACCCAACCGGTGCTGGTGAAGGTGCTGATGGTCGAGCCGGGGGCCGCCAGACGCGCCAGTTCGGCGAACAGTTCGGCGGTCCACATGTCGGGGTTTTTCGCCGGGGCAAAACCGTCGAGAAACCAGGCGTCGATCTGCGCGTCCAGTTGCGGCAATTGTTCCAGGGCATCGCCGATCAGCAGGGTCAGGGTCACGCGGCCATTGTCCAGCACCAGGCGCTGGAAGCCTGGGTGGATTGCGATGTATTGCGTCAGCAGTTGATCGGCAAACGGTTTGAGTTCCGGCCACAAGGCCAAGGCACGCTGCAGATCGGGCAGGCTCAGCGGGTATTTTTCGACACTGACAAAATGCAGTCGCGCCCCGGCCACCGCGTGCTGTTCGAACAGCTGCCAGGCGCAAAGGAAATTCAGCCCGGTGCCGAAACCGGTCTCGCCAATCACCAGTCGGCCGCCGACCGGCAACGCGGCAAAGCGTTCACGCAAAGCGTTCTGTTCGAGGAACACGTAACGGGTTTCGTCCAGCCCCGACAGATCGGAAAAATACACATCATCGAACACCCGCGAACGCGGGAGCCCTTGGTCGTCCCAGTCGAGCTGGGCGTGGGGCAATACAGGTTTCATGGCAGGCTCGGCAACGGCAAGGCGGCCATTCTAGCCGATCGCCGGGGCGGTGCTTGATCCATGGCAACGCGTGCGCCCGCAGATTCGCTGAAAATCTGTAGCAGCTGGCGCAGCCTGCGTTCGATCGCGCAGCGGTCGTAAATCCTGAGTTCACGTTTTACCTGAAAAAATGCATCGGCTGATTTTGCGACCGCTGCGCGATCGAACGCAGCCTTCGGCAGCTGCTACAAGACGCTATCGTTGCTGCGAAGTAAGGGATTTCTCCCACGGAAAACAACTCAATCCGCTAGTCTTGCTCAATCCTGGAAGGAGCCGTCCCATGTTCGAATCTGCCGAAATCGGTCACGCCATCGACAAAGAAACCTACGACGCCGAAGAACCGGCCCTGCGTGAAGCCTTGCTCGAAGCGCAGTTCGAACTTCACCAGCAGCGCCGCTTTCCGGTGATCATTCTGATCAATGGCATCGAAGGCGCCGGCAAGGGCGAGACGGTCAAGTTGCTTAACGAATGGATGGACCCACGCTTGATTGAGGTCCGCACGTTCGATCAGCAGACCGACGAAGAGCTGGCTCGGCCACCGGCCTGGCGCTACTGGCGGATGCTCCCGGCCAAGGGCCGCATGGGGATTTTCTTCGGCAACTGGTACAGCCAGATGCTGCAAGGCCGGGTTCATGGCTTGTTCAAGGACCCGGTGCTGGATCAGGCGATCAACCAGTCCGAGCGCTTTGAAAAAATGCTCTGCGACGAAGGTGCGCTGATCTTCAAGTTCTGGTTCCACCTCTCCAAAAAGCAAATGAAGGCGCGGCTCAAGGCCCTGGCGGATGACCCGCTGCACAGTTGGCGCATCAGTCCACTGGACTGGCAACAATCGAAAACCTACGACAAATTCGTGAAGTACGGCGAACGCGTGTTGCGCCGTACCAGCCGCGACTACGCGCCTTGGCATGTGATCGAAGGGGTGGACGCCCATTACCGCAGCCTGGCGGTGGGCAAGATCCTGCTCGAAGGCCTGCAAAATGCTCTGAAGCGTCCCGAGATCCATCCCGGCAAGGTCAATGCCGCGCCGTTGCCCATCAGTGTCGATCAGATGAACCTGCTCGACAGCCTGGATTTGACTCAGAGTCTGGACAAGGACGATTACGAAGAACAATTGATTACCGAGCAGGCGCGATTTTCCGGCCTGATGCGCGACAAACGCATGCGTCGGCACGCCCTGGTGGCGGTGTTCGAAGGCAATGATGCGGCTGGCAAGGGCGGGGCGATCCGCCGGGTTGCGGCGGCCCTCGATCCGCGTCAGTACAGCATCGTGCCGATTGCCGCGCCCACCGAAGAGGAACGTGCGCAACCTTATCTATGGCGGTTCTGGCGGCACATCCCGGCCAAGGGCAAGTTCACGGTGTTCGATCGTTCGTGGTACGGGCGGGTGCTGGTGGAGCGCATCGAAGGCTTCTGTCCACCGGCGGACTGGTTACGGGCCTACAGTGAAATCAATGATTTCGAAGAGCAGATCGCTGAGGCCGGAGTGATCGTGGTCAAGTTCTGGCTGGCCATCGACAAGCAGACGCAACTGGAGCGTTTCCAGGCCCGGGAAGAAATCCCCTTCAAGCGTTTCAAGATTACCGAAGATGACTGGCGCAATCGTGACAAATGGGACGATTACCGCGCGGCGGTCGGCGACATGGTTGATCGCACCAGCACCGAGATTTCGCTCTGGACACTGGTGGAAGCCAATGACAAGCGCTGGGCGCGGGTCAAAGTCCTGCGCACCATCAATCTGGCGCTGGAAGAGGCGTTTGAAAAATCCGACAAACACGACAGGAAAGTGAAACAGCACAACAAGTGAGCGATGGTTGCGCATACGCGGGGTGAATGATTGTCGCGGTCGGTAATGCAGTGGACTTATGCTCGGTCCACTCTCAACCGACAACAACAATGAGGTATGCCATGCGTGAAGTGGTGATCGTCGACAGCGTGCGGACCGGCCTGGCCAAATCCTTTCGCGGCAAGTTCAACCTGACCCGTCCGGACGACATGGCGGCCCATTGCGTCAATGCGCTGCTGGCGCGCTCGGGCATCGATCCGGCCAGCGTCGAGGATTGCATCGTCGGTGCCGGTTCCAATGAAGGTGGCCAGGGTTTCAACATCGGTCGCAACATCGCGGTGCTGTCGCGCCTGGGCACCGGCACTGCCGGCATGACCCTCAACCGTTTTTGCTCGTCGGGCTTGCAGGCGATCGCCATCGCCGCCAACCAGATTGCTTCGGGTTGCAGCGACATCATCGTCGCCGGTGGCGTCGAGTCCATCAGCCTGACCATGAAAAGCATCAACACCGACAACCTAATCAACCCGCTGCTCAAAGAGCAAGTGCCAGGCATCTATTTCCCGATGGGCCAGACGGCCGAAATCGTCGCTCGTCGTTACGACGTCCGCCGCGAAGAACAGGATCTGTACGCGCTGCAAAGTCAGCAACGTACCGCTCAGGCTCAGGCCGCTGGATTGTTTGACGACGAAATCGTGCCGATGGCGGTGAAGTATCGGGTTGAAGACAAGGCCACCGGTCAGGTGCAGATCCTTGACGGCATCGTCGATCACGATGACTGCAATCGCCCGGGCACCACTCTGGAAAGCCTGGCGGGATTGAAACCGGTGTTTGCCGAAGACGGTTCGGTGACGGCGGGCAATTCTTCGCAGCTGTCCGATGGCGCGTCGATGACGCTGGTGATGAGCCTGGAAAAAGCACTGGAACTGGGGTTGAAGCCTAAGGCGTTCTTCCGTGGTTTCACCGTGGCCGGTTGCGAGCCGGATGAAATGGGCATCGGTCCGGTGTTCTCGGTGCCGAAGTTGCTCAAGGCCAAGGGTTTGCGGGTTGCCGACATTGATCTGTGGGAACTCAACGAAGCGTTCGCCTCGCAATGCCTGTACAGCCGCATTCGGTTGGAGATCGATAACGACAAGTACAACGTCAATGGCGGCTCGATTTCCATCGGCCATCCGTTCGGCATGACCGGTTCGCGTCAGGTCGGGCATCTCGTGCGTGAATTGCAGCGCCGCAACGTGCGTTACGGCATCGTCACCATGTGTGTGGGTGGCGGGATGGGGGCGACCGGGTTGTTTGAAGCGGTGCGTTAAGTCTGGGCGATTTGTGTTGGCTGATTAACCGCTTTCGCGAGCAAGCCCGCTCCCACAGGGATCTAGTGTGCGGCATAGATCCAATGTGGGAGCGGGCTTGCTCGCGAAGGCAGCGCCGCGGTCTATAGGCTCATCCGCAAAAGCAGCATCCGCTCGATGTAAGCCTGTACCTCCCGCGCCAACTTCTCCGGATTTTCAAACGGCCCCTCCAGGGTGTTTTCCCGGGTGCTGAAATACAAATCCCCATTCACACGACACACCCGGTCACAGCGAAAGTGCGTGGCGGGGGCATTGTCCTGCGCGCGTTTGCCGTACATGGCGATCTCCTGAGGAATGTTCCTGTTGGCGAATCCCATGAGCTTATGCATGAACCACTTGCAACGCCTGGCCAACCGATCGACGGCATAGCGCCAATTTAATGGTGCGACCAGCACAGTTTCATTCGCGGCCAACGCCCAACTGTCCCTGTGTGCCGAACGGCGCTAAGCCTAGAATGACCTTTCTCGCCACTTGGCTTCGGGGTTCGCAATGCACATTTCATCGGGTCGCTGGGTTTACGGTCTGTTCCTGGCCTTGGTGACCGCGCTGCTGTGGGGAATCCTGCCGATCAAACTCAAGCAAGTGCTGCTGGTGATGGACCCGGTGACGGTGACCTGGTTTCGACTGATCGTATCCGGCGGGTGCCTGTTCATTTATCTGGCGGCGACCAAACGCCTGCCGAGCCGCAAGGTGCTCGGGCCGCGTGGTGGCTGGTTGGTGTTGATGGCGGTGCTCGGCCTGGTGGGCAACTACGTGCTGTACCTGATGGGCCTGAACCTGCTTAGCCCCGGCACCGCGCAACTGGTGGTGCAGATGGGCCCGATCATGTTGCTGATCGCCAGTCTGTTTGTGTTCAAGGAACGGTTCAGCGTGGGGCAGGGGATTGGCCTGCTGGTGCTGTTGATCGGCTTTGCCCTGTTTTTCAATCAGCGCCTGGCCGAGTTACTGACCTCGCTGACCGATTACACCGCCGGCGTGTTGTTGGTGCTGTTGGCATCCACGGTCTGGACGTTTTACGCC
This sequence comes from Pseudomonas sp. ACM7, assembly GCF_004136015.1. Taxonomy (NCBI): domain Bacteria; kingdom Pseudomonadati; phylum Pseudomonadota; class Gammaproteobacteria; order Pseudomonadales; family Pseudomonadaceae; genus Pseudomonas; species Pseudomonas sp. ACM7. The sequence goes on along the minus strand of NZ_CP024866.1, from coordinate 852,049 downwards.
TTGGGCCAGAAGCAATTGCTCACGGTGTGGAATTCGTTTCAGGTCATGATGGTGATCTATCTGTTCTGCGCACTGTTGTTGACGCCGTGGGTGCACCCGCTGGAAGCGCTGCAACTGAGTCCGCTGCAAGGCTGGCTACTGCTGGCGTGCTGCATGAATACGCTGATTGCTTATGGCGCGTTTGCCGAGGCTTTGGCCCATTGGGAGGCATCGCGGGTCAGTGCGACGCTGGCGATTACGCCGTTGGTGACGTTTGCTGCGGTGGCCGTGGCGGCGTGGTTGTGGCCGGACTATGTGCATGCCGAGACGATCAATGGTCTGGGGTATGGCGGGGCGGTGCTGGTGGTGCTGGGGTCGGCGCTGGTGGCGTTAGGGCCGTCGTTGATTGCGGGGCTCAGAGCGCGGCGAATGAAGATGGCCGCCAGTTAAACTGCGTTATCGTTCTTCGCGAGCAAGCCCGCTCCCACATTTAACCGCGTTCTATCAGAAGAATGCGGTCCCTTGTGGGAGCGGGCTTGCTCGCGAAAGCTGACTGTCAGGCACTACACAACTCAGCCCTTGGCACCGGCCTCAATCATATTCTCCGGCCGCACCCACGCATCAAACTCTTCATCCGTCAGATACCCCAACTGCAACGCCGCCTCACGCAAGGTCAGCCCTTCGGCGTAAGCCTTTTTGGCGATCTCTGCCGATTTGTCATATCCAATGTGCGGATTCAGCGCCGTCACCAGCATCAACCCACGCTCCAGATGTTCAGCCATTTTCTCTGCATCCGGTTCCAGGCCGGCGATGCAGTGCTGCTGGAAGTTACTGCAGCCGTCGCCGAGCAGGCGGATCGATTGCAGCAGGTTGTGGATGATCACCGGTTTGAACACGTTCAATTGCAAATGGCCCTGACTCGCTGCAAAACCAATGGCGACGTCGTTGCCCAAGACCTGACAAGCCAGCATCGACAGGGCTTCGCACTGAGTCGGGTTGACCTTGCCCGGCATGATCGAGCTGCCCGGTTCGTTGGCCGGCAGTTTCACTTCGGCGAAGCCTGCTCGCGGCCCGGAGCCCAGCAGGCGCAGGTCGTTGGCGATTTTCATCAGGGTCACGGCGAGGGTTTTCAGCGCGCCGGACAGCGTGGTCAGCGGCTCATGGCCAGCCAGGGCGGCGAATTTGTTGGGTGCGGTGACGAACGGCAGGCCGGAGAGGGCGGCCAGTTCGGCAGCGATGGCTTCGCCAAAACCGTGGGGCGAGTTCAGCCCGGTGCCGACCGCGGTGCCGCCCTGGGCCAGTTCACAGACGGCCGGCAGCGCGCTGCGGATCGCCCGTTCGGCGTAATCCAGCTGCGCGATGAACGCCGACAGTTCCTGACCGAAGGTAATCGGCGTCGCGTCCATCATGTGGGTGCGACCGGTCTTGACCAGTTTCATGTGCCGCGCCGCCAGCTCGGCCAATCCGCCGGACAGTTCGCTGATCGCCGGCAGCAATTGCTGTTGCACGGCCTGGGCTGCCGCGATGTGCATGGCGGTCGGGAAACAGTCGTTGGAACTCTGGGAGCGATTGACGTGATCGTTAGGGTGAACCGGCGACTTGCCGCCGCGAGCTTTACCGGCCAGTTCGTTGGCGCGACCGGCGATCACTTCATTGACGTTCATGTTGCTCTGGGTGCCGCTGCCGGTCTGCCAGACCACCAGCGGGAACTGGTCGTCGTGGCTGCCGTCGAGCACTTCGTCGGCGGCCTGTTCAATCAGTCGGGCGATGTCGGCGGGCAGGTCGCCGTTGCGGTCATTGACCCGCGCCGCGGCTTTCTTGATCAGCGCCAGGGCATGCAGCACTGCCAGCGGCATGCGTTCGTTGCCGATCGCGAAGTTAATCAGCGAGCGTTGCGTCTGAGCGCCCCAGTAGGCTTCATCCGGGACTTCCACCTGGCCAAGGCTGTCGGTTTCGATTCGGCTCATCATGCACACTCCTGTAGGTCTGATAGCGCAGTTTAGGCCGTGATCGCCGGTCGTGGTTCCATCAGTCTGGAATTTGACCGTTCAACCCCTCTAAATCAGGCCCGACAAGGCTTGGGGTTGAGCCACACAGTTTTTTAGGCGCAGAATGGACGCCCTTGGGGTTTTACCTCGCCTGCTAGAAAAGGAAACTCGATGACTCGTCTTCGTGCCATCTGTACCGCGGTTGCACTGGTTTGCGCCAGCGGCCCTGTTTTTGCCGATACCGCCAGCCACAACGCCAGTGCCGAAGCTTTCCTGACCCTGGCGCACGCTGACAAATTGGGCACTCCGGTGTACATGCAAGTGCAGCAAATGTTCGCTCAGCGCTTTGAACAGACCAAAGCCCCTGAATCGAAAAAAGCCTTGCTGGAAACCTACCAGGCCAAAGCCAATGCCGCGCTGGACGCAGCCATTGGCTGGAACAAGCTGAAGCCGGACATGGTCAAGCTCTACACCACCAACTTCAGCGAATCCGAGCTGAAAGACCTGGTCGCGTTCTACCAGTCGCCACTGGGCAAGAAAGTCCTGGAAAAAATGCCGCAGCTGACTCAGCAATCGGCCCAGATGACTCAAGCCAAGCTGGAAAGCGCCGTGCCTGTGGTCAACAAACTGCTGGCTGACATGACGGCCGAGCTGGAGCCTAAAGGCGCCGCTGCTCCAGCCAAGAAAAAGCCCTAAGCGGAGTTCGGTATGACCATGCAACAACGCATCGAATCGACGCTGGGCTTGTTGCAGCCGCAGCATCTGCAAGTGCTGGATGAAAGCCACATGCACAGCCGTGGGTTGCAGACCCACTTCAAGGCCGTGGTGGTCAGCCAGCAGTTCGAAGGGCTCAACCGCGTCAAGCGTCACCAGAAAGTCTACGGCACGCTCGGCGAGCTGATGGGCGAGTTCCATGCGTTGGCGCTGCATACCTACACGCCAGAGGAATGGGCACAGATCGACGCGGCTCCGGCCTCGCCGACCTGTGCTGGCGGCAGCAAGCATTAAGCATCGGTTTTTTGCTAGAATCCGCAACGCGCCGCTCACCCGGCGCGTTTTTTTTCGCATCCGGTTCACCCCTTACGAGGGTAGCCACCTGGAGAATCACCCATGACACAACAGATTGTCGTGGCGGCACTGTATAAGTTCGTCACTCTGGAAGATTACGTCGCCTTGCGCGAGCCGCTGCTGCAAGCGATGGTCGACAACGGCATCAAAGGCACGCTGCTGATCGCCGAAGAAGGCATCAACGGCACCGTGTCCGGCAGCCGCGAAGGTATTGACGGGCTGATGGCATGGCTCAAGAACGACCCGCGCATGGACGACATCGACCACAAAGAGTCGTACTGCGACGACCAGCCGTTCTATCGCACCAAGGTCAAACTCAAGAAAGAAATCGTCACCCTCGGCGTCGAAGGCGTGGATCCGAACAAGAAGGTCGGCACCTACGTCGATCCAGAGAACTGGAACGCGCTGATCAGCGATCCGCAAGTGCTGTTGATCGACACCCGTAACGATTACGAAGTCTCGATCGGCACTTTTGAAGGCGCCATCGACCCGAAGACCACCAGTTTTCGCGAGTTCCCCGACTACATCAAAGCCAACTTCGACCCGGCCGTGCACAAGAAAGTCGCGATGTTCTGCACCGGCGGCATTCGTTGTGAAAAGGCGTCGAGCTATATGCTCAGCCAGGGTTTCGACGAGGTCTATCACCTCAAGGGCGGCATTCTGAAGTACCTCGAAGAGGTGCCGCAGGAAGAAACCAAATGGCAGGGCGACTGTTTCGTGTTCGACAACCGTGTGACCGTGCGCCACGACCTCAGCGAAGGCGACTACGATCAATGTCATGCCTGTCGTACACCGATCAGCGCCTCCGACCGCACATCCGAGCACTACGTGGCCGGCATCAGTTGCCCGCATTGCTGGGATAAGCTGAGCGAGAAGACCCGTCGCAGTGCCATCGACCGGCAAAAGCAGATCGAACTGGCCAAGGCTCGCAACCTACCTCACCCGATCGGCTACAACTACAAGCAAACTCCTTCCGAGGCTTGAACCATGTCTGCACAACGCCTGCTCTATGTGATGGATCCGATGTGTTCCTGGTGCTGGGGCTTCGCGCCGGTGGCCAACGCGCTGGTCGAGCAGGCGCAAGCAGCGGGGGTGGACGTGCACCTGGTGGTGGGCGGTTTGCGTACCGGCAGCGGCTCCGCGCTGGAGCCGACCACCCGGCGCTATATCCTTGAGCATTGGCAGGCGGTCAACGAGGCGACTGGCCAACCGTTCAAGCTGGAAGGTGCGTTGCCCGACGGGTTTGTCTACGACACCGAACCTGCCTGTCGGGCGCTGGTGACCGCGCGCAGCCTGGCGCCGGATTGCGCGTGGAAACTGCTCGGGCTGATTCAGCACGCGTTTTACGCCGAAGGTCGCGACGTCACACACGCCAGTGTTCTGGTGGAGCTGGCGGAGCAGGCCGGTCTGCCGCGTATCGAGTTCGCCGCCGCGTTCGACCGTGCCGATCAGCACGCCGCGACGGCGGCTGATTTCACCTGGGTCCAGGACCTGGGCATTGCCGGTTTCCCTACCTTACTGGCTGAGCGTGATGGTCAATTGGCGCTGTTGACCAATGGCTATCAGCCCCTCAGCGTATTGTCTCCGTTGCTCGGCCGCTGGCTGGAGCGCGCTGCCTGTGCATGATCTGCCCGACGACGCGCCAGCTCCTTCACGTGTCGACCGTCTGAGCTGGGCAGAAATCCGTCGCCTGGCGCTGCATCACAAGAAATCCCTTTGGATCGCCAACGGCGTGGCGGTGTTGGCAACCCTGTGTAGCGTACCAATTCCCTTGCTCCTGCCGTTGCTGGTGGACGAAGTGCTACTGGGCCACGGTGACGCCGCGCTGAAGATCATGAATCACGCGCTGCCCGAAAACTGGCAGAAAGCCGCAGGTTACATCGGCCTGATGCTGCTGGTGACGCTGGGACTGCGTTGCGCCGCTTTGCTGTTCAACGTCGTGCAGGCGCGATTGTTTGCGGCGCTGGCCAAGGACATCGTGTACCGCATTCGCGTGCGCCTGATTGAACGGCTCAAGCGCATTTCGCTGGGTGAATACGAAAGCCTGGGCAGCGGCACGGTCACCACCCACCTGGTGACCGACCTGGACACGCTGGACAAATTCGTTGGCGAAACCCTCAGTCGTTTCCTTGTGGCCATGCTGACCCTGGTCGGCACCGCCTCCATCCTGATGTGGATGCACTGGAAGCTGGCGTTGCTGATCCTGCTGTTCAACCCGTTGGTGATCTATGCCACGGTGCAGTTGGGCAAACGGGTCAAGCACCTGAAGAAACTCGAGAACGACAGCACCTCGCGCTTCACCCAGGCGCTGACCGAAACCCTCGACTCCATTCAGGAAGTACGCGCCGGCAACCGTCAGGGATTTTTCCTTGGACGCCTGGGTCAACGCGCCCGGGAAGTGCGCGATTACGCGGTGAACTCGCAGTGGAAAACCGATGCCTCGAACCGTGCCAGCGGCTTGCTGTTCCAGTTCGGCATCGATATTTTCCGTGCGGCGGCGATGCTCACCGTGCTGTTTTCCGACCTGTCCATCGGCCAGATGCTGGCGGTGTTCAGCTACCTGTGGTTCATGATCGGTCCGGTGGAACAGCTGCTGAATCTGCAGTACGCCTATTACGCGGCCGGCGGCGCACTGTCGCGGATCAACGAGTTGCTGGCCCGGGCCGATGAGCCTGAATACCCGGGCGGTGTCGACCCGTTCAACGGTCGCGAAACCGTTGGCATCGAAGTCCAGGGATTGAGTTTCGGTTACGGCGACGAGCTGGTGTTGAACCAGATGAACCTGTCGATCGCCCCCGGCGAAAAAGTCGCGATTGTCGGCGCCAGCGGTGGTGGCAAAAGTACCTTGGTGCAGTTGCTGCTGGGCCTGTACACGCCGCTCGCCGGGACGATCCGCTTCGGCGGCTCGACCCAGCAAGAGATCGGCCTGGAAACCGTGCGGGAGAACGTCGCCGTGGTCCTGCAACATCCGGCGCTGTTCAACGACACCATCCGCGCCAACCTGACCATGGGCCGCGAACGCAGCGACGAAGCCTGCTGGCAGGCTTTGGAGATTGCTCAGTTGCACCACACGGTTCGTGAGTTGCCCAACGGCCTGGACAGCATCGTCGGACGTTCCGGCGTGCGGTTATCCGGCGGGCAACGCCAACGCCTGGCGATTGCGCGGATGGTGCTGGCCGAACCCAAGGTGGTGATCCTCGACGAAGCCACCTCAGCGCTGGATGCCGCCACCGAATACAACCTGCACCAGGCGTTGGCGCGGTTCTTGAGCAACCGCACCACGCTGATCATTGCGCACCGGTTGTCAGCGGTGAAGCAGGCTGATCGGGTGCTGGTGTTTGATGGCGGGCAGATTGCCGAGGATGGCGACCATCAGCAGTTGATTGCTGATGGGGGGTTGTACGCCAAGCTTTATGGGCATTTGCAGCAGTTATAAGTCAATTCCACAGAACTTCCAGAGTACCCGCTGTTCCGTCATAGCCGAACTCTTTCATGACGACAGAACAGCTGTTGCATGGCGGCATGGTCGTGGCCACGTTGACCGACGTGATCATTTCACGATCCGGGTATTTTTCACGAAGTACGCGGATCAGCTTGGCCTCGCTGTCCAAAGACGTCGGTCGGCTGGTCATCGACGGCGTATAGGTGTCAATGTCCTTTATCGTATGTGGAATGGCCAGTACCTTTCCGTCGTTTGTGACGTTCAACGAAGTTCTGGTAAATGTCTGGCCGACGTCGATATTGAAGTAGGTGGTTCCGTTGACAATTACTCCATTAGGGGCGAACGGAGGTTTGAATAGCGGAAGTTCTCCGGTCAGTCCTTGCGCACCTGAAACGCTGACATAAACTTCGCGTTTCCCGGCCGACGTTACGACATCGGCGTAGGCGATGTTTCTGGAGTTCTGTGTTTGAAGAGCGGGGGGAAGCAGCTCCTGGAACTTGTCCATCGTCCTATTGATTTTCAAGTCGCTGTTCAACTGGGTCGTGATGGTTTTCTCAACGAACAGCGTATCGAAGATTTCCGCGGTTCTTTGGCGAAAGGTGTCCGAAGCGGATCGGCTGCGAGACCAGGACGTCGCCCCGGTTGGAAGTTTTCTGACAATCATTCGTGTGGAATGGTCGAAAAGCACTGCTTCGCCTGGACTGGTATCGACCTTGAGCAGCTTGAGCGTATCGGGCGGGTTCACGTGGCCGCCAATCGGAATGGCAATTTCTTCCATTGTTTTCAACGCACGTTCCACCGCTTCCGTACCGTGAATCCTCGCCATATTGTTGGCATTCAACGATCCGGTGTAGACAGTCAGCAATTCTGCTTTGAGATCTACCGGTAATGTGGAAGCTTTCTTGAAATTCAGCGTGTCTCTTATGCTTTGACCTTGTGCCAGTTCGGCGACGTAAAAAGTTCCGGCATCCAGTCGGGTGAACGCATAGTGCTTCGAATCGTCTATCGCCGGGATGATGATGGCGCCGGCCTCGAAGGTGTCAAATTGATTCTGCTTCCTGAAGGGAATACTCACCTTGATCCTCCCATAAATCCCTTTTTGGAACTCCATCGTAGCCAGGAGCCGGTTTTTATTCTTCAGGGTTTTAAGCATCATCGCCCGATCCGCAGTGGCCGGCGTATAGATACTGTCTCCGAACCACGGCGCCCAGCCTTTGTTTTCGTCGAAACTGCCAATGGCCGGCGTCGGCGCCGGATCACGGGTGACGAATGAAGTCTTGCATACATCGGCACCCGGGTTACGTCGTACCCGGCAAGGCAAGGATTTGAACATCGTCTGATCATCAATCAAGTCGGCACGGCGCAGTTGGTTGCCGTCCAGACGATAGGGAATGTCATCAACGAACAGTGTGGTTCGACCATCGATCTCAAGTACTTCACGGATATGGACATATTCCGGGAGTTCTACCAGGACGTGGGATTCGGTAGGAGGTAACGTTTTGAAGGTTGACCGGCCCTGCATGAAGTTTCTGTGGTTATTGCTCAGGCGCGGGCCATAGGGCAAGGACGTCACCGGGTCGACGGGGTGGAATCGGGTCAGGTCCGACGGGCTGGTATTGCGCACAAGTACATCATCGACACCGTTGACCGTTGCCAGTCGATCGCTGTTTGTCAGCGGTTTCCAGCGCCCCGGATCGGTTGTCTGGGGCAGGTTGTGGACCAGTCGGTAGCTGTCGGCGTGTCCTGTCAGTTTTTTGATTCCGTCAAGGCCCATGCGGCCGGCTGTGTACAGCCCTTTCCTGGCGCCGCTTACCGTTGCCTTCACCAGTGTCGGAGCCCCGTCCACCGGGTTCAGGTTTCTCAGCGAAGCGGTCAGCAGTTTTCGGGTCAACGTTGAAAAGGAGGGCAGACTTGCTTTGACGGTCATGCGCGAGGCTGTGACCCCGGCCCTGATCAAACGCACCGAGCCCGACATGAATTTCCCGGCAGGACTGATGAATGAAGCCAGGTCCAATACGAGTCCGATCACGCCTGTGAGTATCTGGCCCGACAAAAGGTCCTCAATACTGCCCCAGAAGGGCACAAACCCTTTGACCACCTCAACGAACGTATTCCGCCGTTGTTCGTTTCTAGCCCTGATGGTGTCGAATACCGTCATGCCGCGGGCTTGGGTATGCAACTGCCGTTCATCTACGTACAGAAAATTCGTTGCAATGTAGTGGGCCACTGCATTCAAACGGGGGGATACCCGCGCCGTTCCTTCGCTATGGCTAACGGCTGCGCTCGGCGATACAGCTGCGGGCACGTGCGCTATTGTATCGAGGAATGCTATGCAGAACGCCTTGGCTGGGGGCGCCGTGCCATTCAGGTGTGCGGAAAAATCGAGGAGTATCGTAGTGGCGTGTAAAGGATAATGGGTTTGGTTGGGGATTGATGCGTGCAATGGAAACTCAACGCGCTCGCCTTTGATTGTAGAAACCCTCAAGCCGTCTCGGCGACGAATGACGCCGGCACTCGGGATGAGTTCGTAATAGGTGATTTTTTCATCATTGAGGGTCGCTTTTAAAACGAAACCTTTCCTTGCCAGTCTCTCTGGTGACTGTCCATCTTCGGTGCCGGTCTGCCGCAGCCTCAACACCTTGACTTCACCTTGTTCCAGCGACTGGCGGTCGGCCAGTGGCAGCGAGGTCAGTAGACTGGCGATCAGGGTCTGATAGGCCGTCCTGATTTTCGAGAGGTAGTTTGTGAAGTCTGTTTCAAACTGCCTGTTGATATCAGGCAGCGTCTTGCCCCCGCTTCTGCTAGGCACAAGCCTTTCGATCCCCCTATGATCCTTGCGGAATTCCTCATCATGCAGGGTTCGCTTGTCGTCGATCTTGATCCAGTGACTGGTTCGTGTTTTTCCATCGGACTGGGTTACAAACCATTTGCTTGCGTCATCGAATTGGCCATCGGCATAGACATCGAGGAATGCATCGCCCGGCAGCTTCAATGAGGGCATATCTCTGAACCCCAAGCTGCTCGGTGGCACATGACGCAGCAACTTGCGCCCGTCCGATTCGAACATTGCATCGCCAAACAGATCATCCTTTACCCGTTTGGCCATCTTCAGTCTTTCAGGGGGCGGCAAATCGAGTGTCATGACGGCGTTGTTCAGGCTCTCGCTGTGGCTTTCCAGAGCTGCCATCGCCCGCGTCATATCGTCCTCGTCGTAATCGGATTCCGTTCGCGATTGAACGATGCCACAGCACACCGCCCATTCCAGCGCTGGACCCATCCTCAGTCGCGCAATCTTCTCAAGTTGTTCGGACGAGGCGTCGGCGCTCCGGGTCAGGGGCAGGTCAACGAGTTGTTGAAAGGACAGCGGTTGCAATCGATCAAGGTCGAGTTCATCTGCCAGCAGCACGCCGTGCATGAAGTTCACCCACACCACCGAACTTTTGTAAGGAAGGTCGGACGGGATATCGCGCACAGCGAAGTCCTTTGAGAGGCGGGTCTCGAACACCCGAGCGAGAAAGGTCGCTTCTTTTGCATCAGCGACCCGTTTGGTGCGCAGCAAGTGCTGTTCAAAATCGCTGCGCAGGGTCTGGTAGCTTTTGCCCCAGTGAGCCGGGTCTTGCCAGCGGAATCCGGCAAGTTCCTGCGGCTCATCGGCTGACGGGGCGTGCAAGTAAAGGCATATGGCTTTGCAAACCAGTTGATGGCGTATGGACTCTGAAGTCTGTTCGTCAGGGCCTGCGCCATACCACTTGAGTTTCTTGAGAAGCCGGTCTGCCAGATCCTGTGCTTGGGTCGCGTTCAATATCCGCTCGAGAAATACCGAGGGCTTCGCACGCAATTCCTCTTCGGACGCGAGACGCAGTACATCGCCGCCCAGATGACGGATCAACGAGGACTTGCCGGTCATGAAGCTTTTTACGGTGTCGACGATTTGAACATTGATGAGTTTTGCCTTGTACATGTTGATGGTCAGGGATTGCGCGAGGGTGGGTGTCGCGCGTTGCAAAGCCTTGAACCGTTGTCGATCCTGAGCGGTGGGTTGAGTAATAAAAGATTCGATATCCGGGCCGTCATCAAGTCCCAGCGCTTGTCTGGCGCGAATTTCTTCGGCGGCCGATGTGTCGGGTGCAGCTAAAGGTGTCGATGTCATGTCGCACTCCTCATGAAAGTAATTCCCGCAACAAGTAGGGGAATCTTGGAGTGCCCAGTTAATCGATCTCGAAATCTGCTGTGGCTGTACATATATATGGTTGTGTTTAGAGTGTACCGAGGCTGATCCTCCGCTTGCCGGAACCGAGAACGCACCCTAGTCTAGCTGTAGCGATCACGGTGGATGATGATCTGGCAGTGCTAAAACAAGGGACCTCATGAATCAAGCGCGGACTCTCGGAACGCCACGGTTGTTGGGCATCGTCTGGCCATTTATTGCCGTCGTGTTATTTCAAGCCTTGCTGGGCGGTGTCAGCCTGTATGTTCTGTCGGCGGTTCGCGGCTACGTTGCCGGTGAAAGCCTGTGGTCCAAAGGCCAAAAAGACGCCATCTATTACCTCAATCTCTACGCCGACAACCGCGACGAGACGATTTTCCTCAAATACCAGAACGCCATTGCCGTACCGCAGGGGGGCCACGAGTTGCGTGTGGCGCTGGATCATCGGCCACCTAATATCGAAGCGGCACGGGTGGCGATCCTCAAGGGAGGTAACCACCCGGATGACGTCTCCAGTTTGATCTGGCTTTACCTCAATTTCCGGCACTTCAGTTACCTCGAAAAAGCTATCGACCTTTGGACGGTGGGCGACGCGTATCTGGTGCAACTCGATGAGGTTGCGAAGGAAATGCATCAGCACATACCTGTCAATCAGGCCGCCGAGGCTGACATCAAGCGCTGGAAAGACCAGATATTCGCCATCAACGAGGGTGTGACACCGGCGGCGAAAGCCTTCAGCGATGCCTTGGGCGAAGGTTCACGGGTGATCCTGCGGCTGCTGCTGGTGACCAACCTCGCCACCGCTCTGGGCTTGATTGCGCTGGCCTTGATGCGCACCCACAAACTGCTCAAGCACCGCAATGCGTTCGCCGAGGCCCTGCAGTTGGAGAAGGACCGGGCGCAGATCACCCTGCAATCGATTGGCGATGGCGTGATCACCACGAATGTCGACGGCGCGATCGCCTACATGAACCCGGCCGCCGAGGTGCTGACCCACTGGAAGGCCGAGCAGGCGACGGGTTTGCCGCTGGCGGCGCTGTTCAATCTGCTGGACGAGAACGCTCAGGCCGATGGCTTCACGTTGATCGAGCACATTTTGAGCGGACAACTCAGTGGAGGCAGCGAACACTCAAAACTGATCCAGCGCCTGGATGGCAGCACGGTTTCGGTCACCCTGGTCGGTGCGCCGATCCGCAACGCCGGCAAGGTCAGCGGTACCGTGCTGGTATTGCACGACATGACCCAGGAGCGGCAATACATTGCCAATCTGTCCTGGCAGGCGACCCATGACGCCTTGACCGGGCTCGCTAACCGCCGCGAGTTCGAATATCGCCTGGAACAGGCGCTGCACAACCTGACACGGCAGTCGGGGCGCCATGCCCTGATGTTCCTCGATCTGGATCAGTTCAAACTGGTCAACGATACCTGCGGCCATGCGGCGGGTGACGAGTTACTGCGGCATATCTGTGCTCTGTTGCAATCCGGTTTGCGCGAAGGCGATACCTTGGCCCGGTTGGGTGGCGACGAGTTTGGCATCCTGCTGGAGAACTGCGCTCCGGAAGCCGCCGAAAAAATCGCCGAAGGCCTGCGTCAGACCGTGCAGAACCTGCACTTCGTCTGGAAAGGCCGACCGTTCGTGACCACTGTGAGCATCGGGCTGGTTCACGTCACTCAGAATCCGACCACTCTCGAAGCCTCGCTGCGTGCTGCTGATATGGCTTGCTACATGGCAAAGGAGAAAGGCCGTAATCGGGTTCAGGTCTATCACGCCGATGATTCGGAACTGTCCCTGCGCTTCGGCGAGATGGCTTGGGTGCAGCGCTTGCACATGGCGCTGGAAGAAGACCGCTTCTGCCTGTACGCCCAGGAAATCGCGCCCCTTGGTCATATCGAGAAGGGCGGTGGACATATCGAAATTCTGTTGCGTCTGCATGACGAAGCCGGACGGATGATTCTGCCCGACAGCTTTATTCCGGCTGCCGAACGTTATGGTCTGATGACGTCCCTTGACCGCTGGGTTGTGCAGAACGTTTTCAAAGTCATTGCCCAATGTATAGCCGAACAGCGCAAAGGGCCGTTGGCCATGTGTGCGATTAATCTGTCAGGCACAACTATCGGAGATGAGGCGTTTCTGCACTTCCTGCGTGAACAGTTTGTTACTTACTCCATACCGCCTGAAATGATTTGTTTTGAAATCACTGAAACCAGTGCTATTTCCAATCTCGGAAGTGCAATCAGATTTATTAATGAACTCAAAGGTTTAGGTTGCCACTTTTCACTGGATGACTTTTGCGCCGGAATGTCCTCATTCGCCTACTTGAAACATTTGCCTGTAGACTTTCTGAAGATCGACGGGAGTTTCGTAAAGGATATGCTGGACGACCCGATTAACCGCGCCATGGTCGAAGTGATCAATCACATCGGTCATGTTATGGGTAAGCGTACGATTGCCGAGTTTGTTGAAACACCCCAGATCGAGCAGGCATTGCTGGAGATCGGGGTGGATTACGCTCAAGGGTATGTTATTGAACGCCCGCATTTGTTTACCTGCGACAGTTTACAAAGTCGTCCAGCCAGGCCTCAGCCTTTGTTATTCAAGGCGCCTGGCACGTTCCGTTGAAATCTCTTGCTGATCCTTATAATCACAATCAAAAGGAGCTCGACAGTGATCGACACATTCAACCGAACCGGACCACTCATGGAAGCTGCAAGTTATCCCGCCTGGGCTCAAAGCCTGATCCAGGATTGCAGCGAGAGCAAACACCGGGTTGTCGAACACGAACTGTATAAGCGTCTGCGTGATAACAAACTCAGTGCAAAGACCATGCGTCAGTACCTGATCGGTGGCTGGCCGGTAGTCGAACAGTTCGCGTTATATATGGCACAAAACCTGACCAAGACTCGCTTTGCCCGCCATCCAGGTGAAGACATGGCGCGTCGCTGGCTGATGCGTAACATACGCGTCGAATTGAACCATGCCGATTACTGGGTGCACTGGAGCCGTGCTCACGGTGTCAGCCTGGAAGATCTGCAAGCGCAAAAGGTTGCCCCTGAACTTCACGCCTTGAGCCACTGGTGCTGGCACACCAGTTCGTCGGATTCGCTGATCGTTGCCATTGCCGCCACCAACTACGCCATTGAAGGTGCGACCGGGGAGTGGTCGGCGCTGGTCTGTTCCAGTGGCGTCTACTCGGCATCATTCCCCGAGGAAGATCGCAAGCGGGCCATGAAGTGGTTAAAAATGCATGCCCAGTACGACGATGCCCATCCGTGGGAAGCCCTGGAAATTATCTGCACGCTGGCGGGCATGAACCCAAGCAAATCCCTGCAAGTGGAATTGCGTCAGGCCGTCTGCAAGAGCTACGACTACATGTTCCTGTTCCTGGAGCGCTGCATGCAGCTTGAGCATGCGGAAAAGGCTTTTGTCGCGCGTGGACGCATGGAGCTGGCCGAGAGCTGATCGTTTAATACACGCCATTGAAAAAGCCCGTTCCCCCTGTCTGTATCGAAAGGGGGGCGGGCTTTTTCGTAATGGCAGCAATCGGTCAGGCGCTGATCTTCAGCCCGACCAGCCCGGAAATGATCAGCGCCACACTGGCGAGCCTGAACAGCGCCATGGATTCACCGAACAGAATGATCCCGGCAATTACCGTCCCGACCGCACCGACACCCGTCCAGATCGCGTAGGCCGTGCCCAGCGGCAATTCCTTCATGGCAAGGCCCAGCAAGCCAAGGCTGATGGCCATGGCGGCAACGGTCAATGCGGTGGGGAGAGGGCGACTGAAGCCATCGGTGTATTTCAGGCCGACGGCCCAGCCAACTTCGAACAGGCCGGCGAAAAACAGAATGATCCAGGACATGAGAGACCTCCATCGATTGACGGGGTCGTCCCCAGATTAATGACTCGATCGAGCCGCGAGGTCGTCCTCGCGTTGCACAATAGAGTGCCCATCATTAACCCGGGGATCAAGTTTTCGGATCAGTCGATAGCCTGCTGAGCCGCTGTTTCCCGATCTTCTTTCTCACTCATCCGGCGGAAATACGTCGAGAGCAGCGCCCCGGAGATGTTGTGCCAGACGCTGAACAACGCACTCGGCACCGCCGCCAGCGGCGAGAAGTGCGCACTGGCCAGGGCCGCACCCAGCCCGGAGTTCTGCATGCCGACTTCCAGCGCCAGGGATTTACGCTGGGCCAGTGGCAACTTGAACAGCCTCCCGGTGAAGTAACCCAGCAGATAGCCGAAGCTGTTGTGCAGCATCACCACGGCCATGATCAACAGGCCGGATTCGGCGATCTTCGCCTGGCTGGCGGCCACCACCGCGGTGACGATGATCACGATGCTCACCACCGAGATCAGCGGCAGCACGTCCACCGCGTGGCGAACCCGATCACCCAGCAGGCGCTGGGCAACCACGCCAAGCACGATCGGCAACAGCACCACTTGCAGGATCGACCAGAACAACTCCATGAACGACACCGGCAACCAGGCTGAGGCCAACAACCAGATCAGCGCCGGGGTCAGCAGCGGAGCAAGGAGGGTGGTGACAGCGGCGATGGCTACCGACAGCGCCAGATCGCCGCGGGCCAGCCAGGTCATCACGTTCGACGAGGTGCCGCTAGGGCAGCAGCCGACCAGGATGACGCCGACAGCGATCTCCGGCGGCAAGTGGAAAGCCTGGCAAAGCAACCACGCCACACCGGGCATGATCACGAAATGCGCAACCACGCCCAGGGCCACGCGCCATGGATGGCGAGCGACTTCGGCGAAGTCTTCGAGTTTGAGGGTCAGGCCCATGCCGAACATCACCAGGCCCAACAGCGGCACGATCGCGCCCTTCAGGCCGATGAACCAGGTCGGTTGCAGGAACGCCACGACGGCGAAAATCAGTACCCAGTAAGCGAAGGTGTTGCCGACAAAACGACTCAATGCAGCCAGTGCACGCATGGCCTGATCCTTGTTATTCGTATTCGAAAATTACGCAGGCCCAATGTGGGAGCGGGCTTGCTCGCGAAGGCGTCCTGACAGTCAACATCATCGCTGAATGTCAGTCCCTATTCGCGAGCAAGCCCGCTCCCACATTAGCAATCACCAGCCTTTAGATCCCCTGCGGAGTCTCTTCACCGCCCAACGCTTCAACCAGCGCTGGCAGGAAGTCGCCGAAGGTCAGCATCATCAGGGTGAAGCTGGCGTCCAGTTGGCCGAGGGCTTCTTCGCCACCGTCCTGTTCCGCCTGGTCTTGCAGCAGGTCTTCGAACTTCAGGCGCTTGACCACCATCTTGTCGTCAAGCACGAAAGACAGCTTGTCTTGCCAGGCCAACGACAGCTGAGTGACCACTTTGCCGGTGCTCAGGTGCAGCTGGATTTCTTCGCTGGTCAGGTCCTGGCGCTTGCAACGCACGATGCCGCCGTCTTCGTGGGTATCACGCAGCTCGCACTCGTCCAGCACGAAGAAATCGTCCGCAGCTTTCTGGGTGGTGACCCATTCAGTCATGGTCGCGGTAGGGGACATCTTCACGGTCAGCGGACGTACCGGCAGCGTGCCGATGACTTCACGCAGGGTGGACAACAGGTCTTCGGCACGTTTCGGGCTGGCCGAGTTGACCAGGATCAGGCCCTGTTTCGGCGCGATGGCAGCGAAAGTCGACGAACGACGAATAAAGGCGCGCGGTAGGAAGGCCTGGATGATTTCATCCTTGATCTGATCGCGTTCCTTTTTGTAGACCTTGCGCATTTGTTCGGCTTCGATCTCTTCGACCTTTTCCTTCACCGCGTCACGCACGACGCTGCCCGGCAGAATGCGCTCTTCTTTACGCGCGGCGATCAGCAGGAAGTCGCCGCTGATGTGCACCAGCGGAGCATCTTCGCCCTTGCCGAATGGCGCGACGAAACCGTAGGTGGTCAACTCCTGGCTTGCACATGAACGCGCCAGTTTGGTGGCCAGTGCAGTTTCCAACGCCTCGGCATCAAAAGGCAGATCTTGGGTCAGGCGATAGATAAGCAGGTTTTTGAACCACATGGGGCGAGTCTCTCCTTTATACAAAGGGGGGCATTATTCTCTTCGCGGCGCCATAGGCCAACCCTTCTCTAAGCCTTTGGAAGGCCTGAAAAAATTAATTAAAAAAGTGCTTGCCAGAGATGTGGTCGCTCCGTAGAATGCGCGCCACACCGAAAGTGAAGGGTGATTAGCTCAGCTGGGAGAGCGTCTGCCTTACAAGCAGAATGTCGGCGGTTCGATCCCGTCATCACCCACCATTCGCTTCCAGTGTTACGCGCAGCGGTAGTTCAGTCGGTTAGAATACCGGCCTGTCACGCCGGGGGTCGCGGGTTCGAGTCCCGTCCGCTGCGCCATATTCGGTTATCTGGAACGCTGAACGCCAGGTCACCACGGAAAAGCCCGCTTAACGCGGGTTTTTTTCTGTCCAACGTTTGTAAGTTGTTCCTGCAGGTCGCGTCGTTTTATGGGTTTTCAGATTTTTTTGAAAATTATTCAATTAAATCAACACTTTATGAAAATCTGTGGCACAATGCGCCCCGCAACGAAGGTAAAGGGTGATTAGCTCAGCTGGGAGAGCGTCTGCCTTACAAGCAGAATGTCGGCGGTTCGATCCCGTCATCACCCACCACTTACTTTCAACGCTACGCGCAGCGGTAGTTCAGTCGGTTAGAATACCGGCCTGTCACGCCGGGGGTCGCGGGTTCGAGTCCCGTCCGCTGCGCCATATTCGGTCACCTGGAACGCTGAACGCCAGGTCACCACGGAAAGCCCGCTTAATGCGGGCTTTTTGCTGTCTGGGGTTTGGCTTCTGCCGAGGCTCCACCGAGAAAGCGACCTTTGGGTCGCTTTCTTTCGTGTGCGCCTTCTTATCGTTCGGCGTTGCGGCTGTGTCGGTAGTCGCTCACGGCTTCATACACGGCTTTGCGCAACCGGTTTATACCGCCAATAGGGCGATGAGCCTCAAGGCCAAACCATGGGTTGAACGACTGGTTATCGCATTGCACGTTCAGCGCAGGCGTATCGAAGTCCTGGGCGGGTACGTTGATGCGCGCTACGGTCTCGAACAGGGCATCGTTTTCCTGCCACTCAATGCTCGTGTCTTCGATCGGCATGTACTTGGCCGGGTCCTGGCGCTGTATCTGCAGGACGAAACAGGCCGGCATCCGGTCGGTCGACAGTTGCTGGTTCAGCGCATTGCGCAAAAAGTTCGGCAACTTCTGGTTTTGCGCAGGCAGGGTGTAAGTCGGGCAGTTTGCCGGATCGGGCATGACGCGGAACTTGGCATTGGCTTCGCCGAATTTGTAGGGCGAAACCGAAAAGTAAGTCGTCTGGGTCGGGCTTTCCGGGGCGGGTGAAAGTGTCGCCAGCGCGATAAACAGATGGCGAACCTGCCAGGTCCGTGGGTCCCAACCCGGAAAGAACGCCATCAGCTTCTTGCCGTCAGCCTGTGCGGCTACATTCTGACGGTACTCGGCGACATCGCTGACGAAGAAATTCGGATGGCTGAACATCACGAAGTCCTGTTCACCACGACTCTGTTGATCATGCAGCAGTTGTTTACCGGGCACATCGAGCAACTTGATCGCCATGCCCCGAGCATCGCGGATGCTGTCGAACTGCGGGTAGGCATTACCGTTGGACAGCCGCATCGTTGCTTGCCAGGTTTTGCCGGGTTCGCTGAACACACCCTGACGCAGTTCAACCGCCAGATCCGGCAGAACCTGAACCTCGGCCTTCACGCAGCCATGGGCCTTGGCATGGGCGTCGCGCAGGTAGCGGGTGCTTTCACGGTGCTGATCGACGATGCGCACGGCGGTCTGGATGATGTCTTGAGTCATCGCTGATTCGCCATCCGGAATCAGTTCTTCAGCCGAAACCGGGCCGCTGTGCTGCCAGGCGAACCACGCCGTGGCCAGTGCCCAGCCGAGCAATCCAAGGCCTAGCGACCACAGCAGGGTTTTGCCGAGAAAGGCGCCAAAACGCATCCAGAGTCTGCTCATGGCAATTGCGCCTCCAATGGACCGCCCAATACTTTCAGATACTCCAGCAGCGCCCAGCGCTCTTCCGGTTGCAGCAGGCGACCGATGACGCCGTTGCCACGCTTGCCTGCGCGGAATTCGTGGCCGCTGTTGTGATTGCCGGTGATGCGTGTGTCGAACATGAAGCCATTGGTGAAGGCCTCGGTGCGATAGCCGAGGTGCCTCGGGTCGTACTCGAAAGTGCCTTTATAGAAGGTGGTTGCGCGTTCATCCTGGGGCGAGAGCAACTGATAAATGCTCGGCACCGAACCGTTATGCAGAAATGGCGCGGTGGCCCAGACTCCCGCCAATGGTCGCGCCTTGTAGGCGCGCAATTCACGCACGCCAATCGGCAGGCCGAAACCATCCATGTCCGGTCGTTCGGCCGCAGGAATGTTTGCTTCACGGAAGGCCCGGTTTCCGACGAAAGCGGTGACGTAGGCCAACCCTTTAGCCGACGAGAGCTTGCTCAAATCCAGCGATTCAACGGGCGTCGGCTGCAATTGCACATCCAGCTGCGCCAGCTCTGCCGGGTCCCATTGCAACGCTGTGAGGTCGAAGCGATGGTCGGCGATGTTATTGGCCGCGCCCGGGTCTGTGCCGATGAACTCCACGGGCAGCATTTTCAGATGTTGCACCCAGCGCCCGTCGCTTTGGACCGATCGAGGTACATGGCAGCCGGCGCAGTTCTCGGTGAATAATTCGCGACCTTTTGCGGCCTGGGTTTTATCGATGGCGCCCAGCAGTTCTTCTGGCCAGGCTGGCGGTTTGAGCCGTTGCAGGGTTTGTTCGATCAGGTGCAGATCGCGTAAGCGGACACTGGACGGATAACGGGCGTCTCCTTTAAGCGGTTGGCCATTAGCGTCGAAGAAATTCAGCGTGGCACCCACACCCAAGGCCTCACCGATGTTGCGGGCCATTGGTTGCTGCGCCGAACCGTTCCACTGCACCCAGTCGAAGGTCCACATGTCCCACAGTTGCGGATAGTCGACCGGAGCGTTGGCCACACGGTAGTTGGCGGGGGAAATCGCATCGCCGAAACTGGCGTTGGCAATGCGCCCGAAAGCGTCGGTGCGGCCGGGGCCTTCTTCGGTGGGATAGAGCCCGCGATGGGTGTCGTTCCAGGCCACCTTCAAGAAGGTGTCGAGCGAGACTTTGACGTCTTTGCGCAGTTGTTGATGCCGGGCATCGTAGTCCTGGCCCAATACGTTGCGTGCGAAACGTTCGAATTTCCACGGGTTGTAGTAAGTCGACGTCAGGCTCGCTACCAGCGCTTGCCCGAAACTGCCGCCGCGCAACGTAGGAACGCTGGATGGCAGAACGTGCTGTGCAGAACCGCCATCGATGCGCACGGCCTGGCCGTTAAAGCGCAATTCACCGGTGTGACAGGCGGCGCAGGTAATGTCGAGAAACTCGTCCTGGCTTCCAGGGTTCTGATGACGGGCAAAGCCCACTGGCAGATTGCCGGGGTTGTTTGGTGTGGGTCTCTGGCTGGGGTCGATCAGAAAACCGAAGCGGGCGAGGTATTCGGGAGCGGCGAATCGCTGTTGCGAGAACGGTAATTCGAGGGCCTTGAACCAGTCATAGCGCAAGCCTTTGACCTGAGTACCCTGGGGCGTGAAGTAGTAAGTCTCGCGGTCGTTGGCGCTCCATTGCTCCAGGTAATGCACCTGCTGCACGGGTGACCAGGCCGGCAGTTTCGGGTTGGCGACGTAGTACAGAGCCACGGCGAGGCCCAGCCCCAACAGGACTGCGAACAGAACCAGCAAGCGAAAGAAGAGGCGCAAGATAAACATCCGTGTCGATTTGAAGCTCCCTTATGCCTCAGCACCTGAGGTGCGGCAAGTGGCCATTACGCCAGATGCTGGGGTTCTGCTATCGGTCTCTGTGAGCACAAGATGACAGAAGCTTCATCAGCCCAATCCCGAAATGCGTTAAAACACCTGAACTTATCAGATGTTTCCTGCTCTCATGCCGGTAGCCATTGGTCGTGGCCGCCTGATAAGCTCGCGGCTTTAATTCGATTGCCCTTTAGGCGCATGAACAAGGAAATAGCATGAAACAGCATCGGTTGGCGGCGGCGGTGGCCCTGGTTAGCCTGGTACTTGCGGGTTGTGATTCGCAGACCAGCGTAGAGCTGAAAACCCCGGCGCAAAAAGCTTCCTACGGGATTGGCCTGAACATGGGCAAGAGCCTGGCTCAGGAAGGCATGGATGATCTGGACTCCAAAGCCGTAGCCCAAGGCATCGAAGATGCCGTCGGCAAGAAAGAACAGAAGCTGAAGGATGACGAACTGGTCGAAGCCTTCGCAGCACTGCAAAAGCGTGCTGAAGAGCGTATGGCCAAAATGAGCGAAGAGTCGGCAGCTGGCGGCAAGAAATTCCTCGAAGACAACGCCAAGAAAGCCGGTGTAACCACCACCGCTTCGGGCCTGCAGTATGAAGTGGTCAAGAAAGCCGATGGCGCACAGCCTAAGCCGACCGACGTAGTGACCGTTCACTACACCGGCACCCTGACCAACGGCACCGTTTTCGACAGTTCCGTCGAGCGTGGCAGCCCGATCGATCTGCCGGTCAGCGGTGTGATTCCGGGTTGGGTCGAAGGCCTGCAACTGATGCACGTTGGCGAGAAGTACAAACTGTACATCCCTAGCGAACTGGCTTACGGCGCCCAAAGCCCAAGCCCGGCGATTCCAGCCAACTCGGTGCTGGTATTCGACCTGGAACTGCTGGCAATCAAGGATCCAGCAAAACAAGACGCCGCTACCAAGTAATCAGCGTCTGCTCTAAAAACAACGCCCCGCTTATGCGGGGCGTTGTTGCATCTGGCGTTCAGCGAAGGTAAACAAAGCGAACGGATGCTGTAGGCTGGAGTCATAGCCATTGAGGGCGCCCGCACTAGCCGCGCCAGAGCGCCAAGTCAATGATATCTTGGGTTTTTTTATGTGAGTAAAAAACGCCCGATCTGAGTTAAGCCCTTATGAAACGGGGCTTTCAGCCGTGAAAAGCAGCTCTGTTCACAAGGTTATCCACAATTTGTGTGGATAACATTTCAGTGGGAGGAAATGATGAAAACACCCTGGAGTTTCGCTCGTTTCCTGCCTCTGGCCGGACGCCTGCTGGCGCGTGGACGTTTGCCGACCTTACTCTTCGCGGTGGCCAGCAAAGGAGCCAGCCAGGGTAACCGGCTAGGCAAGCTCAAGGATGATCTACGCCTGTTGCAGGCACTCTGCCTGGCTTATTGGCGCGGTGAGTATCGGGCCATCAGCCCCAAAGCCCTGATATCGGTCGTGGCAGGCCTGATGTACTTCCTCAGTCCGGTGGATGCCATTCCTGATTTCATCCCAGTGTTCGGCATGCTCGATGACATCGCGGTGCTGGCCTGGCTGATGAAAGTTCTCGACGATGAACTCAACGCCTTCCGCGTCTGGCGCAAGCGTCAGTTGCCGGAAAAGCTTGCGGTGGTCGAACGCCTTCCCGATACCCCGGAACAACTTCAGCTTCAGGGGCCGAAAAAAAACTGAACTGATTCAATCTCATCCACAGATTGATACCCCCGCGACCTTGGCCGCTGTTAGGATTACACTTCTAGGGAAAAGTGCCGACTCGCTAAGTGTTGTTGTCCTACGGGGTAGTCATGGATATTCAGATAATTACACGCGAAGGAGAGCCCGAGTATGCGGTTCTGCCATGGGCTCAGTATCAGGCTCTACTAAAAGCAGCAGGCATCAGTGAACAACCGTCGCGGGTCGCCCCAGAGCGTCACGCGGCAACACCAGACCAGATTCTTCCGGGTCTGGATCAACTACGCAGTTTGCGCGAAGGGAAGGGCATCGCCATTGAGGCGTTGGCCCGCACGGTAGGCATCAGCCCGTCCTATCTGGCCTTGATCGAAAGTGGCGAGCGTCTACCCGACGCTGCGATTCGCCGCAGCCTGGCCTGGGAATTGACGGTGCCAGGGTGGAGGGATGAATCGTGAGCGTACGCATCAGTCGTCAACATTGGGACGGGTTGCTGGGCGAACTGGATCAGGCGCGTCGCCAGCGTCATCTTCTGACATACCGGGCGTTGCTCGAACGTTTGCAACTGCCCACACCGGCCATGCAAACCTTGACCGCCGCGCTTGAACATCTGGCCGCGCTGGACGCCAAGGCCGAGCAGCCATTGCGCAGTTCGCTGGTGATCAGCCAGGGCGCCAGCCGCCTGCCGCGCACCGGATTCTTTGAATGTGTCGAACGTCTGGGGCGTTTCTCCGGCCCGTCCGATGGGGTGGCCGCAGCATCCTGGCATGCCTCGGAAGTGGTGCGGGTGTTCGAATACGAGTACCCGGAATCGGCGGAGGCCTGAGTGTTTTTAAAACTCAAGGCGAGGGCCAGCTACTGGCTGGCTCGCCGCTTGTTTCACTGGTCATGGTTTGTGCGCCAACCGCGTGGCTGGAGCTGGCTCGAAGGCCAGTTCGCGCGCATGGCGAACCTGGGTGATGTTGGCGCCCAGAGCTTCTACGGCCACATCCTGACCTTTCGTGGCGTCGGCCTTGGCGCTCGCGAAGAGGGAGTGCGGTTGCTGCGTCTGGCGGCGTTGGCGGGGGATGGCAAGGCGGCGTATCAAGTTGGCGTGATCAGTATCGCCGGGACACCGAGCAAGGCGCCGGATGCGGTTGAAGCTGCGCGGTTTTGGGAGATTGCTGCGAAGGCAGGGCATCCGCTGGCCGAGCTTAAACTGAAAGAGTTGGCGTCTCGCGGTTCCGAGGCACCGCCCTCAATCTGAGTTGGCAGAACCGGCGTCATCGCGAGCAGTTCTATCAACGATGCCCTATGAACAACTCCTCGTGCTGCCCCGGCACCGCCAGACTATCGATCACATGCACGCTATACCCCGGCACATTTTTCGCGTGGTGCTTGGTCTGCGATGCCATCTCCGCCAACTGGCTTGCATCGAGTTGTCCACAGGCCTGCGGATGTAAATGCACCACGCCGATCGACAGTGACAGCAATGCAAACTCCTGGCGCACACCCTGACGGTTTGGGGCGATGAAGCAGCCGGCTTCCAGATGTTCGCTGCGATAAAAGCGGCGGCATTGGCTCTGGAAGTCGTCCAGCAACTGATTCAAGCGTTTGCGCCAGTCTTCCGGGCCGAGCACCAGCAGGAAGTCATCGCCGCCGATATGGCCGACAAAGTCGCGGGAAGGGTCGACGCGGTCATTCAGGCATTGCGCCAGGCTTAGCAGGACTTCGTCCCCACGGCCGTAGCCGTAGATATCGTTGAAGGGTTTGAAACTGTCGATGTCGACGTAGCAGATCACCGACTCCCGTTGTTGTTGCAGCAGTCGCGTCAGGCATTGCTGGATCGGCACGTTGCCCGGCAGCAGGGTCAGCGGGTTGGCGTAACGGGCTTGCTGGATCTTCAGTTCGGTAATCAGTTTGAGTACGTCGATCACTCGGCCCAATCCCAGGTAACCGCCGTTGAGGGTGATGATGAAGTCTTCTTCGATGCGTTGCCGCGCGCGGCTGGTGATCAGTCGGCTCACTTGTTGCAACGACTGGCTCATCTCAACGGCGAGGAAGTCATCACTCATTAAACGGCTGATCGGCTTGCGGGCGAACAAGTCGGTGGCAAAAGGTTTGAGCAGTGCATCGGAGAGCGAATGCCGATGGACGATGCCGCAGGGCTGACCTTGCTCGTCGAGCACCGCCAGAGAGTTCAGGTTGGCCTGGCGGCGAAAGGCTTCCAGCACCGTGGCGGTCGGTGTATCGCGACCCACTGCCGGTTGGTCTTTGAGCAAAGCGCTAAGGTCGCTGACTTCATCATTCAACGCCACCGCTGTGCTTTCCCGTTTGGGCATCAGGGCTCGGGCATCACGAGGTGGATGTTCCTGGGGGCGGCAGAGCAGATAACCCTGAACCAGATCGACGCCCATCTCGGTCAGTACCGCGAGTTCTTCCGGCAGCTCGATACCTTCTGCGATCACTTGTGCCCGCGAGGCCTTGGCGATTTGCAGGATCGAGCCGACGAATTCGCGCTTGAGGGCGTCCTGGTGAATGCCGTCGATGAAGTGTCGATCAATTTTCACGTAGTCCGGACGCAATTCAGACCACAGCCGCAAACTCGAATAGCCTGCGCCCAGATCATCCAGAGCAATGGAAAATCCCATCGCTCGATAGTGATGCAACGCGGTTTGCAGCAGCTCGAAATCGTCGGTCGGGGTTTGTTCAGTCAGTTCTATCACCACCTGACTCGGCGATATGCCGAAATCCTGCAGCAGTTGCAGGGTGCGCCCGGGTTGGTGGGCGGCTTCGAGCAGGGATTCAGGGGAAACGTTGAGGAACAGTTTGCCGGGCAGTTGCTGCTCGTTGAAACGTCGGCAGGCGCTTTGACGGCAAGCGATTTCCAGCTCGCTCAGGCGCCCAGCCTGACGGGCGACGGCGAACAGTGCGAGGGGGGAGTGCAGTGGACTGTTGGAGGGGCCGCGACTAAGTGCTTCGTAACCGAGAATGCGTCGCTCAGAGAGGGAAATGATCGGCTGGAACAAGCTGTGCAAACCGCTTTGAGCCAGTATGGAACTCAAGGCACTCAGCTGTTCTGTGGTGGTCATGGCTTTCTCTGGCGATAAAAAAGGACTGGGAGCACTCTCTTGGATAAAGAGGGGCTCCCAGTCCTTTATTTCACGACAGAATGATGACTGTATGATGACGCTCCGGGGAGCGTCAGCATTAAATTGCCATCATCTTGCTTGTAACAACTTAGTGCTTGGCTACCGTGGTATTGAGTTTCAGGTAGTCCAACAGAATCCGCCCGGTTTCGCTCAGGTAGGCATCGTCTTCCGGTTTGGTCTTGTCCGGCTCGGCCGCAATAGCATCCTCGTCTTCTTTCTTCAGCTCTTTGAGCGGTTCTTCGCCCTTGGCCTTGCGACGAATGTTTTCCATGACCAGTTGCTTGGCTTCTATGTCGGCGTGTTGCTTACGACGATCGACTTCGTTGAGGCTGACGGTTTTTTCTTCCATCAGCTTCTGGGCCAGGGCCAACTTGTCGCGGATAAACACAAACTCGGCGTCTTTGGCCGAGCGTGCGTCATGCTCGGATTTAAGCTGCGAGATGTAAGGCTTGAACGGGTCGACCGCAGGCTTGATGGCCGCACGGATGGTGTCCCACGGCATGGCTTCTGGCAGTGCGCTTTCGCCGATTTCCTTGGTGTCGATGATCGACGGGTAATCGATGTCCGGCAGTACGCCCTGATGCTGGGTGCTCTGGCCGGAAACCCGGTAGAACTTGGCCAGAGTCAGTTTCAGTTCGCCATGGTTCAGCGGCTGAATGGTCTGCACGGTGCCTTTGCCGAAGGTCTGGCCGCCGATGATCAATGCGCGGTGATAGTCCTGCATGGCGCCGGCAAAAATTTCCGAAGCCGAGGCAGACAAGCGGTTGACCAGCAACGCCATCGGCCCTTTGTAGAAGGCACCCGGGTTTTCATCTTCCAGCACATCGACCCGGCCATCGGCGTTACGCACGAGAACGGTCGGACCTTTGTCGATGAACAGACTGGTCAGCTCGGTGGCTTCCTGCAGGGAACCGCCGCCGTTGTTGCGCAGATCGATGACCACGCCGTCGACCTTGTCTTTCTGCAACTCGGTCAGCAGTTTCTTGACGTCGCGAGTGGTGCTCTTGTAATCCGGATCGCCAGCACGGAAAGCCTTGAAGTCCAGGTAGAAGGCCGGGATCTCGATGACGCCAAGCTTGTAGTCCTTGCCGTCCTGTTTCAGGTTGAGGACCGATTTCTTCACCGCCTGGTCTTCAAGCTTCACCGCTTCGCGGGTGATCGGGACGATCTTGCTGGACTGGTCGTTCGGCGCATTGCTGGCCGGGATCACTTCCAGGCGCACCACGGTGCCTTTCGGCCCACGGATCAGCTTGACCACTTCGTCCAGGCGCCAGCCGACCACGTCGACCATCTCTTTGTTGCCCTGGGCAACGCCGATGATCTTGTCGGCCGGTGCGACTTGCTTGGTCTTGTCGGCCGGGCCTGCAGGCACCAGACGCACGACTTTCACCTGGTCGTTGTCGCTCTGCAACACGGCGCCAATGCCCTCGAGGGACAGGCTCATGTTGATGTCGAAGTTTTCCGCGTTATCCGGCGACAGATAGTTGGTGTGCGGGTCGTAGGACATGGCGAAGGTATTGATGTACGCCTGGAAGATGTCTTCCGGGCGGGTCTGGTCCAGGCGCGCCATTTGATTCTTGTAACGCTTGGTCAGGGTTTCCTGAATCTGCTTGGAGTCCTTGCCCGCGATCTTCTGACGCAGCACTTCGTCCTTGACGCGTTTGCGCCACAAGTCGTCGAGTTCTGCGGTGGACTTGAGCCAAGGGGCGTCCTTGCGATCGATCAGCAAGGTTTCCTTGGCGGTGAAGTCGATCTTGTCGACGCCTTTGTTCAACTCGGCAAGGGCGAAGTCCAGACGCGCTTTGACGCGGTCCAGGTAGCGCTTGTAGATGGTGAACCCGGCATTCAGGTCGCCGCTTTTGAGGAAGTCGTCAAACTGGGTTTTCCACTTGTCGAATTCGGCAATGTCGCTGGCCATGAAGTAGCTGCGCGACGGGTCCAGCAGCTTGAGATAGCTGTCATAGATGATCACGGAGCGCGCGTCATCGAGCGGCGGCTTGCTGTAGTGATGGCGCTTTAGCAACTCGACGACGTTCAGGCTGGCGATCACTTCGTCACGATCAGGCTGAAGCTTGTCCCAGCTATTGGCTGCAAACGAATTGGTCGACATCGGCAACAGACCGATACCAATGAATAGGGCTAGGGCGGTGCTGGGGAAAAAATGCTTCATGCTGATTCGACGCGGGGACAATTGATCACGCATATTAGGCCGTCTTTGAAGTCGCCGGTTCCACAAAGGGCCGGTCAAAAAATGCAAGAAAGCCCGGCGCTACAGCAACGGGCTCAGTCCAGACTCACTATGGAGGCACTGTGAAAGCATTGCAAGGCGTTGAAGGTCAAGTGGAGTGGGTGGAAGAGCCCAGTCCTACATGTGATGTAGGACAAGTTCGGATTCGAGTGGCGGCTGCGGGTCTCAATCGCGCCGATTTGTTACAGAAGGCGGGTCTTTATCCGCCACCGCCGGGAGCCAGTCAGGTACTGGGTCTTGAGTGTTCGGGGGTCATCAGCGAGGTGGGGCCGGGCTCGTCCTGGCAAGTCGGGGATCGGGTTTGCGCCTTGCTGGCCGGGGGCGGGATGGCCGAGGAGGTAGTTGTCGACGGACGGCATGTGTTGCCGGTACCCGAAGGTTTGTCCCTGGCTGAGGCGGCAGCGCTGCCAGAAGTGTATGCGACCGTTTGGCTGAATTTGTTTCAACTGGCTGCGCTCAAGCCGGGTGAGAAAGTTCTACTGCACGCCGGAGCAAGTGGAATCGGTTCAGCTGCCATTCAGCTGTGCAAGGCGTTTGGTAACCCGTGCTGGGTCAGCGTCGGTTCCGCCGAGCGTTTGACTTACTGCGAAGCGCTGGGGGCGCAAGGTGGGGTCGTGCGCAACGGGGATCTGGACAGCTTGAGCGACCTGGGGCCGTTCGATGTGATTCTCGACCCGGTGGGCGGCAATTACGCTGCGCTGAATCTGAGACTGATGGCGCGCGATGGTCGTTGGGTGCTGATCGGCCTGATGGGCGGTCGTGAGGCGCAGCTGGATCTGGCGCAGGTACTGGCCAAGCGCGTGCAATTGCTGGGTTCGACCTTGCGCAGTCGCGACGAGCAGTTCAAGGCGGATCTGTTCAGCGATCTCAGCCAGCATGTCTGGCCGTTGTTTGCTGAAGGGCGTTTAAGCCCGCAATTGGCCAAGACCTTTCCGATCAAGGACGCCGAAGCGGCGTTTGCGGAGTTGGCGACTAATAAGGTGTCGGGAAAGTTAGTGTTGGTAATCGACGAAAGCCTGGTTTGATCCCTGTGGGAGCGGCGGTGCGACGATTCGACTTGCTCGCGAAGGCGGTGTGTCATTCAACAAATGTGTTGAATGTAAGTTCGCTTTCGCGAGCAAGTCGAATCGTCGCACCGCCGCTCCCACATTGATTTTCGGTTATTTCCAGAGGTGGATTGGCCAGCCGGCCTTTTCGGCGTGCTCAAGCAGCACCGGATCCGGGTTTACCACGTGTGGGAAATCCACCTTCAGTAGCAATGGCAAGTCATTGCGTGAGTCGGAGTAGAAACTGGCGCCCTCAAGGTTTTCCTCTTCCGCATCCAGCCATTCCAGCAAACGCGTGATCTTGCCTTCGCGGTAGGTCAGCGTGCCAACGGTGTTGCCGCTATAAACCCCATGCGTCACTTCCAGCTCGATGCCGAGAATCTCGTCAATACCCAAACGATCGGCGATTGGCCTCACCAGATGCGTGCCCGACGCCGAAATCACCAAAATCCGGTCGCCAGCCTTGCGATGGGCCGCAATGGCTTTGGTGGCGTCACTGAAAATGATCGGCTCGATGAAGTCTTCCACCCAAGGCCCTACCAAATGGTCGACCTCTTCGGGTGTGCGCCCGATCATCGGCTCCAGACTGAAGGTCATGTACTCCTCCATCCGTAGTTTTCCGTGGCTGTAGGCGTCCATCAGTTCATTGTTCTGACGCATGAACGACTCTGGATCGACCCAACCCAGGCGGCCCATTTGCTCGCTCCAGAGGGTGGCGCAGTCGCCGTGGATCAGGGTTTCATCCAGATCAAAAATTGCCAGGGCCATCAGTGCGATTCTCTCTTCAACATCAGCAAAGTCATCAGGCTACCTCACACAGGGCCGTTGGATCGATGGAAAGCGCCAGGCGCTGACCATCGGGATGCAGATCGGCCGCCGAGCGGTTCAGCACATCCACCACCAATTCCACGCCCCGGGCTTCGACCCGGTAGCGAATCACGTTGCCCAGCAGGCTGTGGCTGCGGATTTGTGCGTCGAGTTCGCCGTTGAGGCTCAGCTCGATGGCTTCCGGGCGAATTGCGACGCGGTGGGTAATCGGTCGCTGCAGCAGTTTTGTGGCGCTGTCGGCGTCCAGCAGGTTGTAGTTGCCGATGAAGCCAGCGGCAAAAAAATCGATGGGTGCGGTGTAAAGGGTCTGGGCGTCACCGCTTTGTACGATCTTTCCCTGATTCATCAAGAAAATTCGGTCGGACATGGTCAGGGCTTCTTCCTGATCGTGAGTGACGAAGATCGTGGTCAAGCCGAGCTCACGCTGGATCTGACGGATCTGTTCGCGCAAGTGCTTGCGAATCCGTGCGTCGAGGGCCGACAGCGGTTCATCCAGCAACAACAGACGTGGCCGGGTCACCAACGAGCGGGCAAGGGCGACTCGCTGGCATTGGCCGCCGGACAGTTGATGCGGATAACGCGCGGCGAAGTCGTTGAGTTCCACCAGTTTCAGTACTTCGGCAACACGCCTATGGCTGTCGTCGGCATTGACCTTCTGCATGCGCAAACCAAAGGCGACGTTCTGCTCCACGGTCATGTTCGGAAACAGCGCGTAACTCTGGAACACCATGCCGATCCCGCGCTTTTGCGGGCTCAACGGCACGAGGTCCTGGCCATCGAGCAGGATTTTGCCGCCATCCACCGAGGTCAGCCCGGCGATGCAGCGTAGCAGTGTGGACTTGCCGCAACCGGACGGGCCGAGGAGGGTGACGAACTCACCCTTCTGGATTTCACAGTTGATGTCGCTGAACACCGTGGTGCCCGCGTAGCTTTTCAGTAGGTGTTGGACGCTGACGAAGCTCATTGGCTTTTGTCCTTGTTCAAAATATTGGCAGCCCAGGTCAGAACCAGCACAAAGAAGAAATAGGAAATCACCAGCGCACTGGTGAAGTGGCCGCTGCTGTTGCGCATGTTGTTGAGGTAGACCTGCAGGGTTTCGTAGCGTGTCCCGACGAGGATGTTGGCGAACACGAACTCACCGAACAGGAACGAGAACGACAGCAGCAACGCCACCATCAAACCTTTGCGCAGGTTTGGCAGCACCACCAGGAACGCCGCTTGCCAGGTGCTGGCACCGAGCAGTTGGGCGGAGTCCATCAGGTCGCGCAGGTTGATCGCTTGCAGGTTGTTGGTGATCGCCCGGTACATGAACGGCAG
Organism: Pseudomonas sp. ACM7; assembly: GCF_004136015.1. Classification (NCBI taxonomy): domain Bacteria; kingdom Pseudomonadati; phylum Pseudomonadota; class Gammaproteobacteria; order Pseudomonadales; family Pseudomonadaceae; genus Pseudomonas; species Pseudomonas sp. ACM7. The sequence goes on along the minus strand of NZ_CP024866.1, from coordinate 821,261 downwards.
CGCCACGGTGAAGTAGCAACCGACGAGAATCCACGGCGTCCCGACCATCGCGAACGGCCCGGAGCCGTAAAGCTGCAACAGCCCCACCGACGACACCACCGGCGGCACCGCGAAGGGCAGCAGGATCAGGATGTTCATCAGCGCATCGAGTTTCGGGAAGTGGTAATGCACCACAAACAGCAACGGCAGAATCAGCACCACCGACAGAATCAGCGAGCCGACGCAGACCAGCAGCGATTGGCCGAACGAATGGAGAAACCGCGGATCGCTCCACAGCTCCACGTACCATTTAACGGTGAAGCCGCTGGGCAGAATGGTCGCCGACCAACTGCTGGCGATCGAGTAGATCAGCGTCCCGAGCAACGGCAGCAACAGTATGGCGAACAGTAAATACACCACCACCCGGTGGTAGATGCCGACGGGCCCCAGTTCAGCGCGAGACATGGTAGCTCCTCTTCAACAGCAACTGATGCACGATGGTCACCAGGGTCATCAACGCCACCAGCACTACAGCCAAGGCACTGGCCAGGTTCGGGTCCAGGGAAATGTCGCCGGAAACCATCGCCGCGATGCGGATTGTCAGCACGTTGAAGTTGCCGGTGGTCAGGGCGTACACCGTGGCGTAGGCGCCCAGGGCGTTGGCCAGCAGGATCACGAAGGTGCCGAGCAGCGCCGGGGTCAGCACTGGCAAACCGATGTACCGCCAGAACTGCCAGCCATTGGCGCCGAGCAGCGCGGCGGATTCACGCCAGTCTTCGCGCAGGGCATCAAAGGCCGGGTAGAGCAGCAGTACGCCCAGCGGAATCTGAAAGTAGGTGTAGAGAATGATCAGCCCGGTTTTCGAATACAGGTTGAAGTCCTGAATGATCCCGGCCTGCTTGAGCATGATGGTGAAGCTGCCGTTGAAGCCCAGCAGGATGATGAACGCGAAGGCCAAAGGCACGCCGGCAAAGTTGCTGGTCATGTTGGCGAAGGCGTTGACGAAGTTGCGCAGCTTCGAGTCGACCCGGCGCAGGGAGTAGGCGCCGAGCACCGCGATGATGATCCCGAACACGCTGGACCAGAAACTGATCTCGAGGCTGAACTGGATCGCCTGCAGATAGAACTTCGAATTGAAGATCCTGGTGAAGTTGGCAATGCCCCAACCGAACTCTTCCGATTGCAGGCTGTTGATCATCACCCAGGACAGCGGGGCGATCTGGAACACGATAAAGAACAGTGCGAAAGGCACCAGGCACAAGGCTGCCAGCCATTTTCCGCGCGTCATGGTGTTCACTTGAGCAGCTCCCGGCACACAGGTTTGTCGTGGGCCACACCCAGCAGTTCGCAGACGGTGCCGCAGATTTCAGTCTGTTTCGGTGCAGCGTTGGCATTGAAGCTGAAAGCGTCGCCGAGGACGAACAGCGGTACTTCCCGTTCTTCCGGCAGCAGGCCGTTGTGGGAGCGGTCGTTGTTCATGCCGTGGTCGGCGGTCACCAGCACCTGATACCCGGCGTCGAGCCAGGTTTGCAGATAGTCGGCCAGAATAATGTCGGCCGAGCGGGCGCTGTTGCGGTATTGCGGGGTGTCGAGGCCGTGCTTATGTCCGGCGTCGTCGATGTTCATCGGGTGGACCAGTAAAAAGTTCGGCGCATGACGCAGGCGCAGGTTTTCGGCGTCGGCGAACAGGTGCGAGTCCGGGTAGTGATCGCTCCAGTAGAAATGACCGTGCTGGATTGGCAGGTCCGGGTCGTCGGTGTGACGATCCCGCGCGGCAATAAACGGCGAACGGTTATACAGCTCGCTGACCCAGTGATAGGCCGCGGCGGCGGTTACAAGGCTGGCATCGTGGGCGTAGTGATAGATGCTGCGCTGGTTGGACAGGCGCGAGACGTTGTTGTGGACGATGCCACTGTCGATCGGCGTGACGCCGGTCAGGATGCACTCGTAAAGCGGTCGGGACAGCGCCGGCAATTCGCACTCCAGTTTGTAGAGCGCCGCGCGTCCTGCGCCGACATAAGCCTGCAGGTGCCCCATGGCGTGACGGGCGACCTCGTAATTGAGGCCGTCGAGCACGACAAGGATGACGTTGTGCTTCATAAGGGCTGGAACTCCGAAAAGCGAAACTGGATCTGATCGTCGTAGGAGCTGGCGGAGCCTGCGATCTTTTTGGTTTCACTTGAGTGTCGAGTGAAAGATCAAAAGATCGCAGCCTGCGGCAGCTCCTACGGATACATCATTGCTTCATATTGACGATGACTTCTTCCTGCCACTTTTGCGGAAGGGCTTTGGAGGTCTTTTCCCATGCGTCTGCGTCTTTGATCGGCGTGACCTTTTTGTACTGCTCGTTAGGCAGCAACTGGGCCTGAACCTCGGGCGGCAGAGTCAGATGCTCGGCGCGGATCGGACGGGCGTTACCGCGTGCCAGATTGGTTTGGCCGGCGTCGCTGAAGATGTATTCGCGGGCCAGTTTGGCGGCATTCGGGTGCTTGGCGTATTTGTTGATGATGGTGGTGTAACCGGAGATCACCGAGCCATCGGATGGAATCAGCACGGTGTAATCATCCGGGTTGACCATTTTGGCCTTGTAGCTCAGGCCGTTGAAATCCCAGACCACGCCGACTTCGATTTCACCCTTTTCCATGGTGGCAATTGTCGGGTTGGCCATCGACAGGCGGCCTTGCTTGGCAATCTCGGAAAACAGATCCAGCGCCGGCTGGAGGTTTTTCTCATTGCCGCCGTTGGCAAGCGCGGCAGCCAGAACGCCGTTGGCCGCTTGGGCCGCGGTGCTCACATCACCGATGGAAACTTTGTATTTGCCGTCCTTGAGGTCAGCCCATTTGGTCGGAGCGTCGGAGCCGTGCAGCAACTTTTTGTTGACGATGAACGCGATGGTGCCGGTGTAGGCGAGCGCCCAGTTGCCGTCCTTATCCTTTGCCCAGCTCGGGATCTGATCCCAGGTGCTTGGCTTGTAAGGTTGTACAACGCCTTGCTTCACCGAGATCGGACCGAACGCTGCACCGACATCACCGATATCGGCAGTGGCGTTGTCTTTTTCAGCGGCGAACTTGGCGATTTCCTGGGCCGAGCTCATGTCGGTGTCGATGTGTTTCAGGCCGTAGTTCTTGGCCAAGTCATCCCAGGTGCCTTTCCAGTTGGCCCAGTTGTCGGGCATGCCGACACTATTGACCTCACCTTCCGCTTTCGCCGCGGCTTCCAGGGTTTTCAAATCGCTATCAGCCGCCATCGCGGCGGTGCACATGGCAATGGTCGAGCCTAACAGTGAGGCCAGGAAAAGCTGTTTCATCCGAAGCTCCTTTGGGCGTTTTCAACGCTGCGATTGCGGTTGTGTTGGTCTAGGTCAGCAATACCTGAGCCAATTTAGGCGCCTTTGATGACATTTTCATGTCGACGACTGGTCGGCCTATATTTTTTGGGCTGCAATGCTCAGGCTTCGGAGTAAGCGTAGACCATGGCTAATAGGCTGATATAAAAGGACTTGGCCGTGAAATTGCAGGTGTCTGGATCAACCGTTCGGCGGCTTTGTCATCTGTCAGTCATGTGCAGTGCCTAGGCTTGTCGGGAGTTGAGGGAGCCGATTTGAATCGCGGTTCCGCCCCGAAACAGTGCTGGTCTAGTCCAGATAGGTAACGTTGATGCGCATCGAGACAACCAAAGCGGTGACAGCCATCGGACAGGTTCTGCAGGAACAGCTCGACCATGGCCTGTTGGCGCCCGGGAGCAAACTGCCGGCCGAGCGCAAGCTTAGTGAGTTGTTCGGGACCACGCGGATCACCGTGCGTGAAGCGTTATTGCAACTGGAAGCCCAGGGGCAGATTTATCGGGAGGAGCGCCGTGGCTGGTTCGTGTCGCCACCGCGCCTGGCCTACAACCTGATGCAGCGCAGTCACTTTCACGCGATGGTCATTGCACAGGGGCGGGTGCCGTCCACCGAGGTGATTTCGGCGCGGTTGCAGCCGGCGTCGGTGGCGGTCTGTGCCTGGTTGCAGTTGCCGGCGTTGTCGAGCGTGATTCAGATTTGCCGGGCACGGCGGATTGATGAACGGCTGGTGTTATATGTGGAGCACTATTTGAATCCGCAGTTTTTTCCGGGGATTCTGGATTTCGATTTGAATCAGTCGATTACCGAGCTGTATGCGCGACATTACGACTTGCACTATGGGCGGGTGCGTTTCGAGATTGTGCCGACGGTGTTGTCGGTGGATGCGGCGGCAGCTTTACGGGTGTCGGTGGGGAGTCCGGGGTTGCGCATCGCTCGGGTCAATTACGATCAGCATGAGCGGTTGATCGATTGTGATCTGGAGTTTTGGCGGCACGATGCGATTCATGTCGGGGTTGATGTGGTTTGAGCCTCGCCGCCATAGGCTGAGACCATTATCCGAAGCGGTAAATGTCCATGCCCAAGGCCCCCATGGTGAATCCCTTGTGGGTCACGCTGAATTTTCCTCCGGCACCGCGGGCAAAATACAAAGGCAGCAAATGTTCATCACTCGGATGGTTGCGCACCGCATTCGGTGCTTGCTGACGGTAGTCGTGCAACGCGGTTTCGTCGTTGGCAGCGAGTTTTTCGATCATCCAGTCACGAAATGCCTGGGCCCAGGGTTCGACGCTTTCTGGGCCGGCGTGCCAGTCCAGTTCGCGCAGGTTGTGGGTGATGCTGCCGGAACCGATCAGCAGCACGCCGTGTTCGCGCAGACTGGCCAGGGCATGACCGACACGGGTTTGCAAGGCAGGGCCGCCGCGCGTAGGCAGTGAGACTTGCACCACGGGGATGTCGGCTTGTGGATACATCAATGACAAGGGCACCCAGACACCATGGTCGAACGGCCGTTTTGCATCGATGCGTGCAGGCAGGCCATCACTCTTCAGCAGTTCGACAACCTCTGCGGCCAATTGTGGATTGCCGGGCGCCGGGTATTGCACGTCGAATAACGCCTGCGGAAACCCGCCGAAGTCATGCCAGGTTTCAGGCTGGGGATTGCCGCTGACGAGCAACTCATTGCTTTCCCAATGCGCAGAAACAATTACGATGGCTTTGGGTTTTGGCAATTCTGCGGCCAGACGAGCGAGGGCGGGCCCGCTGGCGCCCGGTTCCAGTGCCAACATGGGCGAGCCATGGGATATGTACAGGCTGGGGAACATGAATGAGCTCCTGAGGGGTAAGATGGCATCATCTTCAGTCAGATCATTGATCTAAATCTAATATAAGTTTTAGGGTCTTTTGATCGAATTTTCGGGATTAATTATGCAGCCGGAGTTTTGGCACAAGCGGTGGACGTCGAATCAGATCGGCTTTCACCTGCCGGAAGTAAATCCATATCTGCAACGGTACTGGCCGCAGCTGGGCCTGGAAGAGGGCGCGCGCGTACTGGTGCCGCTATGTGGGAAAAGCCTGGATCTGCTGTGGCTGGCGAAATGCGGTCATGAGGTGCTGGGCGTCGAGTTGTCGGAAAAAGCGGTGGAAGACTTTTTCCACGAGCATCAATTTGATCCGGACGTCAGCGACCAAGGCCCCTTCACGGTCTATCGGGCGGGCTCGATCGAGATCTGGTGTGGTGATTTCTTCGCGTTGACAGCCGGCGATGTCGCTGATTGCAGTGCGCTGTATGACCGCGCTGCGTTGATCGCCTTGCCACCGAAGATGCGGGAACAATACGCCGAGCATCTGAAGCGGATTGTGCCGAAGGATTCGCTGGGGCTGCTGATTACCCTGGATTACGACCAGGCACAAATGGAGGGGCCGCCCTTTGCAGTGCTGGATGACGAAGTGCAACGGTTGTTCGGGGCTTCGTGGGAGTTGAAAATTCTGGAAGACCAGGACGTTCTGGGCGAGAGCTGGAAGTTCCTGGAAAGCGGTGTTACGCGGCTTGAAGAGCGGGTTTATCGGGTTTCCAGCCGGTAGATTTGGGTTGTTTGTGCCGGCCCCATCGTCGGAACGCCGCCCGGAGCAAGCTCGCTCCCACAGTTGACCGAGTTGTCTAAATGGACGCGGTCTAATGTGGGAGCGAGCTTGCTCCGGGCGGCGTTCCGACGATGGGGCCCGAATGAACACCACAAAAATCAGCAGACAAAAAAAGGCCCGCATCACTGCGCAATGCTGTTCACTTAAGCCGCTGACCGAAGGTTTTTGCTTTTCGGTGCTGCGGCGAAGTCCAAGAAAAACGGCGCTTTCCCATTTCGGGGTAAGCGCCGGTTTCCCTTAAGTGAACAGCATTGCGCATCACTGCGGGCCTTTTCTTTTAGTGCGGAACCTCTCAGCCCCGACGACGCAGAGCGTCGATACGCTCTTCCAGCGGCGGGTGGCTCATGAACATACGGGCGAACCCCTGTTTGATGCCACCATTGATGCCGAAAGCCGTCAGGGTGTCCGGCATGTGCACCGGCAGCCCCTGTTCGGCACGCAGGCGTTGCAATGCGCCGATCATTGCGGCGGTGCCGGCCAGACGTGCACCGGCTTCGTCTGCACGGAATTCGCGATTACGCGAGAACCACATGACGATGGCGCTGGCCAGAATGCCCAGGACCAGTTCGGCGAAGATGGTTGCCACGTAGTAGGCGATGCCCTGGCCTTCTTCGTTCTTGAAGATCACCTTGTCGACAAAGTTACCGATGATCCGTGCGAAGAACATCACGAAGGTGTTCACCACGCCCTGGACCAATGCCAAGGTGACCATGTCGCCATTGGCTACGTGGCCGATTTCGTGAGCCAGAACGGCCTTCACTTCATCAGGGGAGAAACGCTCGAGCAGCCCTTGGCTGACCGCGACCAACGCGTCGTTCTTGTTCCAGCCGGTGGCAAAGGCGTTCGCCTCGTAGGCCGGGAAAATACCGACTTCGGGCATCTTGATCCCGGCTTCCCGGGACAATTGCTCGACGGTTTGCAGCAGCCATTGCTCGTGACGTGTGCGCGGCTGGCTGATGATCTGGGTGCTGGTGCTCATCTTCGCCATCCACTTGGAGATGAACAGCGAGAACAGCGAACCGGCGAAACCAAAGACCGCACAGAAAATCAGCAGCTGATTGAGGTTGAGATCAACCCCGTTGGCCGCCATGAACCCGTTGAAGCCGAAAAGGCTCAGGGTGATGCTGGCAATCAGCACGACCGCCAGGTTAGTGGCCAAAAACAGCAGGATGCGCATCATGGTTGTAGAAATCTCCTCATGCTAAAGATGTAGCGTACTGCGGGGTATATAAGGTGCTGACCCGGGCTATTCAACCGGGTGACTATTTCAAACTGTGTCCTACGGCAACAGTCTAGCTGCTTGAAGGGCATTTCCGACGTCGATGCGGGAAGCGTTTGTCAGCCAATTAACGTCGTAAGCCCCGCCGTTGTTAGACGCGAGAACGCAACGAGTCATCAGTCAGCGATTGAAGAAGCGATGTTCGGCAGGGCGCAAAGAAATGTTGCTGAATCAATCACCGTGCGACTTGCGCAAGCGTCGCACGGTGACAGGCAGGTTACTGGCGATAGGACTTGAGGAAGTTGCCGATACGTCCGATGGCCATGTCCAGGTCGTCCACGCGCGGCAGGGTCACCACACGGAAATGGTCCGGCCATGGCCAGTTGAAGGCGGTGCCTTGAACCACCAGCAGCTTCTCCGACAGCAGCAGGTCGAGCACGAATTTCTCGTCGTTATGGATCGGGCAGACTTTCGGGTCGATCCGTGGGAACGCATACAGCGCGCCCATTGGCTTGACGCAGCTCACGCCGGGAATGTCGTTGAGCAATTCCCAGGTGCGATTGCGCTGTTCCAACAGTCGTCCGTTGGGCAATACCAGATCATTGATGCTCTGGTAGCCGCCGAGGGCGGTCTGGATCGCATGTTGGCTCGGCACGTTGGCACACAGACGCATGTTGGCCAGCATGTCGATGCCTTCGATGTAGCTCTGGGCGTGGTGTTTAGGGCCTGAAATGGCGATCCAGCCGGAACGGAAACCCGCCACGCGATAGGACTTGGACAGACCGTTGAACGTCAGGCACAGCAGGTCTGGCGCCAGGGAAGCCGTGCAGATGTGCACGGCATCGTCGTACAGAATCTTGTCGTAGATCTCGTCGGAAAAAACCACCAGGTTGTGCTGACGGGCCAGTTCCAGCATGCCCAACAGGACTTCTTTCGAATACACCGCGCCGGTCGGGTTGTTCGGGTTGATGATCACCAGTGCTTTGGTGTTCGGGGTGATCTTGGCCTTGATGTCGGCCAGATCCGGCCACCAGTTGGCCTGCTCGTCGCACAGGTAATGCACCGGGTTGCCGCCCGACAGGCTCACCGCGGCGGTCCACAGCGGGTAGTCCGGGGCCGGCACCAGCACTTCGTCGCCGTTGTTGAGCAGGGCCTGCATCGACATCACGATCAGCTCGGAAACGCCGTTGCCCAAATAGATGTCTTCAATGCCGACGCCTTCTACCTGCTTTTGCTGGTAGTACTGCATCACGGCCTTGCGGGCGCTGAACAGACCTTTGGAATCGCTGTAGCCCTGAGCAGTCGGCAGGTTGCGGATGACATCCTGAAGGATTTCATCCGGCGCTTCGAAACCAAAAGGCGCCGGGTTGCCGATGTTCAGCTTGAGGATGCGATGGCCTTCCTCTTCCAGGCGTTTGGCGTGCTTGAGCACTGGGCCGCGAATGTCGTAGCAGACGTTGGCGAGCTTGTTCGATTTGCTGACCTGCATGGCGATGTGTTCCCGAAAATGAACGATCCAGGCGGCGTATGAACGACCGTACTGGGAATCCTGCGTATTCACACAGGCCTGACGCCTTGAGAGGCAGCATCCATAAATCCGTTTGAATGCGCGTGGTCTGGCTGCCAGACTGGCGTTTGACGAGGCGCAATCATACGTGCCGCCCGATCCGTGGAAAAGGTACAGATCGGGCTTTTTCAGCTGCTGAGGTGTGATGATGGAAAAGTTGGAAAAAACCCTGGAAGAATGGCGGGCGATGCTCGATCCGGAGCAGTACAACGTTTGCCGCCTCAAAGGCACCGAACGGCCGTTCTCCGGCAAATATAACGACAGCAAGGTCGACGGTGTTTACCACTGCATCTGCTGCAACGAGCCGCTGTTCGACTCCAAAACCAAATTCGACTCCGGCTGCGGCTGGCCGAGTTTCTACGCACCGATCGGCGACAGCGCCATGGTCGAGATCCGTGACGTCAGCCACGGCATGATCCGCACCGAAGTGGTCTGTGCCAAATGCGATGCGCACCTGGGGCACGTGTTCCCGGACGGCCCGCCGCCGACCGGCCTGCGTTATTGCATCAACTCGGTGTGCCTGGACCTGGTACCGCGCTCGTAATGTGAGCCCTGTAGGAGCTGCCGAAGGCTGCGATCTTTTGATCTTGATCTTCAGCGATCGAGAGAAGAGTCAAGATCAAAAGATCGCAGCCTTCGGCAGCTCCTACGGTTGATCGACTATCGATTTATTAAATTGCACGCAATTCAATTGCTCGCTATGTTTGTCTCATCTTCCCTCATTTAGAGTCCGAACCATGAGCGACAACCTGCTGAGCATCCCTTGCACCACCATCAAGGGTGAGCAAAAGACCCTGGCGGATTTCGCCGGCAAGGCCGTGTTGGTGGTCAACACCGCGAGCAAATGCGGCTTCACCCCGCAGTACAAAGGCCTTGAAGAGTTGTGGCAGACCTACAAGGATCAAGGTCTGGTGGTGCTGGGTTTTCCGTGCAATCAGTTCGGTAAGCAAGAGCCAGGCAATGAAGGGGTGATTTCCGAGTTCTGCGAGTTGAACTTCGGCGTCAGTTTTCCGCTGTTCAAAAAGATTGAAGTCAATGGCGCTGGCGCCCATCCGCTGTTCGTTCAACTGAAAAAACGCGCGCCGGGTGTGCTGGGTTCTCAGGGCATCAAGTGGAACTTCACCAAGTTTCTGATTGGCAAGGATGGCCAGTTGGTCAAGCGCTTCGCCCCCGCGACCAAGCCGCAGGACCTGACCCGCGAGATCGAAGCCCTGCTCAAATGAACACCTTGTCAGTCGATTCCCTGAAGCTTGACAGTCAACTGTGCTTCAAGCTGTACGCCGCTTCCCGGGCGGTGATCCGCGCCTACAAGCCGATGCTCGATCAGCTCGGCCTGACCTACCCGCAATACCTGGCGATGCTGGTGTTGTGGGAATGGCAGGAGGCGGCCCCAGAGCAACCGACGGTCAAGGCGTTGGGCGAACGCTTGGCGCTGGATTCCGGCACGCTGACGCCGTTGCTCAAGCGTCTTGAGCAACTGCAACTGGTTCAGCGTCAGCGCTCGGCGCGGGACGAGCGTGAAGTGCACTTGAGCCTGTCGCCCACCGGCAAGGCTTTGCGCGATCAGGTCGGGCCGCTCAAGGCCCGTCTGTTATGCGACAGCGGTGTGGATCTGGATCGCCTGAATGATCTGCGCGATGGTCTTGATCACCTTTTAGGGCAAATCAAAGCACTGTCGTAGTTAGGGACCCACAAGTCCAGCAGGGCAGCCAACTCTTCCCGGCGGAAGGGTTTTGCCAGGTAATCGCTCATGCCTGCCGCACGACAGCGTTCGCGCTCTTCGGACATGGCGTTGGCGGTCAGGGCGACGATGGGCAGCTGTGGCCAGCGTCCGCTGCGACGGATTTGCCGACTGGCCTCATAGCCGTCCATCACCGGCATGTTGCAGTCCATCAGCACCAGATCGAATTCGCTCTGCTCCAGTTGATCCAGCGCCTCGCCACCGTGACCGGCGACAATCACCTCGCAACCGAGTTTTCCGAGCATCCCCTTGGCCACCAATTGGTTGACCGGATTGTCCTCCACCAGCAGCACGCGTCCGCGTCGTTGTGGGGAGAGGGCGTCGAGCCGGGCACCGTTGATCGTGTTGAGTTCCGGCTGCAGGGTTCGCCGCAGCGTCTGGTACAGCGCGTTGCGTGCCAGAGGCCGCGCCTGTTGCTGTAAGGGGGCGAGGGCGAGGGCTTCTTCGCTGGGCATGAAACTGCCGTAAGCGGTGACCAGCAGAATCGGTGCTGTACACGAAGGGCGCAGGCCAAACAGGCATTCGGGGCAATCGGTAATCAGTACATCCGGGTTCAGGCCCAGCAACGAGTCATCGAGGGAACGCTGCTCATAGTCGAGCCCCCAGCCGGGCAACACACTGTTCAACAGTTCTGCCAGACCGCTGCTGGCGGCGGTGATTGCGATGACCTTGCCCTGTAAAGAGGTCGGGGGAAGGGCGCGGGTGTGGCTGGGCAGCGGCAGATCCGCGCAGAACTGGCTGCCGAAGCCTGCTTCCGAGCTGATGGTGAGGCGCCCTTGCATGGCTTCGCAGAGGTTGTAGGTCAGTGCCAGGCCCAACCCGGTCCCGCCGAATTGCCGGGTAATGCCGGCACCCGCCTGCGTGAAAGGCTGGAAGATCTTGACCTGGGCGTCCTGCGCGATACCGATGCCGGTGTCGCAGACTTCGATTCTGACGCCGTCCTCGAACGTTGACAGGCGCACATCGACGCGACCGAAGCGGGTGAACTTGAGGGCGTTGGACAAGAGGTTGCTGACGATCTGTCGGACCCGCGTCGGATCCCCAAGCACCAAGGCCGGAAAGTGCGGGTCGATCAGGCAGCTCAGCTCGACACTCGGCGCGGCGTTTTGCGACAGCAGGTTGGCGGTGTCCTCGATCAGCGAACCGAGGTCGAACGGAATATGTTCGAGCTCCAGTTGGCCGGCATCGAACTTCGACAGATCGAGAATATCGTTGAGCAGTTCCACCAGTACTTTGCCCGAGTCATGGGCGATGGACAGCTGTTGCTGTTGCTCGGCATTGAGCGGGCCGTCCAGGGAAAGCGCGATCATCCCCAGCAGGCCATTGAGCGGCGTGCGGATCTCGTGGCTCATGTTGGCCAGGAACACCGAGCGCGCTTCGGCCATGTCCAGGGCGGTGCTGCGGGCGACTTCCAGTTCCTGATTGGATTGGCTGAGCCGCGAGTTGATCGCCTTGAGTTCCGCAGTGCGGGCCGAGACGATGTTCTCCAGTTGCCCGAGGTAGTCGGTCAGGCGGTTTTCGGCGTTGCGTCGCTGCTGGATTTCGGTGGCGATGTTTTCGAATTGTTGATTGGCAACCTTGACCAGTACACCGATTTCATCGTTTTCATGGTCCGTCGGACACTCCAGCGACGTCGACTCCGTGCTGCGCGGGTCGCGACTGCTGAGTTCACGGATGACCCGCACCAACGGCTTGGTCAGCATCACATAGAACAGCGCCAGCAGGATGCCAGTCAGCAGCAGGCTGCGGGCGAAGCCATTGAGCAGGGTCACCTCGGCCCGACGCAGGAACCGGTTGCCGAATGAATAGGTGTCGACGTCCAGGCGCAGGGTGCCGAGGGATTCGGTCGGCAAGTGATCCAGGTAGAGACGGTCTTCGAACTGCCGGTTGGCGCCGAACAGGAAGTCGCTGATCACCCGATAGCCGCTTTGCACGCCCGGGCGTTTGACGCTGGCGAGCACGGTACCGTTGTTGTCGGTCAACTGCGCGCCGATGATCGCCGGTGAGCGCAACAGGCCCAGGGTCAGTTCCTGAGCGAGTTCGGCGTCGATGTTGTAGGCGATACGGGACGCGGGGTTATGGCTGATTTCCAGCAAAGACAGGATTTCGCGGTTGATGGAGGCGTCTTCACTGGCATAATCGATGCCTATTTGCAGCAGACTGAGCAGCGTGCCCAGAATGAAACCGACCAGCACGGTAAGCCTGGCTTGCTTGTAGGACAGGCGGTTGGTGAACTTGATATCCATGGGGTGTTGAACCACTTCCGTTTCCCTTCGCTGCTCAAGCATAGTCGATCATGCATGGATACCGATGTTCTCGCGAGCCCTTGTGCAAAGGGATGAACCGGACACCGAAGCTGTGTTTCGTCGCTGTATCGCCATCATTACTGTGAACGTGCCCGAGGAGAAGACGTGGATTCCCGATTAAATGCTTTTCTTGAACGTGCCGATGCTGTTTTGGCTCGTATTGAACCGTTGCTGCCCACCCCTCGGCACGTTATCGACTGGAATCATTGCCTTGCCGCGCGCTGGCAACGCGAGGGGCGCAGCGGATTTCTGTTGCCGCTGGAAGTCAGCCTCGACATGCGTTTGTCCGACCTGATCGGTGTCGACCGGCAACTGGAGCAACTGGGGCGAAATACCCAACAGTTCCTCGATGGCATGCCGGCCAACCACGCATTGCTCTGGGGCGCGCGCGGCACCGGTAAATCGTCGCTGGTTCGCGCCTTGCTGGCCGAACACGCCAAGGCCGGTCTGCGGCTGATCGAGATCGAACGCGATCACCTGGCGGACTTGCCGCGCGTGGTCGAACAGATCGCCAAGCTGCCCCAGCGTTTTGTGCTGTTCTGCGATGACCTGTCGTTCGAGTCGGGCGAGGGTGACTATCGCGTGCTCAAGAGCGTGCTCGACGGCTCTCTCGAACAGGCCCCGGATAACGTTTTGCTGTACGCCACGTCCAACCGTCGCCACTTGGTGCCGGAAAAGGAAAGCGATAACGAAAACTGGAAACGCGTTGACGGCGAACTCCATCCCAGCGAGGCGGTGGAAGACAAGATTGCGCTGTCGGACCGTTTCGGATTGTGGCTGTCGTTCTATCCGTTTACTCAGGAGCACTTCCTCAACGTCGTCGAACACTGGATCGGTCAACTGGCCGACAAGGCGGGCCTTAAGTGGCAGCGAGACGAAGAACTGGACATCCTCGCGGTGCGCTGGGCTACGGGCCGGGGCAATCGCAACGGACGTTGTGCGTATCAATTTGCCCGCTATTGGGTCGGGCTGAAGCTGTTGGAGCACAAGGCATGATCGATTTACAAAAGAGCGGCCAGGGCCTCGAAGGCTACGGCATGCTGTGGGCGCAATTGGAGTCATTGCTGGCGGACGAGCGGGATTTCATTGCCAACGCCGCGCAGTTCTCGGCGTTCCTCTATAACCAGCTCGATGACCTGAACTGGGCCGGGTTCTACCTCAATCGCAACGAAGAGCTGGTGCTGGGCCCGTTTCAAGGGCAGATCGCCTGCGTGCGAATTCCGTTTGGCCGGGGCGTGTGCGGCTCGGCGGCGGCCACCTTGCAGACCCAGTTGGTCGAGGACGTGCACGCGTTCCCCGGACACATCGCTTGCGACAGCGCGTCGAACAGCGAACTGGTGGTGCCACTGGTCAAGGAGGGACGATTGATTGGCGTACTGGACCTCGATAGCCCGAAACTGGCGCGTTTTACCGCTGAAGATCAGGCCGGTATCGAGCAGTTGGCGGCGATTTTCCTGCGCCTGACCGACTGCTGATCATGCCCTCAAGCCTGCCTTGACCAGCAGGCTTGTCGGATCTACCGCATCAATCTGTTGGGGATCGAGGAATCGATCGGCGTACTGCAAGTAGATTTGCGCGTTGATGAACAGCCCGAACAACTCAGGATCGATGTGGGCATCCCGGCACATCGTGGCCATGATGCCCAGCGCTTCGCTCAAGGACTTGGCTTTCTTGTAGGGGCGATCGGCGGCGGTCAGCGCTTCGAAAATATCGGCAATCGCCATCATCCGCGCCGGCAGGCTCATTTCTTCGCGCTTCAACTGTTTGGGATACCCGGTGCCGTCCATTTTCTCGTGGTGGCCGCCGGCGATCTCCGCGACGTTGGTGAGGTGGCCGGGGAAGGGCAGGTGGCTGAGCATCAGAATCGTCTGCACCATGTGGTGATTGATGATGTAACGCTCCTCGCGGGTCAGGGTGCCTCGGGCAACGCTCAGGTTGTAGAGCTCGCCCCGGTTGTACTTGTAGCGCGGCACATCGAGCTTGAACCCCCACGGATTATCCTCCGGAATCAGTTCGGCTTCGGGCCGTTCGAACAGGTGCTCGGGTTTGTCCCCCAGCAATGGCTCGCTGACCGGCAGTGTCGGTGCCGGGGTCCGCGCCTGACGCCGGTTCTCTTCCCAGGAAACGCCCAGCCGGTCATCCAGGGTTCGGGTCCAGGTGCGTTGGGAGATGCTGCGCAGGCGTTGCTGGTCGGACTCGGCCATCGCCTCGCCACCCAGGTTGCAGCGAGCAACGAACGCGAAATCATCGTCCAGCCCTGCTAGCGTGGCGTTGCGCAGTCCGGCCAAGTGCTGCTCGTTACCGCCCAGGGCCATGGCTTGCCAATAGCTGATCCAGGCATCGCGCTTGAGCACTTCGAAGCGGGTGCGGATTTCGTGAATACGGTCGTTGAGGGTTTCCAGCTTGGTGGCTTTATCGACCACGTATTCCGGAGTGGTGACCTTGCCGCAATCGTGCAGCCAGGCGGCGATGTGCAGCGCTTCCCATTCATCGTCGGTGGGTTGATAGCCACTGAAGGCCGGGTCCTGGCTGGCAGCGGCAGCTTGAGCGAGCATCAGGGTCAGCGCCGGCACTCTCTGGCAGTGACCGCCGGTATAGGGGCTTTTGGCGTCAATCGCCCCCGCCAGCAGTTGAATGAAGGAATCCAGCAGTTGTTTTTGTTTGGCTTGCAGCCGCTGGCTTTCAATACTCACGGCGGCCGCGCCGGACACGGCCTGGAGGAATGCGATGCGGTCCGGACGAAGTTTTTCCAGATCGCTCAGGTTGCCGGTATCGGCCAACAGCAGGATCAGCAGGCCCACGGTTTCGTTATGACGATTGTGCAGCCGAATGCCGATCAGATGAACGCGGGGACACTCCAGCGCATGCAACACCTTCTGCAAATCCCCGGCCTGTTCGAAGCCAAGCGTGGTGACGATGTTGTCGGCATTCGACAGCTGTTGTAGCCATGCAGGGCTTTGCGGAGCCTGGAGTTCGTGTCCTCGAAGATCAAATGACGGCACTGCCCGTGAGGTGCCGTTGACGACCAGCCCATGGGGCTCCATGCGATCGCCATCACTTTCGCGCAGGTAGATCAGACCGGCCTGGGCCTGGCCGATTTTCACGGTTTCAAACAACACCCGTTCCAGCAAGGGGGCGAAGCGAGTCTCGGCACTCAGGCTGTCGGTGATCTGGAAAAAACTCGCCAGGGTGTCTTTCATACGCGTCATCGACACGCTCAGTTGGTCGACTTCGAGCACAGGAGAGCGACGTGAGGCCGGAAAGTTGAAGTCGAAACTGCGAACCGCATCGGCCTCCCTTACCAGCGCGCGCAGGGGTTTGACCAGTATCCGCGAGGTCAGCCAGCCCAGCGGCAGGCACAGCAACAGCGTGGCCAGAGTAATCAGCGCGCCTTGCCAACGCATGCGGTAGGCATCGACGAGTAACTCATCTTCCGGTACCAGCAGCGCCAGTTGCAGTCCCTGGGGGCCGCCTTCCTGCATGCGACTGCGGGCAACGATCCATTGACGACCGGCGACATCCAGGCGGTTACCTTCGGGGGGATTGTTGAGCAATGCGTCGAGGCTGGGGCTGAGGTCAGCGGCTTTGATCAGGCGGGCAGTCTGATCGTCGATGATCAATTTGCTGCTGTCGGGATAGGCGATGGCATTCCCTTCGGCATCGAACAGCACGATTTCGGTATTGGGGGTCACGACATGTTTGTCCAGGGTTGCGGAGAGTTCCGCCAGGGTCAGATCGGCACCCATGACAGCCTGTTCGCCACTGCGCCGGGCCAGGGTAGTGCCGACATTGTGGGTGGAGAAAAAGATGTAGGGTTCGGTGGTGATCTGATCGCTGTCGCTGCGGGCGTTGGCATACCAGGTGCGGGTTCGTGGATCGTAGGTTTCGTCGGGGTTCTCCTGGCGGCTGATGAGGGCCAGATCCTGATCGAAAAACAATGATTGGGAACGGACCTGACCGCTGTTGCCTGTTCGCTCAATGCTCCACACCTGATAAGCCGCAGTGTCCGGTGCCTTGAGGAGCGTTTTCATGTCGGGGGTTCGCAAGGGCCGAACCATGAAGAAGTCACCGTTGCCGTAGCCCAGATACAACGAGGCCAGGTCGGGGTTGTCCTTGAGCGACTGGCTGAAGGGTTTGAGTAGCGCCAGGCGTTGCTCAAGGTCAGTTGCCTGGGTCGCCGGATATTCCGCCAGCAGGGACAGCAGATGGCGAATCGGTTCATAAGTGGCATGCAGGTCGAGACGGACGTCCTGCTCGATGCGGTTGAAGAGCTTTTCACTGCTGGAAAGAATGATCTGCGTGGTTTGCTGGTAGTTGAAAAGGCCCAGCACCACGCCAGTCAGCAACAGCAGGAAAGTGAACATCACGCTGATATGGACGTGCAGGGGCAACCGACGTTGATCCGGGCGCAGTGGGCTGGGCATTGCAGGTCTCTCCATGATGGTTAACGCACTGCTCAGCGTCCAAGCATAGTTAAGGCTCTGTCATTCTGCTTTTGTCGTTTTGGCCGATCTGTTGCTGCAATGCTTGCTCCAATTCGAGCATGGCGCGCTCTATAGCCTTGCTGCAATCGGCCACTTCGTCGTGATGGAACACTTCATGGCATGCCTTTTCCAGAGCCTCGCAGCTGTCGATCACCCGGGAAGCCTGGACGATTCGGGCGGCGCCCTTGATTTTGTGGGCGACGTCGAGAAATGACTGAGGTTCTTTGTATCCGCTCCATGAACTCCACATTCCAAGCGGATAGCTGACGGCTGATGCTGTGCTCCCGATTTCCATCAGGAGCCCATCACCATGATGCGTCCCAATGCCAGCGTTGAAAAAGTGTACCTCTACCCAAAGCCTGTCGATTTTCGAAAGTCCATCGACGGCCTGGCTGCATTGGTCGAACTGGACATCAAAGTTGCGGTGTTCGACCCTGTGCTTTTCGTCTTTCTAAATCGCCACCGCAACCGCGTCAAAGTGTTGTACTGGGAGCGCAACGGCTTCTGCCTTTGGCTCAAGCG
>NZ_CP024866.1:717742-803360 GCF_004136015.1 Pseudomonas sp. ACM7 | reverse complement strand
AGCGTTAGCGTTCACTGCCCCGCAACAGCTTGCGCTTGGGGCGGCAGGGGCGACGACGAACCCGCATAGAGTGCTGAGCAGTGTGGGCTGAGTAACTGCCGCAACGCTCCCCATTACGCCTCAACTCCCGGCTGATGGTTGAGGGCGAGCGCTTGATCAAGAGGGCAATCCTGCGCAGGCTGAAGCCTTGGACGTGACCGAGTTGGATGGTTACGCGCTCTTCGACGCTAAGTTCGTGATAGGACATAGGGGCAACACCGTACCGGAAAGGTCAGGTGTTGCACTCAGTTTCCGCGGCCGCCCTTTTGATAGCCAAAAACCTCGTTAAAAATCTCTCCAAAAACGCTGTTAGGCCAATGTCTAACGACTCGCGTACCGAGGGGCGGCGATGGTGCTCTCGACCATTAGACGAAGCTCCCGGCGCTTGGAAGAACAGCCGAATATTCTCCTCGAATAACGGGTGTGGGTGCCACACTGAAACCGCATCGTAATCGGGCTGATTCCAGAAGATGCTCAGCGGACGCATTAGGTCTTCCACAACTGGCTTGTAATGATAGGTGATCGCAGATTCGTCCAATTTCAAGCGATATCTCATTTCGTCCGCACCACTCAACTTCTGGCAGAAACGCAGTAAAAAAATCCGGATTCGACTCCACCGAAAGCTATAGCTAGCTGATTTTTTTAGATACCCTATGAGGTACTTCCAAAACCCAAATTCCAATCCCTCAAAAACCGCGACGTCATGGCCTACGACTGTCCGTCTGTCTATGGAGACGAACCCGACTGATCCGATGCATTGAGTGGCCGCTTCTGGCCGATTCTGTTGAAAAAGTAGCTCCCCTATCTGGCCTGCGGCAAAATATCTGCATTGGCCAGCAGGGAAGCACGCAGCATGATGGGACAGTTATCGAGTGGGCAGGATCGGCTGTTTTACTCGTTCAACCTTGAAGATCACATTCCAGCCAATCACCTTCTGCGCAGCATTGATCGGTGTCTCGATCTGAGCGACCTGCGCCATTACCTCGCCGATTTCTATAGCCCGATTGGGCGTCCGTCGATTGATCCTGAACTGATGATTCGCATGCTGATCGTGGGCTATTGCTACGGCATTCGCTCTGAGCGGCGGTTGTGCGAAGAGGCCCATTTTAACCTGGCGTATCGCTGGTTCTGCCGGTTAAGCCTTGAAGATGAAGTCCCCAATCACTCGACCTTTTCCAAAAATAGACACGGCCGTTTTCGGGACAGCGATCTCTTTCGCTGGCTGTTCAATGAAGTGCTGCGTCGTTGCATGGACGCAGGCTTGGTCAAAGGTGAAGGCTTTGCCGTGGACGCCAGCATCATCAAAGCGGATGCCAGCCGGCAGCGCGGTGTACCGGGTGATGAACAGGTCAATTGGAGCGATCCGGCCCTGAGCACCCGCGCCGTGCGTGAGTATCTTGAAGCCCTCGATGAAGAGGCTCTGGCCGAAACGCTGCCGAAGCGCCTATCACTGACTGATCCTCAAGCCCGCTGGACCGCAGCTCCAGGTGGCCCAGCGTTCTATGCTTACTCCACGAATTATCTGATCGATACCGAGCACGGCGTGATCATGGATGTGGAACCCACACCGGCTCATCGAACCGCAGAAGTCGAGAGCACCAAGACGATGATCGATCGGGTCGAAGCGCAGTTCGACATCAAGCCGGAACGCCTCATTGGCGACACCGCTTACGGTACCGCGCCGATGCTGGCCTGGATGGTGGAGGAAAAAGACATCGAGCCGCATGTGCCGGTGTGGGACAAAACTGAGCGCAAGAACGACAGCTTTTCGAGTAACGATTTCCACTGGAATGAAGAGGCCGAGGAATATCGCTGCCCGGCCGGCAACCCATTGCGCAGCGAATGGCGAGCCTTCAAAAACGAGCGTTCGCGCGTCACAAAAGCCAACACCATCATCTTCCGATCCAGACAGACCGACTGCGCGACATGTCCGATGAAAGCCAAGTGCTGCCCGAACACTTCGATTCGCAAGATCGCTCGCAGCGTCCATGAAGCCGCTCGCGATGTGGCTCGGCGCATTGCAGCAACGCCGGCATATCAGCGCTCTCGCCACGAACGTAAAAAGGTCGAAATGTTGTTTGCCCACCTCAAGCGCATCCTGAAATTGGATCGCCTGCGGCTACGTGGCATGAGTGGCGCGACGGATGAATTCACGCTGGCCGCTGCGGTGCAGAACCTGCGACGGCTGGCCAAATTTTCATCTCAAGGGCCACCAGTCACGGGATAGGTGCGCCTGCACCAAGCAAAAAACCTCAAATTAACCCAATAACAGAGCAGCAAAGGTCACCGAAGGGCCGAAAAACCACTCAATGTGGTGAGTAGTGTTGGCGCCGACGCCAAATGGCCCACGTGCTGACGCAAGACTGACCCACCTCCAATCTGCCCAAATTCAGCAAAGGCAATGTTTTGCAAGGAATAGACTGGGTCAGTGACATATCGGCAACTGGATCAATTCGGCGTCGGCGCCAACACTTGTAGCCACCAAAATCTTCGCACACCAGTTTGCCTTTCCAGTCTTGCAGGAAGTTGCGCGCATGCTCGCCCGAACGGCTTGGGCTGAAGTCGTACACCACTGCGCTGACATCGGCTGATGCGGTGGTCGCGTAGGCCCAAACGTAGCCATGATGGGTTTTCTTCGCGCCAGGCATGAGCACCTGTACCGGCGTTTCATCGGCGTGCACCACGCCATGGGTGAGCACCACTTCGCGCAGGGCATCAACCAGCGGTTGCAACTGCACACCGCAGGTGCCGACCTCGAGCGCGGGATGGCAAAGCCAGCCCGGCCAAAGATCGTTTCCTGGCGGTACAGCGGCAAATGATCACCGTATTTGGCGACCATCACTTGAGCCAGCATCCCGGCGGTGGGGATGCCTTTGTCGATGATCTGCGCGGGGACGGGTGCCTGGATCAGCGTTTCGCAGTCATCACAAACCCATTTGCCACGGACATGGCGCTCGACGGTAAATACGCCTGGCGTGTAGTCCAGCTTCTCGCTGACGTCCTCACCGATGCGCTTGAGCGCGCAACCACATGAGCAGTGAGTGTTGTCTGGTTCGTTATGGATCAACATGCGCGGAAACTCTGCCGGCAATGCCGCGCGCTTAGGCTTTTGCTTTTTCTCAGGCGGCGTTGGAGCCGTTTGCAAGGCTTGAAGCTCAGCTTCAATCGCGGCGATATCGGTATCGATCAGGTCATCGAGCAGGCTGGCCTGCTCTGGCTTCAGTTGCTCGCTGCGCTTGGCAAACTTGAAACGCTTGAGCTGCGCGATCTCGTGGGTCAGCTTCTCGATAACCGTTTGGTCGCGGTTGATCTTCTTGCCCAGGGTCTCGACTTGCGACAGCAACTGCGCCGCGAGGGCGCGCAGTTGGTCGGAGGACATTTGGTCGAGATCGGGAGAAAAAGTCATGCCTTGGCTTTTACCAAAGCAGGTCGCTTGCAGCAGTAGACCAAGGCGCCAATTTCAGCTTTTTAAAGCAGTGTGATCGCACCGCCACTGCCCATGCGTTGCCATGGTAAACCCAACATCAAGGCCTGAAGTTGCTCGGTATTCAACTCGAGTTCAGGGCCTTGGCGAATGCAGCTTCAGGGCCTCCGATTCCGGTGCCGGCTGCCGAAGTAGGGACCGATTGTGACAGCGAGTCCCTCCTTTCAAGTTTCGCATTTTATTTTCTGGTGATTCCGTTTGACTGTCTGCTGAATGCCTACGCCCAGAAACTCCAGTTGCTGGCACATGAGCAAGCGATTGGCGGGGTGATCGTCGACCACCAAAACATTCAACGGGGGTGTCGTGGTGTGGATTTGCGCTTCAACAGTCTCTGGCTTCTGCTCGAGCGGCAGTGTTGCCAGATGCAACGACACCTCGACTTGAGTGCCGACACCCGGCTGGCTGCTCAATTGCAGGCTGCCGCCCATCATTTCGCACAGGCTGCGGCTGATCACCAGCCCAAGCCCCGCACCGCCTCTGGCTGACTGCCCGGAGTGATCAGCCTGAGCAAAAGGTTCGAACAACCGCCGCTGATCCTGTTCACTGATCCCTATGCCGCTGTCGTGAACCTGCAACAGCATCCGGACCCGCTCAGGCTCGGCGGTTGGGTGCAGGTCGACGATGATCCTGATTTGGCCGCGCTCCGTAAATTTGATGGCGTTGCTCACCAGGTTGGACAGCACCTGCTTGAAGCGCATCGGGTCCAACAGGACATCAAACCCTGGATTGGCAGGGCGAAATTCCAGCTGCAGCCGCAGGCTTTTCTGGCGCGCCAGTCCATCGAAGACCCGCACCACCGAGGCCACGATTTCACTTGGATTGACCCGTTCAGGGCTCAGGCTCAGCCGTCCGGATTCAATCCGTGCAATGTCGAGAATGTCCCCGATCAGCTCCAGCAGGTCCTTGGCCGAGTTGTACGCCACATCGATGGCCGAGCGATCCGGGTGCGTATGATCGATGCGTTTCAGCGTGAGTTCGAGCATGCCGATGACCGCATTCATCGGGGTGCGGATCTCATGGCTCATGGTCGCCAGAAACGTGGTTTTGGCACGGTTGGCTTCATCGGCGCGTTCTTTGGCATAGCGCAGATCATCGAACAGTTGCCGCCGTTCGCTGATGTCGATCCAGCCGCCGATGATGCCTTGTACTTCACCGCTCGAATCACGGTAGGGAAGAATCCAGTGGTAAATCGTCAGCCTGCGGCCGCCGATGTGCAGCGCGCGATCGAGAATCAGCGGTATGCCCTCGGCCACGACGCGCTGGTAATCGGCCTGATACTCCCGGGCTTCGAACGCATTGCTCATATTGCCTTGCATGACGCCTTTGCCGATGACGTCTTCACGTCTCGCGCAGAAGGCTTCCAGGTAACTGTCGTTGCAGCTTTGCAGCAGCCCCTGGCGATCGCGCACGTAGATGGGATGAGGCGTCCCGTTGACCAGTGAGCGCATGAATTCGAGTTGATCGTTCAATGCACGCTCGGCTGCCTGACGCTGCTTTATCTGGCGACGCATGTAAGCGTTCCAGGCAACGGAAATCAGCAGCAGCACCCCGGCACCGATAACGATTTGGTAGAACAGTCGGTGATAGTTGCGCCAGGTACTTTGCGAGGACGCCGAATAGCCGCGCCAGCGGCTGTTGATGATGCCCAGTTCTTCCGGCGCAATGCTCAGCAGTGCCTTGTTGAGGATGGCGTTCAGTTCTTTGGCATCTCGGCCTGTGGCCAGGGAAAACGCAGCCTGCCGGGTACCGATGGTGGTACTGATTTGAAGGGTGTGCTCGAAGAGCTGCGATGAGATGAAGTAGTTGGCAATCACTAGTGAATTCACCGCACCTTCTGCCTTGCCCTCGGCCAGCAACTCCACGGCGCTGAACGTGTCCGGGGTTTCAATCAGCCTGATCCGCGGGAACTCGCTGCGCAGGTAATCCACCAGGGGATTGCCTTGGGCGATTGCCAGGCGTTTGTCCTGCAATTGCGCAAGGCTTGTCGGGCTGTCGGCGGCTTTGCGAGTCAACAGGACAAAAGAGTTTTGCAGGTAGGGGCGGGTGAAGTTCAGCGTCGATTCACGTTGGGCGCTGGGGAGCAGGGCGGCGATCAAGTCGGCCTTATTGTCCCTGATCTGCTCGATCATCTCGTCATCACTGCGGCTGCGACGGACGTCGAAGCGCAAACCGGTGCGCAATCTGATCAGCTCGAGCAAGTCGGCGGTAACCCCACGAAAGTTGCCATCACTGTCGAAAAACGTCAGCGGCGCAAAAGCCTCATTGACCACCACACGCACTACCGGGTGTTGTGCCAGCCAGCGTTCCTCATTGTGGGTGAGCTGCAGTTTTTGATCGGTGAGCAGCATGTCACTGCCGGCACTCCAGCGTTTGGAGATGTTGTCTCGTTCGCTGGTGGGAATGGCCATGAGCATTGCGTTGATGATCCCGAGCAGTTGCGGGTTGTCCTTGTGCACGGCAAAGCTGAAACCGTGGGCTTCGTGTTTGCCGAAGTTGGCCATGCGGATGTTGTTCAGATACCCCTTGTTGATCATGTAATGGGTGGAAATGGTGTCACCCAGAAAAACGTCAGCCTGGTCGAAGGCAACGGCATTGATCGCATTCTGGTAGGACGGAAAGGACGTGATGATCGCCCTCGGATACATTTCCTTGACCTCCTCCAGCGGCAAATAGTGATACACCATGCTCAGGCGCAGACCGGCCAGGCCATCGGTCAAGGATCTGGTTTCACCTTCGCGTGTCACCAGAACCGGCTGGTCTACGGCGTAGGGGGTGGAAAGTACGATGTCAGCGTTGTGAGCTTCGAATCCATTGGCGGTCCCCAGCAAATCGATCTCGCCGTTTTCGAGTGCCTCTATAGCGGCCTCCCGGGACGAAAATCTCAGAACCTTGATTGGCAAACCGGTTGTTTTACCGAGGATGCCCGCGTAATCGGCGGTAAAACCTTCGTAGTCGTGACCACTGATGGTCAGGTCGAAAGGGGGGTAGTCCGGGGCTGACGTGCCCAGGATCAGTTCCCGTTTATTCTCAATCCATTGTCGTTGTGATTTATCCAGTTGGACTTCCTGGTGTCCGGCCATCGAGCGACTCATCAGGGTGTAGTTCTCGCTGACGGTCTGCGCAGCGGCCACTGAGGCGGTGAGGCATAATCCTGCGGCCATGAGTGTCAGATAATCCTTTATACGACTGGGCATCCTGTTTCTCACACTAACGCGTTGCGTTTTGCCATATCGATGAGTTCAACCAGGGATTTGGCTTTGAGTTTCTGCATGAGGCGTTTTTTATAAGTGCTGACAGTCTTGTTGCTCAGAAACATGCCTTTGGCAATTTCCTTGTTGGTGCGGCCTTGGGCAAAGAGTTGCAATACCATCAGTTCCCGGTCATTGACTGACTTGAACAGTTCCAGGTCGGCGAAACGTGCGTCATCACAGCGAACAGGATTCAAGGCCTGACTTGGGAAATAGTTGTAACCTGACAGTACGGCCTTTATAGCACTGACCAGTTCACTCAGGTCTTCCTGTTTACACACATATCCTGATGCGCCGGATTGCATGCAACGAATACCGAAAAGTGTCGGGCACTGTGCTGTTAATACCAATGTTTTCAGGCGGGTACTCATTGCGTTGAAACGGGCGAGAACTTCCAGCCCATCCAGCTTGGGAATGCTGATGTCGAGAATGACGAGGTCAGGCATGCATTCGCGAACCATCTGCATGGCGTCGACCCCATTATCAGTTTCGCCGACGACTTTGTAACCTTCATGTTCAAGCAACATTCTGACGGCAAGGCGGATGACCGGGTGATCGTCGACAATAAAAACGGAGTTCATAATCAAATCCCATACGAGCTCTAATAAAGCGCGCACCTTAGCTCAGATAGTTGAGGCGACGCATGAGCTGACGGACCTGCAGCGGCAATATAGGAATAATCCTACAGCTGAAGAAGAATGGGACTACGTATCAACTAGGTTTTTTATGAGGAAGGGTGAAGAGTGTTGATGGTTAGTCGAGAGTTTTGAAGTATTTAATTGTAAGTTGTGAGTTGTATTCAGGCTGATTTTTTAGTGCGTTTGGTATGGGTTTTTACAATGAGGTTAAGGTCAATAGGTTTCTAAATTCGGATTGTTTCAGCGGTTTGATCAAGTACCCTAATAATGGCAGTCCGTGTTCGTTGGCCTTTTTTTCAAGTTTATCCAGTTCGGCGGATGTCAGACTACTTAACAGTATTGCCTGTCTAATCATCCCCCGGTGGCTGGCGAATTCGACCAGATCAAGCCCGCAGAGGTCGGGCAGACATTGATCGCACAAAAGAATATCAAACGGTTGCACAGCCTTGAGCATTTGTTGCAAGGCGCCATCGGCGCTGTCGGTGGTGGTCAGTTGGGTGAAACCGTAACTCTCAAGCAGGTATTGAGTCGCCCGGAGTTGGAAGGGATGATCTTCCACCAGCAAGATGCGCAGATCGTCTTTGAACATAGGATTATTCACGCTTCTTCTGTCGAACTGAAGGAAGCGAGATTATTTCGCGACGTTACCGAATAATCGATCAGTTAGCTCAGCACATGTTGTAGGGGGATTCGGCGAACGTTGAGTGCACTTGGTGGGGTTTGAGAGGCAAATCAACCATTGCAGGCGGTGTAATGGCTGATCACCCGGGTCTCATCAGCGGCTCGAACGACCGGTCATCTCCAGCGCCATTTCGCTTGCATAGCTGTCGGTCATGCCGGCGATGAAGTCAATCATCCGTAGAAACGAGGCGTGCAATGAGCCGTGAGGATCGGGCGCATTGTTACCCAACAGGTCGAGGACTCGGCGACTCTTGAAAGACGGCGTTCGACCGTTATGCTGTTCCAGTGCAGCACCGCAGAAGGCGTTGAGCAGGATTTCCAGGGTGGTGTAGGCGCCGATTTCATGCAGGGTCTTGCGCTTGTCCTGGAAGATTTTTTTCCGCGCCATGTCCTTGGCATTCAAGACGCAACGCTTGGCAGGGCCGTGCATGTGCTCCACCAGATCACCGGGCAGCGTGCCTGCCAGCAACGCGTCCTGTTGCTCGACAAAGGCCCGTGCTGCGGCGTTGGTCAGGTGTTCAATGGCTTTGCCTCGCAGGATCGCCAGTTTGCGCCGGCGCGAATCCAGTGGACCAAGCTGGCGATAGGTTTCCGGCAGATCGTCACCCACAAGGTCCAGCAACAGGGACTCGACTTCAGCGTACTCCAGCAACTCCATTTCCAGACCGTCTTCCAGATCGATCAGCGCGTAGCAGATGTCATCGGCAGCCTCCATCAGATACACGAGCGGATGGCGCGCCCAACGCTGTTCCTCGAGTTGCGGCAGGCCGAGTTTATGGGCGATTTGTTCCAGAAGCGGTAATTCGCTCTGATAGCAGCCGAACTTGTGTTTCTTGTAGCCCAGTGAATCCGCGTGTTTTGCCGTCCATGGGTACTTCAGATAAGTACCCAGAGTGGCGTAAGTCAGCCGGGTGCCGCCGTCGAACTGGTGATACTCCAGCTGGGTGAGTACCCGGAAGCCTTGGGCATTGCCTTCGAAATTGAGGAAGTCATTGCGTTCGACTTCGCTCATTGCATCCAGCCAGCCACGGCCGGCGGCTTGCTGGAACCAGTGGCGAATCGCGTCTTCGCCGGAGTGGCCGAAGGGCGGATTGCCGATGTCATGGGCCAGGCAAGCCGATTGCACCACCATGCCCAGGTCGCTGGGCTCGCACCAGTCAGGCAGGGCGTTGCGGATGGTTTCGCCGACGCGCATGCCCAGCGAACGCCCGACGCAGCTGACTTCCAGCGAGTGGGTCAGGCGCGTGTGGATATGATCGTTGCTGGTGACCGGATGGACCTGGGTCTTACGCCCGAGGCGGCGAAACGCGCCCGAGAAAATGATCCGGTCGTGGTCTTTATGGAAAGGGCTGCGACCGAGTTCTTCCGGGCTGTGCAGAGGCTTTCCGAGGCGTTCGCGGGTAAGCAGTGTTTGCCAATCCAAGGCTGGTTCTCTCCGTCAGGTGACTGATTGCTTAAGCTTCCGGGTTCGCGTCCGGACCTGCAAGCGGAACTACAGCCCGACGGCGTCGATATCGATGAGCAGCAGTCGCTCGCCGTGGTCGAAAAATTGCCCGGCGGTGAGGCAATACTGGTTGCTGGTGGCATCGCGGTAAGTATTGGAGAGCGTCAGTCTTCGCTCATCCCAACCCTCTGCCAGCAGGTGATAGAAGTAGGGGCGCCATGACCAGTTGTGGCCTAGGTAGCGATTGTCGGCCTCCCAGCCGTTGTTGCGCCATTCAAGGTTGGGCGTCAGTTGCGTGCCGTGGCGGTCGCATTGGTAGAAGCGCAGCAGCCAGGGAAATGCATCCAGTTGTGGCAAGGCACTGAGCGGCGCGCGGGCCTGAGCCCATGCTTGCAGGATGGTCATCAGCTCGCTGAGTTGCTGGCGCATGATCATCAGGCGACCGCGCTCATCCAGCTTCTGCTGAACATAGCGCTGACGCAGTTGCGCGAAGCGCTCGACAAAGGCGTCCGAGGCAAAGAAACCGGCTTGCGCCCGGGCGAACAGAAAACCCTGAACGTAGCGCGAACCGCACTCCAGGGCAAAACTCAGTTGAGCTTCGGTTTCCACCCCTTCGGCGATGATCCAGCAACCGGTTTTCTCCGCCATTTGCGCCAGAGCCTTGACCACGTCGCTGCTCGGTCCACCTAACGCAGCGGCCTGGAACAAGCGCATGTCGAGTTTGAGAATGTCCGGTTGCAGCGCGAGTACGCGATCAAGCTGAGAGTATCCGGCACCGAAATCATCGATGGCGATCCTCGCGCCGGCCTGTCGGTAGCGTGCCACGACTTCGGTCAGGCGCTGAATATCGCCTCCCAGTTCGGTGATCTCGAAGACAATGCGTTGTGGATCGACGTTGTGCCTGCTCAATTGCTCGAGGCTCGGTAGAGCCTGGTCCTGCCGCAAGCGGTTGATCCAGCGTGGCGATATGTTCAGGCTCAGAAACCAGTCCGAGGGCGCTTCATGCAGGCGGCTTAGCGCGTTATCGCGGATCTGGCGATCCAGACGACGCAGCGCGATGGCGGGCGTTCGCGGGTCGGCGAACAGCGGCCCCACCGAGGTCAGTTGACCGTCGGCCTGCAGCAATCTTCCCAGTGCCTCGACACCAGCGATACGGCCGGTGGCGGTATCGATGAATGGCTGAAAACAGGCGAGCGGTTGCCCGTCGATCACGAGGCCTCCTTGGTCTGGTCTTGTTATTGGATAAAACCTGTTCACCGGTCAGGCACGCAGGATTGAACCCCTCGATAAAGAGGTTCAATCCCGATGTTGCAAGAATGCAGCCAGATAACGGCCTTAGTGGTTACGCGAAGAGCCTTGCATGACCAGCTTGATCAATGGCCCCAGCGTGGCGCCCAGACGTACCAGTCGAGTGAGGCTGCTGACGCCACCGCTCTTGGCGCCCTTACCCGTCAGAAAGCCCAGCAAAGTGACGGCTGCCACGCCCCAGAGTGGAGCGTGCTTGATGCCGAAGCCATCTTGCAGGTTTTGCGTCATCCCGCGCACACGCTGCAAGGGTTGCAGCAGTTGCGCGGATTCGTGGCGGATTTCCTGGCGATGCATTTCCATGCGCAGGCGGATCAGCGCCTTGCGCATTTCGGTGCGCGAGCTGTTGTGAGGCAGTTCTGGCAGGCTCATGGCAGCAGACGCTCCCGATCGTTGGCCAACTCTTCCAGGGTGCCGTGGAAGGGCGACGATTCATCGAAAATCGCCGCTCTCAAGCGCATCGCACAGAAAATGGCCGCAAGTGTGTAGAAAACACAGAGCCCGATGATTGCCGCCAGACGGTAGGTGTCCCAAAACAGGATCAACACCAGCGTCGACAACCCCACCAGCAACAGCAAGGCAAAAACCAGCGCCAGGCCTGCGAATAGCAACAGGCTTACCGTGCGGGCTTTTTGTTCCTGCAATTCGATGCCGAACAGTTCGACATGGCTGTGCAGCAGTCCAAGAAACGCGGCACCCAGGCGCCGCGGTGAGGAGCTTGGGCCCGTCGCGGACGAGCCGGATTCGCCGATCGCCATATCAGCGCCGAGTGGCCAGCAAGCCAAGCAGGAAACCCACGCCGGCCGCGATCCCGACCGATTGCCATGGGTTGGCCTGGACATAATCTTCGGTGGCGGTAACGGCGGCTTTGCTGCGTTCGCGCAGGGAGTCTTCGGTCAATTTCAAGGTTTCGCGCGCACGCAGCAGACTGTCGTGGATTTGCTCGCGCAACTCATCAGCCTGATCGCCGGCCAACGTTGCGGTGTGTTCCAGCAAGCGTTCGGTGTCGCTGACCAGCGTCTGAAAATCGTTCATCAGGATTTCTTGAGCAGTCTTTGCCTTGATACTGGCCATGGGTGGATCTCCGTAAGTGGCTTCTGAAGCGTTCGAGTATGAGCCTTGCGCGAAGGTTCAGTACAAATGACTGGTACAACTTTTGCTACGTCGTGGTGCGTCTGCCTGCGCCGTTGCGCTGTTGCTGGGCAGGATTCGAGCAAAACCTTATCTCAAATAATGAAAACTCGCGCAAAGGTTCCAACCTTGTGCGCCAAAGTGGCTCATCGGGATCAATCTGCCGATCCCGGC
The DNA here is from genome assembly GCF_004136015.1 of Pseudomonas sp. ACM7. Classification (NCBI taxonomy): domain Bacteria; kingdom Pseudomonadati; phylum Pseudomonadota; class Gammaproteobacteria; order Pseudomonadales; family Pseudomonadaceae; genus Pseudomonas; species Pseudomonas sp. ACM7. The sequence goes on along the minus strand of NZ_CP024866.1, from coordinate 791,216 downwards.
AAGGTGCAACTTGGTGCATGAATTGTCTGCGCGAACTGCTTTGGTGCTTTTTTAGCCTTCAGGTCTGCCAACCCCATGGAAAATCTGCAAAGCGCTGTGGACAGTCTGGTCCATAGCTCAAATACGTTGTTCATTCTGATCGGCGCGGTCATGGTGCTGGCGATGCACGCCGGTTTCGCCTTTCTTGAAGTCGGCACGGTTCGACAAAAGAACCAGGTCAATGCCTTGTCGAAGATTCTCAGCGACTTCGCCATTTCGACTCTGGCCTACTTCTTTATAGGCTATTGGATTTCCTATGGGGTGACCTTCATGCAACCGGCGGCGGTGATCAATGCTGATCATGGCTATGGGCTGGTGAAGTTTTTCTTCCTGCTGACGTTTGCTGCGGCGATACCCGCGATCATTTCCGGAGGCATCGCCGAGCGTGCCCGGTTCGTCCCGCAGTTGTGCGCGACGGCACTGATCGTGGCGTTCATCTATCCGTTCTTCGAGGGCATGATCTGGAACGGCAACTTTGGCCTGCAAGCCTGGTTGCTGGAGCACTTTGGCGCCAGCTTCCATGATTTCGCCGGCTCGGTGGTGGTCCACGCCATGGGCGGTTGGCTGGCTCTGGCGGCGGTGTTGTTGCTCGGGCCGCGCAATGGTCGTTATCGCGAAGGGCGACTGGTGGCGTTCGCGCCCTCGAGCATTCCCTTTTTGGCGCTGGGGTCGTGGATCCTGATCGTTGGCTGGTTCGGTTTCAACGTGATGAGCGCGCAAACCTTGCAAGGTGTCAGCGGACTGGTGGCGGTGAACTCGTTGATGGCCATGGTCGGCGGTACCGTGGCGGCGCTGATCGTCGGGCGCAATGACCCGGGCTTTCTGCATAACGGCCCGCTGGCCGGGCTGGTGGCGATCTGCGCCGGTTCCGATCTGATGCACCCGGTGGGTGCGCTGATCACTGGCGTCATCGCCGGCGCATTGTTTGTCTGGTGCTTCACTGCGGCTCAAGTCAAATGGCGCATCGACGATGTGTTGGGGGTTTGGCCGTTGCATGGTTTGTGTGGCGTCTGGGGCGGAATCGCCTGCGGCATTTTCGGCCAAAACGCGTTGGGTGGGCTGGGCGGCGTGAGTCTGATCAGCCAGTTGATCGGCACTGCGTTGGGGGTGGTTGTGGCGCTGGCTGGTGGCTTTGCCGTGTATGGCGCGATCAAGGCGTTCCATGGCTTGCGCCTGAGTCAGGAAGAAGAGTATTACGGCGCGGACTTGTCGGTGCACAAGATTGGCGCTGTGAGCCAGGACTAGGTCTCTTCGTCGTCAGCGCCTGGATAGAAACCGTGCAGCAGACGATAGCGGTCGTGCCGAATCTGGTCGGCCCGCTCCTGTACCTGATGCGCGGGTAATCCCAGCATGATCAGCGCGTGGGAGGCGAGCATCAGGCTCGACTCCAGCAGTTCGGGCACGACTTCGCTGGCGCCGGCTGCCTTCAACTCGGCCAGCTGGCTGTCGTCGCGTGTGCGCACCAGAATAGGCACTGTCGCGTTGAGTCGCCGCGCTTCCTTGAGGATCAGTAAAGCGATGTCGGCCTGATCCACGGCGATCACCAACAGTCTGGCGCGCTCCAGCCCTATCGCGACCAGCAGTTCACCGCGGCGTGAGTCGCCATAATGCACACAGGTTTCACCCACGGCGGCTTCGTGGACACGCACCGGATCAGTATCCAGTGCGATATAGGGTTGCTGCGCATTGCGTAGTGCGCGTCCGATTGACTGACCTACACGACCATAGCCACAGATCACTACATGGTTATGCAAGTCGGCGTTGAGTGCGCTGATTTCCTCGAGTTTCGCTTCTTCATTGGGCTTGCGGTGCAGGCGCGTGGCGACGTGGGGCGCGGCGCGCAGCAGCAACGGCGTGACCAGCATCGAACAGAAGGTCGCCGCCAGCAGCAGACCGCCAAAATCCGCGGGCATCAGTTTGTTCTGCTGCATCTGTGCCATCAGCGCAAAGCAGAACTCGCCGCCCTGAGCCAATGCCAGGCCGCTGCGCCAGGCGGTTTCGCCATCGCTGCCGCGCCATTTGACCAGCAGCGCAACGACGCTGCCCTTGAGCAGCAACAAGCCCAGGGTCAGGCCGAGAATCAGCAGGCCGTGGTTGGCGAACAACTGCAAGTCGATCAGCATGCCGATACTGACGAAGAACAACCCGAGCAGGATGTCGCGAAACGGGCGGATGTCGGCCTCGATCTGATGCCGGTAGTGGCTTTCCCCCAGCAGCATGCCAGCGAGAAACGCACCCAGAGCAGGCGAGAGACCGAGCAGGTGAGTCAGCCACGCCGTCAGCAGAACAATCACCAGCGCCAGTAGCACGAACAGTTCCGGGGAACGGGCAGCCGCCACTTCATGGAACAGCCGCGGCAGCAACCAGTGACTGGCCAGCAGCAGACCGACGAACAACACGACGGTTTTACCCAGCGTCAGTGGCAGCGCCCAATACCAGGCCTGATCGCTGCTGCCAGCGAACACGGGCACCAGGGTCAGCAGCAATACCGCGACGACGTCCTGGAACAGCAACACGGCAATGGCATTCTGGCCGTGACTGCTGAAAATCTCGCCGAGACTGCTCAACTCTTTACTGACAATGGCCGTGGAAGACAGCGACAGGCCGGCGCCGAGTAACAACGCAGGCGTGATCGGCATGCCGAGCAGCATCAGCAAACCACCTAGCAGCATCCCGGAGCACAGCACTTGCAGACTGCCAAGGCCAAACACCACTCGGCGCAACACGAGCATTTTCGACAGGGAAAACTCCAGCCCGAGGGAGAACAGCAGAAACACCACGCCCAACTCGGCGAGGTCCGGCAACTCTTCGCTTTCATTCACCCAGTTGAATGCAGTTGGCCCGACGATCAGCCCCACGCACAAGTAGCCCAGCACCGGTGGCAATCGCAGGCGCTGGAACAGTGCAATCACCACCAGGGAGGAGGCGAGGATGATCAACAGGTTAGCGAACACAAAAAACTCCGGTGATGGACGCTGGCAATTCAAGCGTAGAGGCAAATAATCCGTGAGCATCGCGCAAAGGATATGGAAGGCGACTGATGTGCGTCAGCGTATTGCCGCGACCCGTTGCCGTTATGGCTCAAGGGTAGAGCATTCAATGGCTCGACGGCTTTTCGGGGCGGGCCTAGAATGATGACTTAATTTTTTCGGTAGAGCGCTCATGCTTCCTGAATGTCAGCTGTTCGGCACCCTTGGGTGTCATCTCTGTGAAGTGGCAGAAGCCATGCTGATGGAATTTGTCGAGCGCGGTCTGCTGGTGGAACTGGTGGATATCGCGGACGATGAAACATGGTTCGAAGCTTACAGTCTGCGTATTCCGGTATTACGGCGGGTCGATACTGGCGCGGAGCTGGGCTGGCCGTTCAGTGCCGATCAGGTAGTGGCGTTCCTGCGTTAAGCCGTTGTCGCGGATGGCGATGTTCCGCCTGTCGAACTTTGCGATGGACCCCCTTGGCTTTACCGGCACTGATCGGATACTGTATGCGTATACAGTTATTCGTGATGCCTGCCTTGCACCCCTGGTTTTCGGGTTTGGGCAGGCGGTCCGGGCGTGAGAGGGATGAATTGTGGTCAATGTCGAACAATTGAAGAACAGCGTGAACCGGATGTCGGCGGACGTGGTGCGCGAGGCTGTCCTCGAATTGCGTCTGGATGGCCTGGTGACAGAAGGAAAAACCCCCTTCAATAAACTGCATTTCAATACCTGTTTCGCCGAAATCGAAGCCTTGTTCCAGCGTGCGGGCTATCACCGGCAGCTGGATGTCGTGGGCTATCAGGGTTTGTTGTATGCGCTTTATGACCCTGGTCGCTGGGAGGCAGTCGATGTGCTGCGCTGGCTCAAGGAGTTCACCGAAGCGGCAGCGCGCGCGCAGATACCGGCTTGAGGTTCTCTTCTAGGTTCGTTCCGGCCGCTGTTGGATAATGCCGCCCTGTATTGAGGGTTAGAACTTTCGTATGTCCACTTCATCTTTTTCTGCTGCACACAACCAGGCCAGCACGCTCTACTTGCCGCCTGGTCCGTGGCAGACCGTGCTCGATTGTCTGTGCGAACACTTCAGCGCCATCGGTCGTGAACAATGGCTGGACAGAATCGCTCGCGGTCGTGTCCTCGACGGCCACGGCATGCCGATCGCCCTTGATCTGCCTTACAAGGAAGGCTTGCGGATTCATTATTTTCGTGAGGTGCCGGACGAAAAGCCGATCCCGGTGATCGAGTCGATTCTGTACGCGGATGAGCATCTGGTCGTGGCGGACAAGCCACATTTTCTGCCAGTGACTCCCGCGGGTGAATACGTGGAGCAGACCCTGTTGCGACGGCTTATCCGTCGACTCGATAACCCGCATCTGGTGCCTTTGCATCGCATTGACCGGCACACAGCGGGGCTGGTGCTGTTTTCCGCCAACCCTCAGAGCCGTTCTGCCTATCAGTCGTTGTTTCCTACGCGGCAGATCGAAAAGCGCTACGAGGCAATTGCCCGAGCGTTGCCTGAACGCTCTTTTCCATTGGTCCATAAGAGTCGCCTCATCGATGGCGAGCCTTTCTTCCGCATGCAGGAAGGTCCGGGCGTCAGCAATACCGAAACGGCTGTCGAAGTCAGGGAGAAGAACGGTGATCTCTGGCGTTATGCGCTTTACCCGGTGACGGGCAAGAAGCATCAGTTACGGGTGCACATGACAGCCTTGGGCGCCAGCATCTGCAACGACCCGTTTTATCCGCACGTACTCAAGGATGTTGAGGATGACTATGCCAATCCTTTGAAACTGCTCGCTCAGGGATTACGGTTTTTGGACCCGGTCACCGGCCAGGAAAGAGCATTCGAAAGCACCATCACCCTGCAGTGGTGATCACGAAGTTCAGTGAGTTTGCTGATCTTCAGCCACGAAAAAGCCCGCATAAAGCGCAATGCTGTTCACTTAAGCCGCTGACCGAAGGTTTTTGCTTTTCGGTGCTGCGGCGAAGTCCAAGAAAAACGGCGCTTTCCCATTTCGGGGTAAGCGCCGGTTTCCCTTAAGTGAACAGCATTGCGCATAAAGCGGGCTTTTCCATATCCGGTTATCACCGCAAAAATTACAGCTCTTTAACGGTACGAACCTGATCCTTGTTGATGCGGGTCTGCTTGCCATCCAGTTGTTCGAATTCGTAGAAACCCGAATCTTTATCGAACTTTGGCGCGTCGACAGCCTGGATTTCTCGACCGTCATTCAAGGTGATCACTGTAGGCGATGCGCAACCGGCGAGGGTAGCGAGGCCCAGTGCGAGCATGAAAGTAGCGAGGGGCCGTTGAGTCATGAGTGTGTCTCCGAATATGAATTCTTTTGGTTACGGAGCTTGAGACGTGTACAGCACGCGCAAGTTCCTTCTCCTGTCAGTCTGACACAGTGTAGTGGACACTCAACAGTTCTGGTGTGTTGAGGTTGGCCAGGCGTGGGTCATTGTCGGGGCATTGCAGGGCATTAGCGCCCAGTTTGCGCATGAGACGACCCGGGCTGCGTTCGCCGTCGTTCCAGGCACTGTCGAAATCCGCCGAGAGTGCTACGGGGATTATGCACAGCAGAGGTTCCCAATGTTCGCCATGGCGCAGCATCAGCGGTTGATCCGGGTGCCGGCTGGCGGCGTCGCGCATGCTATTGAGCAGCGCGGCATCGATGCGCGGTACGTCACAAGGCAGCACCAGCAAATGCGCATGGCGGGCGGCCTTCAGGCCTGCGCGAATACCGGCCAGGGGGCCAGGGAAGTCGCCTTCATCGTCATGAACCAGCTGGTCGGCGTAGGGCGCGTACTTATCCAGGTTTCTGTTGCAGGAGATGATCAGGTCATCGCTCAATGAACGGGTCTTGCGGTGCAAGTGGGCAATCAGTGGCTCACCTTGCCATTCCAGCAGTCCTTTGTCCTGACCGCCCATGCGTTGGCCACGACCACCTGCCAGGAGCAGAATGGAACAGGGCGGCAAATGTGTATTCGAGGTCATGGCAGGTCTCCATGGGGGCGGCGAAAAAATGAAGCGCTGTGATATAACACCGGGCTGTTTCTCCTACAACTGGATGAGCCTATGAAAGCCAAGGCTGATGTACCTTTCGCACCGCTCAACATCGCGGTGCTGACGGTCAGCGATACCCGTACCCTGGAAACCGATACCTCAGGCCAGGTCTTCGTCGACCGGTTGAGCGCTGCCGGTCATAACCTGGCGGCCCGGGTTCTGCTCAAAGATGATCTCTACAAAATTCGTGCGCAAGTCGCCAACTGGATTGCCGACGATGTCGTGCAGGTGGTGCTGATCACTGGCGGTACCGGTTTCACTGGACGCGACAGCACTCCGGAAGCGGTGAGTTGCCTGCTGGATAAACAGGTCGACGGTTTTGGTGAGCTGTTCAGGCAGATATCGGTAGCGGATATCGGCACCTCTACTGTTCAGTCCCGTGCTCTGGCCGGCCTGGCCAATAGCACGCTGGTCTGCTGCTTGCCGGGTTCGACCAATGCCGTGCGCACCGGTTGGGATGGCATTCTTGCCGAGCAGCTGGATTCGCGTCACCGTCCGTGCAATTTCGTGGCTCATCTCAAACAGGCGGCACCCTGTGAATCCCGCGGGTAAGCCAGGCAAGACTGGCAGTCTGATGGCTGTCGAGGTGGCACTGGCACGCTTGCTGGCAATGGCCGAAGCCTCACCGATTCGTGAGCGTGAACGCTTGCCATTGGCGCAGGTTCAGGGCCGGGTGCTGGCCGATGACCTGGTCTCGACGCTTGATCTACCACCTTGGCCCAACAGTGCCATGGACGGCTATGCCTTGCGCGTGGCCGACTGGACTGGAGAGCCACTGGTGGTCAGCCAGAAGATTTTTGCCGGTCAGGCTCCGGAGCCGTTGAGGCCTGGCACCTGTGCACGAATCTTCACCGGTGCACCAGTGCCCGCTGGTGCAGATTGCGTCGAGATGCAGGAAAACACCGAGGTTCAGGCGGACGAGCGAGTACGTTTCACCGAAACCATGGCCCCAGGACAAAACATTCGTCCTCAAGGCCAGGAAGCTACTGTTGGTGAATTGATTCTGTCAGCCGGCACGCGCCTCGGGGCGATCGAACAGGGCTTGGCTGCATCGCTGGGATGCGCAGAGCTGGACGTGATTCGCAAGGTTCGCGTTGCTGTTCTGTCCACCGGGGATGAACTGATTGATCCAGGTCAGGCTCTGGGGCCGGGACAGATCTACAACAGCAATCGAGTGTTGCTGTGCAGTTGGTTGCAGCGCCTGGGATGTGAGGTGATCGATGCCGGAATTCTTCCGGATGATTTAGCGACCACCCGCACTCGCCTTGGTGAATTGAAAGATGTCGATCTGATCCTTTCGACCGGTGGTGTCTCGGTGGGAGAGGCTGACTTTCTGGGCATTGCCTTGCGGGAAGAGGGCGAGTTGACGTTGTGGAAACTCGCCATCAAACCTGGCAAACCGCTGACATTCGGACATTTTCGCGGCGTACCTGTGATTGGTTTGCCTGGCAATCCGGCTTCAACGCTGGTGACCTTTGCTTTGTTGGCAAGGCCCTATCTCTTGCGCCGACAGGGTGTAAAAGAGGTTGAACCCCTGAAGTTTCAGGTGCCTGCAGGGTTTGCATGGCCAAAAGCAGGTAATCGGCGCGAGTACTTGCGTGGACGTCTGGAGAATGGCCGGGCAATCATCTACAGGAATCAGAGTTCGGGTGTACTGCGTAGCGCCGCCTGGGCTGATGGTCTGGTTGAGGTGCTGGAGGACCGCACGTTGATCGAAGGTGACTGCGTAAGCTTTATCCCGCTGAGTGAAGTCCTGAGCTGACTCTTGCCGCAAACCCGGTTGGTCGAACCGGGTTTTGCGTTCATGGCTAACCCTTAATGAGCCAGGAGTGTCACGACCTGGTCAAAACGGCTATTGGCGATCCAGGCCAGAAGCCCGATGACCACGGTTGTTCCGCCAGCCGAATAGGCAAGCCTGTGTTTGATGGATTTGACGTCACCACGGACTTCATCCATGTCTCGTCGGATGTATTTGAGGTGTGTCTCCAATTCAACGACGCGAGGTTCCATATCAACTTCTCCAGTGGGTTTTGCGCTGATTTTTAATTCAGCTTGATGATTGACGCGTTTTTCTGCGAGCGGTACGACCGGAATGACCGGTGACCTGATCTCATGGCTTTGCATGGCACGTCCCTGTGTAGTTCCTGCTTATGTTTGATAACCGCAGGCGCCAAGGTGTACCAATCGCATGGGTCGGTCAATTGAGCCGATTCCTCACGTCTTGTAAGAAAAAATCCCGCCTTGTAGGACGCCATAGGGCTCGACTTCAAATAATTCAAATTCTTGCGACTTTTATGGGGCGAGATGAGGTCAACATCTCCCATACGGAATTCAATCATGGGAGTGACAACTAATGAGCGAACGCAAGGCGCTGTTGATTCTGCATGGCAAGCAAGCGCTCAACGAGGAGGTTCGGTCTGCCGTTGCGGACAAGCGCAAACAGGGTTGGGAGCTGGCCGTTCGAGTGACCTGGGAAGCGGGCGACGCACAGCGTCTGGTAGATGAAGCGCTGGCGGCAGGCTACACGCAGATCATCGCCGGTGGCGGTGACGGTACCTTGCGCGATATTGCCGAAGCCATGGCTGCGCATTCGACTGAGGCCAGCCTGGTACTGATGCCGTTGGGGACCGCCAATGATTTTGCGCGTGCCGCTGGCGTGCCTCTGGAGCCCGCGCAGGCGCTGGAACTTCTCGACGCTGCGCCGAGCGCCATTGATCTGGGGGAGGTCGGTGGGCAGGTGTTCCTGAATATGGCCACGGGCGGTTTTGGCAGTCAGGTCACGGCAAACACCTCGGAGGACTTGAAAAAAGTCCTCGGGGGCGCGGCTTACCTGTTCACCGGTTTATCGCGCTTCAGTGAGTTGCATGCAGCCTATGGCGAGTTGCAGGGGCCTGATTTCCAGTGGAGTGGCGAGCTGTTGGCATTGGGCATCGGCAATGGTCGGCAGGCCGGTGGTGGACATGTGTTGTGTCCAGAAGCGCTGGCTGACGACGGTCTGCTGGACATCAGTATTCTGCCTGCGCCGCAGGAAGTCGTCGGCATCTTGAAAACCTTGCTCGCCGATGGCTTCGGCATCGACAACATGTTTGTGCGAGTCAGGTTGCCATGGGTCGAAATCAAGGTCTCGGAAGGCCTCTACATCAACCTCGATGGCGAACCTCTGGAAGGTGACAATTTGCGTTTCTCGATACGTCCTGCGGCACTGCGCGTGCATTTACCTGAAAACTCGCCGCTGCTGGGGTCATCGCAGTTGATCAATCATCCAGGCTGATGATCTGCTCGCGAACGGCGAACAGCACCAGGCCCGCCACATCGTAGATCTGCAAGCGCTTCATGATCTGCGAGCGGTGGGTTTCAACGGTCTTGATGCTGAGGCCCAGGCCATTGGCGATCTCCCGGGTGGATTTTCCGCGAACGATCAGCCGAAGGATTTCCAGCTGACGCGCTGTCAGGTTGTGCGAGTCGGCAGGTTCCGGCTGGTTTTTCTGAGTTCGGGTTAGCGCCTGGTTGATGACGGTGTGGGCGATGGCCGGGCTCAGGTAGCGTTCGTTGTTACGCAAGGCATCCAGGGCATGTTCGAGCTCGGTAGCCGTGGTGTCCTTGAGCAGATAGCCATGTGCACCGGATTCCAGTGCCTGCATGATGAGTGCTGGATCGGTGTGCATCGACAGGATCAGCACCTTGCTCTGCGGGCGTACTCGCTTGAGTCGCTGCAATGCGTCAAGGCCACTGGTTTCCTTCATGGAAATATCCAGCAGGACGATGTCCGGGGACAACTGTTCGGCTATCTCGAGCAGCTGCGAGCCGTCATTGGCCTCACCGATTACCGCGTAGCCGGGAATATCCAGCACCAGAGCGCGCACGCCTGCCCTGATAAGCGAGTGGTCATCCACCAGAAGTAAGTTACAAGTCAACGCATAACCTTATTCGTACTAGCCCGTTCGAGTGCACGAGGCGCCCAGGGGAAGAGTGCTTCGATTTGAGTGCCTTTGCCCGGCTCGCTGGTCACGCTCAGTGTGCCTCCCAGCTGATTGATCCGTTCCGACATCCCCGCCATTCCACGTTGCCCCTCACGACCTGGATCGGTCGCTGGCGCGAATCCCTGGCCATCATCACTGATCAATAGTGTCAGGCCCTGTGGCTGACGTTGCAGGCGGACCAACAGATTTTTCGCTTCGGCATGGCGCAATATATTGGTCACCGCTTCCTGGGTGATTCGAAAGGCGGCCAGCGTCATTTCCTCCGGTATACCGGCCAAACGCTGATGGCATTCCAGGCTCCAGTGCACCGGCGTGTTGGCCAGCGTCTTGAGTAAATGCGCCCGCAGACTGGCTTCCAGCCCGAGACTGGTCAGCTGCCTCGGATTGAGAATGGCCGATACGTCTCGCACTTTGGCCAGGGTTTCTTCCAGCGTATCGCAGAGCACCGAACACTGGCCCTGAAGTTCTTCGGGCATTCGGCGTTTGAGCCAGTCGCTTTGAAGTTTTGCCGCGGTCAGCAATTGGCCGATATCGTCATGCAGTTCCCGACTGAGCCGGCGCCGTTCGTTTTCCTGTACCTCCAACAACCGGTCAGCCAACTCCTGGGGTTGAAACTTTATCGACGTGCGCGAAAGACAGTACTGCACCCCGACGCAGGTCAATGCCGCAATATTGAGTACCAGCAGACTCAGGGGCAGGGGAGTGGACTGGCTATAAATCAGCAGGCAGCCAAGCGCCGAGCAGGTACACAACACAAGCGTGACCAGGCGCGCGTTTTTTCGGGAGGGTGGCTTTAGGGTGATCGACTTGAGGCTGGCGTACATAGCGGATGGAGCCAATGGATGTTCGCTGCGGGAAGACCGGGCATCGTGGATGACGGGTCTCTGTCTGGAGTCACTCTGCCATTAATTGACGTCAACTAATGGGCGGCATAATACCACTTAAGATACCGTTGGTCGCGTTTGGTATATATGTCTGCCGAGTCAGGAAATAAGCGTTTGTGGACAGCAGTTCCATAATGGAAAAAGTTGGGTGGCAGGAAGGGTTTTATTTGTTTTGAGTTGTCGTTAGCAGGTATGGAATATTCAATTGCGACATGAGCCCGTTAAAGTTAGAGAGGCAGTCATGGCAATAAAAACTCGGAGCGCGGCACAGTGCTCCGATCCATTGAGGATTACCGTCCCAAAGAGGAAACGAGCGTGAACGGTTTGGAATTAGCGGGGGGCTGAAACTGACTTTGTCCGACCTGAAAGGCGAAGGCTTCGATCAGGGATGTCTGTTCGCTGTCATCAAGGCTGAGTTGGCCGGTCTTCTGATCGATAAGCTCAAGTTGCCAGGCGATCAACGTCAGGCAGTCTTTCAGCGCACTCAGGGCCTGGTCGTGTAAATCCATGTGATTCTGGGCATGGCTCAGCAAACCATGAATGTGCAACGAGAACTCGGAAACGGCTGCCAGAGCAAGGGCATCGGCCTTGTTGGCCAGTTTGAGCAGGGTGCTAAGCATGCAGTCGATGGCATCCTTGTCATTGCTGATCAGTTGCAAATGACTCAGGCATTCCTCGGTTTTAACCAGGAGTGTCTCTGCTTCGACGAGAAACTCCTGGAGCCGTTGAGCCCACTCTTTACGATCGTTCGGCATGCTTATCTCCACAACGTCATGTCAAATGAGGGGATGTCGTGTGTGTCGACGGGGACGATCAGAGTCCCCGCATTGCCATGCCGTCGTGAGATCGCGCGCCGGCCTGTCTGGCTGCAGGCTGGGGAACTCGATAGGGTGGATGGCCACTTACCTGCGATCGCACACAAAAGCCTGACTCCGTTCATGCAATGAGAATGGCGTCACATTAATGGCTATTGGATATTGCGAATATCAGGTTGGGCCTGACTGCTACTAGGGGAATCCCTTACACGGGGGAACCAGCCGAACGAAACGAGGTCTCGCGGCAGGCAATGATGCAGATGAAATCACCTGGCTAGTAAAGCATGATGTTAATGTGACATCAATGTTTGGTCGTGGCATTTTACAGGGGGGTCAAGGTCCGGCAAAAACAGCCGATAACCCCCTTTAGTGAATTCATCAGAACAAGCCCAGGAGTCATTGATGGCCGGCATTCTCGACACGGTAGACCAACGCACGCAACTGGTGGGTGAGAATCGCCTGGAAATTCTCATGTTTCGGCTGGCCGGACGGCAATTGTTCGCGATCAACGTCTTCAAAGTGCAGGAAGTGCTGCAACTGCCGAAGCTGACCCTGATGCCCCAGCGTCATCCGTTTGTCTGCGGCGTGGTTAATCTGCGTGGCCAGACCCTGCCGGTGATCGACCTGTCCCAGGCCATCGGTATGCGTCCGCTGGTGCCAAGCCCGACCAGTACGATCATCGTTACCGAGTACAACCGTTCGGTGCAGGCGTTCCTGGTCGGTGGTGTGGACCGTATCGTCAACATGAACTGGGAAGCCATTCTGCCGCCGCCGGCCAGCGCCGGTCGTCAGCATTACCTGACGGCCATCAGCAAGGTCGACGATCAGTTGGTGGAAATCATCGACGTCGAAAAAGTCCTGGCGGAAATCGTCCCGTACAACGCCAAGGTCTCGCGCGACAAACTCGACGATCCGGTTCTGGAACGTGCCCGTGGCCGTGAAGTGCTGCTGGTGGACGACTCTAACGTGGCGTTGTCGCAACTGCGTGACACCCTGGGTCAGCTGGGCGTGAAAATGCACATTGCCAGCGATGGCTTGAAGGCACTGAACATGCTCAAGGCCTGGGCCGATACCGGTGTAAACATGACCGACAAACTGTTGATGATCTTCACCGACGCGGAAATGCCGGAAATGGACGGCTATCGCCTGACCACGGAAATCCGCAACGACCCGCGTCTGCGTGGCCTTTATGTGGTGCTGCATACCTCGTTGTCCGGCAGCTTCAACGACTCGATGGTCAAGAAAGTAGGCTGCGACAACTTCCTCTCCAAATTCCAGCCGGACAAACTCGTCGACGTGGTGCGCCAGCGCTTGATGCTTGATGAAGTACCTGCCTGACACCCCCCGCAGAGGCTGATTTGACGTCAGCCTTTGATTCGGCGATCAAGCTCGTATAGGGTGGCGTTTTTTGCCCACCAGGGAGCTGGCCATGTTGCGTCTGAGCGCGCTTTATCGTTATCCGTTGAAATCCGGCAAGGGCGAGATCCTGCAGCAGGTCAGCCTCGACAAGCAGGGCCTGGACGGTGATCGACGCTGGATGCTGGTGGACGAGGCCAGCGGGCGCTTTCTGACCCAGCGTGCAGTGGCGCAGATGAGTCAGCTGTCGGCGTTGTGGAATGCCGACGGTGGCTTGACCCTCAATGCGCCGGGCCGCTCACCGATCGATATCGCCTTGCCTGCCAGCGACGCGGAACTGCGTGGCGTGACCATTTGGCGCGATACGTTGCGTGTGCCGGATGCCGGTGACGAGGCGGGTGCCTGGGTCAGTGAATTCATTGGCAAACCGACTCGCCTGGTGCAAGTCCCTCTTGATCGCGCACGGACCACTCAAGCCGGCTATGGCAAGGACGATGATCAGGTGGCCTTCGCCGACGGCTTTCCGCTGTTGCTGATCGGACAGGCATCGTTGGGAGACTTGTCGCAAAAAGTCGGCCGACCGCTGGAAATGCTGCGCTTTCGGCCCAACCTGGTGATCGAGGGCAGCGAGGCGTATGCCGAAGATGCCTGGAAGCGCATCCGCATCGGTGATGTCGAGTTCCGCGTGGTCAAGTCGTGTTCACGTTGCATTCTGACCACCATCGACCCGCAAACCGGCGAACGTAGCGAAGATCGCGAACCTCTGGCCACGTTGCAAAAATACCGTGCCGAGGTCGATGGTGCGATGTTCGGACAGAACCTGGTCAACGACAGCAATGGCCAACTTGAAGTCGGTATGCCGGTGACGGTTCTGGAATAAGACAATTTGAATGACTGCCGTTGAACAAAAAATGCCCGTGTCCAAGGACGCGGGCATTTTTTTGTCGCTGTGAAAACCCAGGTGTCTAGCCGCGGTATTCGCACAGGTAAGCGGTGTCGACGGCCACTTTCAGCTGGAACTTGCTGTTGGCAGGCACGTTGAACTGGCTGCCGGCGGCGAAGGTTTCCCAGTCGCTGCTGTCCGGCAGTTTGACGGTCAGGGCGCCGGACACCACGTGCATGATTTCACGCTGGCTGGTGCCGAATTCGTATTCGCCCGGTGCCATGACGCCGATGGTCGCAGGACCTTCAGCGGTGCCAAAGGCGATCGACTTGACGGTGCCGTCGAAGTACTCGTTGACTTTAAACATGGGCGATTCCTCGAAAAGGGCTGAAAAGGGCCGGCCAGTATGCACAAGGCCCATGCCGGCGTCACCTCTCTAAAGCGGAAGAACCAGTGGCAATAATCGTGCGGTATTGCGCGCATCTTCCAGCGCCCGATGTTGTTGGCCATTGAACTGCATGCCCGCCAGTTGCAGCGCGCCGTTAAGCCCCAGCGGGCGCTCCAATCGACGAGCCTTGGCAAAGCGCTGTTTGAGGTTCATGTGCGGCACTCGGCTCAGGGCGCTGTCGAGTTGCAGGTGCTCCCACTCCTGAACCAACTGTTTGCGATCGTAATCGCCCCAACTTGCCCAGCCTTCGAGGCGCGAGTGATGTTGGTCGAGCCAGTGCTCGAACGACGCCCAGACCTCGCTCAGAGGCTGCGCGGCGTCGATGTTGGCCTGGGTGATGTGGGTCAGTTGCCGGCAAAACGGCGTCAGCATGGGCCGACGCAGCGGCCGGACGAAACGCTGGAAAGCGTCCAGTTCGCGCCCCTTGCGGTCCACCAGGGTGGCGCCGATTTCGATGATTTCCATTTCCGTTACTGGCCAACCACCCTCATCGGTGGTGGCTTCTAGATCAATGACCAGCCAGTGAGGCATCGCAGGGTTCCTGGTATCCGCGTCCTGATAGGGCTTGAGCGTAGCCAAACCCGGCGGATCCGCCTAGCAGCTTATTCGACCTCCAACAAAATCTGACGATTTTTCACCTGATCACCGACCCTGACCTGCAAGCGTTTGAGCACGCCGTCGATGCCCGACTTGAGCGGATGCTCCATTTTCATGGCCTCCAGCACGACCAGCAACTGGCCTTTAATGACCGGGCTGCCTTCAGTCACCAGCACATCGACGATCGCCCCGTCCATCGGAGCCTTGAGGGTGCCGGTGCTGACGCTGGCCTGACTGCTGACCAAGGCCTGCGTCCGGTCCACAAGCCGCACACTGCCGGGACGGGTGAACAGCCAGAGTTGCCCGGCCTCGAGACGGTAAGCATGACGTCGCCGGATGCCGTTGATTTCCATATTGGCCCAGCGTCCGTCGCACTGGATGAACTTCAATTCAAAGGGCGTTGTGGCAACTTGAACCCGATACGGTTCACCCGGCACAGCGTTCAACTCCACTGGCCAATCCTGATCCTCAAGGCGGATTCGATAGAGCAACGGCACGCTGGCGTTATTGCGCCAACCGGCCAGTGGCACTTGATGAACCTGCGCCGAGGCCTGATAGAACAGCGCAGCAGCGATGGCCAGTTCTTCGGCGCTCGGCACATGCGCATGCAGGCAGGGATGCTCCGAAAAGTGTGCCGGGATGAACCCGGTGTTGAACTCGCCACTGATGAACTGCGGGTGTTCCAGCAGGGCGGCGAGCAAGCGCTGATTGCTTTGCACGCCGAGCAGCACGCTGTCCTGCACCGCCCGCAGCAACTTACGCCGGGCTTCTTCGCGGGTGGCGCCGTGGGCGATGATCTTGCCCAGCATCGGGTCATAAAACGGGCTGACTGTCTGGCCTTCGATCAGGCCATGATCGATCCGCACGCCGCGCTGCAACGCAGGCTCCCAGGCGGTGATGCGGCCGGTTTGTGGGAGAAAACCGTGTGCCGGATCTTCGGCGTACAAACGGACTTCCATGGCATGGCCGCTGAGCTGAACCTGCTCCTGTCGCAGGGGCAGAGGCAGTCCTTGGGCGACGTGCAACTGCCAGGCCACCAGATCGAGGCCGGTGATCAATTCGGTCACCGGGTGCTCCACCTGGAGTCGGGTGTTCATCTCCAGAAAGTAAAACTGCCCACGCGTATCCAGCAGGAACTCGACAGTGCCAGCGCCGACGTAATTCACTGCGCGACCTGCCTTCAGCGCCGCTTCACCCATGGCCTGACGCAACTCGGCGGTCATCACCGGGCAGGGCGCTTCTTCGATGACTTTTTGATGGCGACGCTGGATCGAACAGTCGCGCTCGCCAAGGTAGATCAGGTTGCCGTGCTGGTCGCCGAACAGTTGAACTTCGACGTGACGCGGGTCAATCAGCGCTTGCTCGAGAATCAGTTCGTCGCTGCCAAACCCATGCAGCGCTTCGGAGCGGGCGGTGCGCAGTTGCTCCAGCAAATCACTGGCCTCGTGCACCAGGCGCATGCCCCGCCCGCCACCGCCGGCACTGGCCTTGATCATCAGCGGATAGCCGATGCGTGCGGCTTCTCGGCTCAGGGTCGCGTCGTCCTGTTCTTCGCCCTGATAACCCTTGATGCACGGCACACCGGCATCGAGCATGGCGAGTTTCGACAGGCGTTTGCTGCCCATCAGTTCGATGGCTTCGGGGCTGGGACCGATGAAGGTGATGCCGGCATCCTGGCAGGCGCGGGCGAACCCGGCGTTTTCCGAGAGGAAGCCGTAGCCTGGATGGATCGCGTCAACGCCCGTGCGCCGGGCGGCGTCGAGAATGGCCGGGATATTCAGATAGGACTGCTGCACCGGGGCCGGGCCGACGTTAACGGCTTCGTCGGCCATCTGCACATGCAGCGCATCGGCGTCGGCATCGCTGAAGATTGCGACCGTGCGATAGCCCAGGGCCTGGGCGGTGCGCTGGATGCGGCAGGCGATTTCACCGCGGTTGGCGATCAGGATTTTGCTGAGTCCGGGCATGTTTTATTCCCATGGTTTTGCGGTGAATGTCAGGGCCTCATCGCGAGCAAGCTCGCTCCCACAGGGTTTTGTGAACGACACAGAACCAATGTGGGAGCGAGCTTGCTCCGGGCGGCGTTCCGACGATGCTTTTAAGGCGCCCAACCCGGTTTTCGTTTCTGCACGAAGGCCATGGTCCCCTCGACCCCTTCAGCCCCGGTCACCGCCTCGCTGAACCAGTCGGCCGCTTCATCCAGCAACGCACTCGATGGCTGTCCGGCACTCGCCAGCAACAGTTTTTTGGTCGTCGCATTGGCCTCCGGCGCGCAGCACAACACATGGGCCAGAATTTCATCGAGACGCTCGGCCAACGCTTGCGCGTCATGCTCGACAAAATGCACCAATCCCATGCGCCGTGCGTGTGTGCCATCGAAACGTGCCGCGGTCAGCGCCAGCCGGCGAGTCTGGGTCAGGCCGATTCGCTGGACCACGAACGGCGCGATTTGCGCTGGCAGCAGGCCGAGGCTGGTTTCCGGCAGACCGAATTGTGCCTGGTGATCGGCCAAGGCGACGTCGCTGACGCAGGCCAGACCCAAACCACCGCCGAGCACCGCGCCTTGCAGCACCGTGATCACCACTTGTGGCGCGTGTTGCACCTCTTGCAGCAACGCACCGAACGCGCGATTCAAGTCGCGATAGGCACTCGGGCCTTGAGCGCGTGCGTTGGCCATGTCCTTGATGTCGCCACCGGCGCAAAAATGCCCGCCCGCACCACCGATCACCAGCGCGCGAATGGCTCGGTCGTCACGCACCGCCGCCAGCACCGCGCGCAGCTCAGTGACCATCTGCAAGCTCATGGCGTTGCGGCTTTCCGGTCGGTTGAGGGTGATGTGCAGGACACCGTTATGCGGTTCGAGCAGCAAGGTCTGGCAAACAGGCAAGGAGCTCATTTCTTTTTCCCCGGCAGGATGCCCATGAGTTTGCAGATGATCCCCAGCATGATTTCGTCGGCCCCGCCGCCGATCGAGACCAGCCGCACGTCACGGTAAGCGCGGGCCACCGGGTTATCCCACATGAAGCCCATGCCGCCCCAGTATTGCAGGCAGCTGTCGCTGACTTCGCGGCCCAGACGCCCGGCCTTGAGTTTGGCCATCGACGCCAGACGGGTGACGTCCTGGCCTTTGATGTACTGCTCGGTGGCTTGATAGACCAACGCCCGCAGGCATTCGATTTCGGTTTGCAGTTCGGCCAGGCGGAAGTGGATGACCTGATTGTCGATCAGCGCATTGCCGAAGGTTTTACGTTCCTTGCAGTACTCGATGGTGCTGTCGACGCAGTACTCCAGGCCCTTGATCATGTTCGCCGCGCCGAACAGCCGTTCCTCCTGGAACTGCAGCATCTGCATCATGAACCCCGCGCCTTCATGGCCGATGCGGTTGCGTTGCGGCACGCGCACGTTGTCGAAAAACACCTGGGCGGTTTCCGAGCTGCGCATGCCGAGCTTGTCCAGGTGCGAGCTGAGGCTGATGCCCGGCGTGTTCATCGGCACCATGATCAGCGACTTGTTGATGTGCGGTTTGTCGTCCGAGGTGTTGGCCAGCAGGCAGATAAAATCGGCGCTTGGCGAGTTGGTGATCCACATCTTGCTGCCGTTGATCACGTAATCGTCGCCGTCCTTGCGGGCGGTGGTTTTCAAACCGGCCACGTCGGAACCGGCACCGACTTCGGAAACACCGATGCAGCCGACCTGCTCGCCAGTGATCGCCGGGCGAAGGAATTCTTCACGCAATTCATCGGAGCCGAAACGCGCCAGCGCCGGGGTGCACATGTCGGTCTGCACGCCGATGGACATCGGAATGCCGCCGCAGTGGATGGTGCCGAACTCTTCCGCCGCGACGATGGAATAGCTGTAGTCCAATCCCATGCCGCCAAACTTTTCCGGTTTGGAAATCCCCAGCAGGCCGAGGTCGCCGGCCTTGCGGAAGATCTCGTGGATAGGAAAGCGCCCAGCCTTTTCCCATGCCTCGACGTGCGGATTGATTTCGTGCTCGACGAATTGGCGGACGGTGCGGCGCAGTGCTTCGTGTTCCTGGGTGAAGATCATTTTTATTGTTCTCCTTATCGTCCTTAGAAGCGGGCTACACCAAAGCTGTTGGATTGCAGCGGCCGCACTTCAGCCTCATGACAGATATCCAGCAAGTACCCGAGCAAGGTCCGGGTATCCCGAGGATCAATCAACCCGTCGTCCCACAAGCTGGCACTGCCATAGAGCGCGGTGGACTGGCTGTCGAGTTTCTGCGCGGTGACCTGTTCCAGCATGTCGAGCATTTTCGGGTCGGGCACCAGGCCGTCCTTGGCCTGTTTGGCCTCGGTGACGATCCTCAGCACTTTGCCGGCCTGAGCGCCGCCCATCACCGCCGTGCGGCTGTTGGGCCAAGCGAAAATGAAGCGCGGGTCGAGGCCGCGGCCGCACATCGCGTAGTTGCCGGCGCCGTAGGAGCCACCGACGACGATGGTCAGTTTAGGCACCCGGGCATTGGCCACCGCTTGAATCATTTTCGCGCCGTGTTTGATCACGCCTTGCTGCTCCGACTCGGTGCCGACCATGAATCCTGTGGTGTTGTGGAAGAACAGCAACGGGGTCTTGCTCTGGTCACAGAGCTGAATGAACTGCGCCGCCTTGCTCGCACCCTTGGGCGTGATCGGTCCATTGTTGCCAATGAACCCGCAGGCGCGACCTTGAATCTGCAAATGGCCGCAGACGGTTTGCTGATCGAACTCACCCTTGAATTCGAGAAAGTTCGAGCCGTCGGCAATCCGCGCGATGATTTCGCGCACGTCGTAAGGTTTTTTCGCGTCGTCAGGAATCAGCCCGAGCAACTCGTCGATGGGGTAGAGCGGTTCTTCCCACCGACGTTCGGGTATCCAGGGCAACTGATCATTCCACGGCAACAGGCTGATAATCTCGCGCACCTGCCGCACGCCATCGGCATCGTTCTCGGCCAGGTATTCAGCGGTGCCGGCGATTTGCGCATGCATCTCGGCGCCACCCAGCGCTTCATCGGTGGCGACTTCGCCGGTGGCAGCCTTGAGCAGCGGCGGACCGGCCAGAAACAGCTTGGCCTTGCCACGCACCACCACCACGTAGTCCGATAATCCTGGCTGATAGGCGCCGCCCGCCGTGGCCGAGCCATGGACTACGGTGATTTGCGGCAGGCCCATGGCCGACATCCGCGCCTGATTGGCAAAGCTGCGGGCGCCTTCGACGAAAATCTCCGCCGCGTAATTGAGGTTGGCGCCACCGCTTTCGGCCAGGGTAATGACCGGCAGTTTGTTCTCCATGGCGATCTGTTGCAGGCGCAGGGATTTTTTCAAACCGCTGGGGGAAATGGTCCCGCCCTTGATCGCACTGTTGTTCGCCACCACCAGCACCCGCACGCCAGACACATAGCCGATCCCGGCGATCAAACCGCCGCCAGCCGAACTGCCGTCCTTGTCGTCATGCAGTTTGTAGCCCGCCAGGCTCGCCAGTTCGAGGAACGGTGCGCCAGGGTCCAGCAGCAGGTTGAGGCGTTCCCGGGGCAACAATTGCCCGCGCTTGTCGAACCGGGGTTTGGCTTCGGCCGCCTTGTTCAGCAGGGTCTGTTCGAGCTGGCGGACCTGTTCGATGCCGACCAGCATCGCCGCGCGATTGCGGGTGAACTGTTCGCTGAACGGGTCCACTTGCGACTGAATCACCGGCATGACTTATTCCTTGTCCTTGAGCACGTCGGGAAGGTAGGCGCGGTGAAAACCGTTGAACGACTCGCTGATCTGCGCCTTGTGTATCGGCCAGGCGCGCCCGCCCAGGCTGGCGGCGCCATCGATGCGCAAAGTGCTGCCACTGACAAATGCCGCGGCCGGGCTGAGCAGGAAAACGATCGCCGCGCTGACTTCCGATTCGGTGCCGATGCGTTTCAGTGGCACGTGCTCGCGCAAGGTCGGAATCACCGCCTTGAACGCGCCTTCGTAGGTGTCCATGCCACTGGACGCGATCCAGCCCGGCGCCACGGCGTTGACCCGCACCCCGGCATAACCCCATTCGAACGCGGCGGTCTTGGTGAGGTTGTCCATGCCTGAACGCGCCGCGCCCGAGTGGCCCATGCCGGGCATGCCGCCCCACATGTCGGCGAGCATGTTGACGATGGCGCCGCCGTGCGTGCTCATGGACTGGTTGAACACTTCCCGGGCCATCAGGAAGCCGCCCATCAGGTTGGTGCGCAACACCGTGTCGAAGCCTTTTTGATTGATCGACGCCAGCGGGGACGGGTACTGCCCGCCGGCATTATTGACCAGACCGTGAATCGGTCCGTGCTTGCGGATTAATTCGCTGACCACATGCTTGACGGCTTCTTCCTCACGAATATCGCAGACCATCCAGTCAGCCTTGCCGCCATCTTCGGTAATCTCGGCCGTGACGTTTTTCAGCTTGTCGGCCTTGCGCCCGAGCAGCAGCACATGGGCGCCGAGGGCCGCCAGTTCGTGCGCGGTGCAACGGCCGATGCCGCTGCCACCACCGGTGACGATGATGTTTTGGCCTGCAAACAAATCGGCTTTGAAAATCGAATCGTATGCCATGGCGACAGTCCTCTAGTTGACTCGGTCAGCGATGCGCTGAGGCACCGGTATCTGGATTTCCAGCAGTTGCTGGGCGAAGGCTTTGCCTTGCGGATCGATCCGCAGGCTGGCCACGCCACCGCCTCCCAGGGCGTTTTCCAGCAGAAAATTAAGGCTGTGGGTGCCCGGCAGGTACCAGCGTTCGACACGTCCGTGGATCGGATCGAGGACATGACTCATCCAGTCGACGATCACTTCCGGCGTCAAGGTTTCGGCAATCCACGGCAGGTACTCCGGCTCGCGAGCCATGACGCCGATGTTGCTGTGGTTGCCCTTGTCACCGGAGCGCGCCACAGCGAGTTTGACCAGGGCCACGCTGGCATCGGCCCGGCCTGAGGGTTTCGGTGAGGCGCACGCCACGGGCAGGTCGGCGGTGTCGAGCACATCAACGGCAGGCAGGGCGCAGGGATGGCGCTGGCCCTTGAGATCAATTTCCAGCGTGCAGGCGGTTTTGTCGATAAGGAACGAGAACAGCCGGATCAGCGGATACACCGTCGGCCGTCCACCGACAATCCCGGTCAGTCCCGGCGCCATGCCGGTGGCGGCCTGGGCGATTTCACGGGAGAACACAATCAACGCCTGTTTACCCGGATGGCGCACCGCGAGTTTGATCACCACTTCGCGGCTGTCCTGACGCTGACCGTGGGGGCCGTAAGTGGCCTCGCTGCCGAGGAGTTCGATGTTCACTTCGCTGTAGGGTGGCCAACCGCGCTGGCTGAAGATTTCCGACGTCTTGTTGATGATGGCTTCGCTGACCCGACGCGCCTTGTCGACCGCATCGATCCCGGCGATCAGGCAACTGGCGGTACAGCGGAAACCGTCCGGGTACGTCGCGCTGACCTTGTACTGATCGGTCGGCGGCAAGCCTTTTGCGCCATGCACCTGGACCGCGTTTTTGCCTTGTTGCACGAGTTTGACTTCAGTGAAATCGCAGACCACGTCGGGCAGCAGATACGCCTGCGGGTTACCGATTTCATACAGCATCTGCTCGCCGACCGTCAGGGGTGTGACCAGCCCGCCGGAGCCTTCGGGTTTGCTGACGATGAACTGGCTGTCGGCGCTGACTTCGACGATGGGGAAGCCGATGTGTTCGTAGTCGGGCACCTCGCGCCAATCGGTGAAGTTGCCGCCGGTGCACTGGGCGCCGCATTCGATGATGTGCCCGGCCAATGCGGCCTGGGCGAGTTTGTCGTAGTCGTGCCACGACCAGCCGAACTCATGCACCAGCGCGGCGCTGACCACGACGCTGTCCACCACGCGTCCGGTGATGACGATGTCGGCGCCCAGACGCAGGGCCTCGACGATGCCCGGTGCTCCGAGGTAGGCGTTGGTCGAGACGCACATCGGCGGCAAGGGCGCGCCGCTGAACATTTCATGGATTCCTTTGCTGCCCAGCTGTTTGAGCTGCGGCTGCAGGTCATCGCCCAGCAGCACGGCGATTTTCAGCGTTACCCCGACCTTGTCGCAGGCCGCTTGCAGGGCGGCGGCGCAGGCTTGCGGGTTGACCCCGCCGGCGTTGCTGATGACGCGGATTTTCTGTTGGGCCAGTTGACCCAACAGCGGGCTGAGGACTTCGATGAAGTCGCTGGCGTAACCGGCCTCGGGATCTTTCATGCGCGCGCCGGCCATGATCGACATCGTAATCTCGGCCAGATAATCGAAGACCAGGTAGTCCAGACGCCCGCCTTCGACGAGTTGCGCGGCAGCGGTCGAGGTGTCGCCCCAGAAGGCGCTGGCGCAACCGATGCGGATTGTTTTTGGCACAGTCAACTCCATAACCACCCCCGACAGAAGTACATCGAGACTACCAAGCAAGCGCTTGGTTTGTAAACGGCTGAAATATCTTCTGCCCGAGCGCTTGCTTGGTCGCGCCGGCCAGCTTAAATTGCCCGCGCAACCCCGCAGTTTTAGCGGTGAGCGGCGTATTTGATTGATCGACTGTAGGAGAGAACGGGTGGACGAGCAAAAAGCCCTGAGGGTGATGCGCGAATTGGTCGATAGCGGCCAATTGACCGACCCGGACAGCGCCCGCGGAAAACTGCTGCAAGTGGCGGCTCACCTGTTCCGCAACAAAGGTTACGAACGCACCACCGTGCGCGATCTGGCCGGCGCCGTGGGGATTCAGTCAGGCAGTATTTTTCATCACTTCAAAAGCAAGGACGAGATCCTGCGGGCGGTGATGGAGGAAACCATTCGTTACAACACTGCGTTGATGCGTGCAGCCCTGGCAGAAGCCGGCAGTGTGCGCGAGCGGGTACTGGCGCTGATTCGTTGTGAATTGCAGTCGATCATGGGCGGCAGCGGCGAGGCCATGGCGGTGTTGGTGTATGAATGGCGCTCGCTGTCCGAAGACGGGCAGGCGCAGGTGCTGGCGCTGCGCGATATTTATGAAGAACTCTGGCTTCAGGTGCTGGGCGAGGCCAAGGAGGCCGGTTTTATTCGCGGGGATGTGTTCATCACCCGCCGTTTTCTGACCGGTGCGTTGTCCTGGACCACCACCTGGTATCGCCCCAGCGGCAGCATGAGCCTCGATCAATTGGCCGATGAGGCGTTGATTCTGGTGCTGGAAGAGAAGCAATAAGTTTATTCAGGTCGCAGGAAACTGGCTAAGTGGCCGAAACCGCCTAGCTTGAATGCATTGAAGTGTATTTTTTTGGGGAGTGGGTTGTTTTGATGTCTTCGCCAATTCGGACGGCTTCGCGGCTTTTGCTGGCGACGCTTGCAGCGTTATGCGTGGTTCCGTCCCAGGCCGCACAGCTGGTGCGGGTCGGTGCCGCACATTTCCCCCCCTATACCGTGCGCCCGGAATCCGGTGCCGACACCGGTTTGCTGCCGCAGCTGGTCGAGGCGCTCAATGCCTTGCAGAGCGGCTATCAGTTTGTGTTGGTGCCCACTTCCATTCCCCGGCGTTTTGGTGACTTCAAGCAAGGCCGGGTGGACATGGCGATTTTCGAGAACCCGGACTGGGGCTGGAAGGACATCCCGCACACCACTGTCGACATGGGACTGGAAGACGCCGAGATTTTTGTCGCGCAACGCCAACCCGATGGCCAGCCGGTTCGTCAGCAGAATTATTTTGCCGACCTCGCCGGCAAGCGTCTGGCGCTGTTCAGCGGCTATCACTACGAGTTCGCCAACTTCAATGCCGATCCAAAATTCCTCGCGCAAAACTACAACGCCACGCTGACGTATTCCCATGACAGTAACCTGCTGATGGTGCTGCGTGGGCGTGCCGACGTTGCCCTGGTGACGCGCTCGTACCTCAGCGATTACCTGCTGCGCAACGAGAAAGTCGCCAATCAACTGCTGGTGTCCCAACGTATCGATCAGGTTTATCACCACTACGCCATCCTCAGTCCGGCCGCACCCATCAGTGGTGAGGCGTTCGGCAAGTTGCTGCAAGGGTTGCGGGACAATGGCGAAATGCTGAAGATTTTCGATCCCTACAAGATCGCCGTGGTGCCGGTCCCGGGTACCTGAGATCGCACCACAGGTCGCGTATTGACCGACTTTTCTTAAATTTCCCGCACTGGCTCACGTCACCTCGTTGAACTGTCGACGATTAACGTGAGCCCGACCCATGTCCACTCTGAATGACCTGACTGCCCTGGCCTTGCCGACAGGAAGCCGTCTTGTAGCTGATGAAACCGAAAGCCACCTGTGCCTCAGCCTTGAAGGGCAGCCGCTGATTCAGTTGCGTCTGACTCGCGAGCCCGAGCTGCATGTGCAAGTAGAAGAGCGCTTCGACCACGCCGACAATCGGGCCGTCTGGGCGGTCTGTTATTGGCTGTTTGCCCGTGACCCGGTCTGCCAGCGCCTGACCTGGCATCTCGATGAAGCCCCCACCGAAGCATTGCTCGGCGGGTTGCTGATCCCTACCGAAATCGTCGGCCAGTATCGTTGCGAACGCACGCTGTTCTGGCAGTTGCCGCAGCCTTGGCTGGGCGTGTCACAGACATCGAGTTATCCGCAGCAAATGGTCATCAGTGGCGGCAAGCGTCATCCGCTGCGCCCGGTGAAACCGCGTGGTGAAGTCTATCTGCGTTTTGATGCGCGCCTCGGTGCCTGGATTTCCCTGCGCACGGTTGACATCGGCCTGGACCTGGCGCGTTTCAATCGTTGGCAGAACAGCCCGCGCGTGGCGAGTTTCTGGCAGGAGGAGGGCAGCCTCGAGCAGCATCACGAGTACCTGAGCAAGCTTGAAGCCGATCCCCATACCCTGACGCTGATCGGGTGTTTCGATGATCAGCCGTTCGCCTACTTTGAAGCGTATTGGGCCAAGGAAGATCGCATCGCGCCGTTCTATGACGCCGGCGATTACGACCGCGGTATTCACATGTTGGTGGGTGAAGAAAATCACCGTGGCCCGCACAAGGTGGCGAGCTGGTTATCGGCGTTGACGCACTACCTGTTTCTCGACGATCCACGCACTCAGCGAGTGGTTGCCGAGCCTCGCGCCGACAACGCGAAGATGATCGGGCATATGCAGAGCCAGGGTTTCCACTGCGAGAAAGCGTTCGACTTCCCACACAAGCGTGCGGCGCTGATGGTGCTGGGGCGTGAGCGGTTTTTTGATCGGTGTGTGTTGGTTTGAGATGTAAGTCTCAAGGTCTGCACCGACCTTGAGTCAGTCTTCGCGAGCAAGCCCGCTCCCACATTTGATCTCCAGTGTCCACAAAGAGTGTGTTCACAAAAGATCCAATGTGGGAGCGGGCTTGCTCGCGAAGGGGGCGACGCAAATTTCAGATCTTAGCGGCGGGCAAAGGTATCCACACGACTGCCCGACACCTTGCGGCAGTGCACCAGCGCATCGCGAATCATGAAGTTCACCAGGGTCGGCGAGACGCCAAGCTCCTTGGCGATGTCCTTTTGCGGCACGCCGTGCAGGCGGTACATCTCGAAGGCGTAGCGGGTGCGGCTGGGCAGCTCGGTCAGCGCGTCGGCGATGTGTTCCAGGGTCGAGAAGTTGATGTGCGAGGTTTCCGGCGAAGCACCTTGAATCACCACGTTCAGGCCTTCCTCTTCAGGGCCCGAATACTTCTGCTCCAGCGCCTGTTTGCGGTAGTGATCGATCGCCAGGTTGCGCACGATCTGGAACAGGTAGCTGAGCTGAGCCTTGAACGAGGACGTGATCTGCGGCGCTGATTGCAGCCGGAAAAACGCATCCTGCACTACGTCTTCAGCACGCGACCGGCAGCCGGTAATGCGGGCTGCAATCTTGACCAGAATCAGTCGATTGTCGACGAATGCCTGAAGTAGCGGTGAATCGCACCTGCTTGTGGACACTTGTTCCGTCATGGAAATCACCTTGCTGCCAATAGGTTAGCGGGACGGCAAGCGGGGGCTTAGCCGTCCAACACATCGAGCGACAAATTATTCTTAATGATAATGATTGTCAAATGAGAAATAGAACTAATGCGCCGCGAAGGTGCAGAGTGAGAACTGCGACACGCTGACGCACTGCAGCCCCATTGGCGATCAGGCTTACCGACTAATTATTTCAAGAGGTCAACCGTTCTCATTGGTGAATGGTTCCGGGTAGCGGCTGCGGCCAAAACAGCATTCCCAAGCCTTGCGCGGTCGGCGAAGACCGCGTCCTGCACGCCCTCGAAGGGGCGTGACGTCAGAAAACCGATTCCACTTGCAAGCCGAATTCAGGCAGGAAACCTCATGACCGACGCGTTCGAACTCCCCAGCACACTGGTCCAAGCCCTTCAGCGCCGAGCGGCCCTGACGCCGGATCGGGTGGCCTTGCGTTTTCTCGCCGAAACCCAGGATCAGGCTGTGGTGCTCAGTTATCGCGAGCTGGATCAGCGGGCGCGGATCATTGCTGGCGCGTTGCAGGGCGAGGCTGCGTTTGGCGATCGCGCGGTGCTGCTGTTTCCCAGCGGTCCGGATTACGTCGCGGCGTTCTTCGGCTGCCTGTACGCCGGTGTGATCGCGGTGCCGGCCTATCCGCCGGAGTCGGCTCGTCGTCATCATCAGGAGCGTTTGCTGTCGATCATTAGCGATGCCGAACCGCGTCTGCTGCTGACCAGCGCCGCTCTGCGCGATGCGTTGCTGCAAATCGACGGTGCGCCGCCGTTGCTGTGCGTCGACACCGTCGACAGTGCATTGGCCGAACGTTGGGTGGCGCCGAACCTTGCAGACGACCACATCGCGTTCCTGCAATACACCTCCGGTTCCACCGCGCTGCCGAAAGGGGTGCAAGTCAGCCACGGCAACCTGGTGGCCAATGAACTGCTGATTCGCCACGGCTTCGGTATTGATCTGAATCCTGACGACGTGATCGTCAGCTGGTTGCCGCTGTACCACGACATGGGCCTGATCGGCGGTCTGTTGCAGCCGATTTTCAGCGGCGTGCCATGCGTGTTGATGTCACCGGCGTATTTCCTCGGCCGACCGTTGCGCTGGCTGGAAGCAATCAGCGAGTACGGCGGGACCATCAGCGGCGGGCCGGATTTTGCCTATCGATTGTGCAGCGAGCGGGTCAGTGAATCGGCCCTGGAACGCCTCGACCTGAGTGGCTGGCGCGTGGCGTATTCCGGTTCCGAACCGATTCGCCTCGATACGCTGGAACGCTTCGCCGAGAAGTTCGCGGCCTGCGGTTTCACCCAAGACAGTTTCATGGCGTCCTACGGGTTGGCCGAAGCGACGCTGTTCGTGGCTGGCAGCCCTCGCGGTCAGGGCATTGGCAACCTGCGCGTGGACGATCAAGCCCTGGCACAAAACCGTGCCGAGCGGGGCGATGGCAGCCCGATCATGAGTTGCGGCATCAGTCAGCCGGATCACGCGGTGCTGATTGTCGATCCAGCAGCCCTCACCGAGTTGGCTGACGACGCGGTTGGCGAAGTCTGGGCCGCCGGACCAAGTATCGCCCACGGTTACTGGCGCAATCCGGAGGCCAGCGCCAAAACCTTCGTTCAGCACGCTGGCCGCACCTGGCTGCGCACCGGTGACCTGGGCTTTATGCGCGGCGGTGAACTGTTCATCACCGGGCGCCTGAAAGACATGTTGATCGTCCGTGGCCACAACCTTTATCCGCAGGACATCGAGCAAACCATCGAGCGCGAAGTGGAGGTGGTGCGCAAAGGTCGTGTCGCCGCTTTCGCCGTCAACATCGAGGGGCAGGAAGGCATCGGCATTGCGGCGGAAATCAGCCGCAGCGTGCAGAAAATCCTCCCGCCCGATGCCCTGATCAAAGCCATCCGCCAAGCCGTGGCCGAGGCGTATCAGGAAGCGCCAAGCGTGGTGGTACTGCTCAATCCGGGCGCGTTGCCCAAGACCTCCAGCGGCAAACTGCAACGCTCGGCATGCCGCAATCGTCTGGCGGACGGCAGCCTCGAAAGCTATGCATTGTTCCCGTCGGCAGACATCGAAAGTAAATCCGCGACTGAATCAGGTTCCGAACTGCAAACCCTGATCGGCCAGATCTGGTGCGAGCAGCTGAGCGTCAAACAGGTCAGCGCCGACGATCACTTCTTCCTGCTGGGCGGCAACTCCATTGCCGCCACTCAGGTGGTTGCGCGTCTGCGCGAAGCACTCGGTCTGGAGCTGAACCTGCGCCTGCTGTTTGAAGCGCCGACCCTCGGCGCGTTTGCCGCCGAAGTCGCTCAGCAGCAACAGGACGGGGGACTCGCCCAAGGCGCGATCACCCCGTTGTCGCGCACCGATGCCATGCCGCAATCGCTTGCGCAAAACCGTCTGTGGATCACCTGGCAACTTGACCCGCAGAGCAGCGCCTACAACATTCCCGGCGCCTTGCGCCTGCGCGGCGAGCTGGATGAAGACGCCTTGCGCGCCAGCTTCCAACAGTTGATCGAGCGTCACGAATCCCTGCGCACGCGGTTCTTCGAACGTGATGGTGTGGCGCTGCAACAGGTCGATGCAGCGAGCGAATTCAACCTGCAACTCATCGATATCAGCGACCTGCCGGTTGCCGAGTGTGAAGCTCGCGCACAGCAGATCCGTGAAGACGAAGCCCGCACGCAATTCGATCTGCAGCAAGGCCCGCTGCTGTGGGTGACTCTGGTGCGTCTCGATGATGAGGACCATCAACTGTTGGTGACGATGCATCACATCATCGCCGACGGTTGGTCGCTGAACGTGCTGATCGACGAGTTCTCGCGCCTGTATGCCGCAGCGTCCCAAGGAAAAAAGGCGACGCTTCCGGTATTGCCGACCCAGTACGCCGATTACGGCAGCTGGCAGCGTCAATGGCTGGCGCAAGGGGAGGGCGAGCGTCAGCTGGCTTACTGGAAAGCGCAATTGGGCTGTGACCATCCGACCCTGAGCCTGGCCACTGACCATCCGCGTTCGGCGCAACACCTTCACAGCGCCGCGCGCCACACCGTACGGTTGGGCGCGACCCTGAGCGATGCCATTCGCCAGACCGCCCAGGCCCATGAATCCACCTCGTTCATGCTGTTGCTCGCCGCGTTCCAGAGCCTGCTGCACCGCTACAGCGGCCAACGCGACATCCGCATCGGCGTGCCGAACGCCAACCGTCCGCGCCTGGAAACCCAAGGGCTGATCGGCTTCTTCATCAACACCCAGGTGCTGCGCGCCGAACTGGATTCGCAGCTGCCATTCGTGGAGCTGCTGGCGCAAACCCGTCAGGCCGCGTTGGGCGCACAAGCGCATCAGGATCTGCCGTTCGAGCAATTGCTCGAAGCCTTCCCGCAAGCCCGCGAACAAGGTTTGTTCCAGGTCATGTTCAACCACCAGCAGCGGGATTTGAGCGCATTGCGTCGCCTGCCAGGGCTGCTGGCTGAAGAGCTGCCGTGGCACAGCCGCGAAGCCAAGTTCGACCTGCAACTGCACAGCGAGGAAGACCAAAAGGGTCGCCTGAGCCTGTCCTTCGACTACGCCAGCGAACTGTTCGACGCGACGACTATCGAGCGTCTGGCCGAGCACTTCACCAACCTGCTGCGAGCCATTTGCGAACAACCGAAAATCGCCATCGGCGATCTGCAATTGCTGACCTCGTCCGAGCTCGATCAGCAAGCATCGTGGAGCGCCGCACCGTGTACGCCGGCCAGCGTTTGGCTGCCTGAATTGCTCAACGAACAGGCTCGCCTGACCCCGGAACGCACCGCGTTGATGTGGGACGGTGGCGCCATGAACTTCGCCGAACTGCACACCCAATCCAACCGCCTGGCCCATTACCTGCGCGACAAAGGCGTCTGCCCGGACGTCTGCGTGGCCATCGCCGCCGAGCGTTCGCCGCAATTGCTGATCGGCCTGCTGGCGATCATCAAGGCCGGTGGCGCCTACGTGCCGCTGGACCCGGATTACCCGGCCGAACGCCTGGCCTACATGCTCAGCGACAGCGGCGTCGAATTGCTGCTGACCCAGACTCAATTGCTTGACCGCTTGCCGGCCACCGATGGCGTCAGCGTGATCGCCATGGACGCCTTGCATCTGGAGAACTGGCCGAGCCACGCCCCGGGCCTGCACCTGCACGGCGACAACCTGGCGTACGTAATTTACACCTCCGGTTCCACCGGCCAGCCGAAGGGCGTCGGCAACACCCACGCAGCCCTCGCCGAACGCCTGCAATGGATGCAGAACACCTATCGTTTGAACGACACCGACGTGCTGATGCAAAAGGCGCCGATCAGTTTCGACGTGTCGGTGTGGGAGTGCTTCTGGCCGCTGATCAGCGGTGCACGTTTGCTGATTGCCGGCCCCGTCGAACACCGCGATCCGCACCGCATCGCGCAACTGGTTCAGCAATTCGGCGTGACCACGCTGCACTTCGTACCGCCGCTGCTGGCGTTGTTCATCGACGAACCGCTGAGCGCCGAGTGCACAAGCCTGCGCTGCGTATTCTCCGGCGGCGAAGCCTTGCCCGCCGAATTGCGCAACCGCGTGCTGGAACAACTGCCAGCCGTGCAATTGCACAACCGCTACGGCCCGACCGAAACCGCGATCAACGTCACTCATTGGCACTGCACAACGGCCGATGGCGAACGCTCGCCGATTGGTCGTCCGCTGGGCAATGTGCTGTGCCGCGTACTCGACGAGGCACTCAATCCCGTTCCGGCCGGTGTGCCGGGTGAACTGTGCATCAGCGGTATCGGTTTGGCCCGTGGCTATTTGGGGCGTCCGGGTCTGACTGCAGAACGTTTTGTCGTCGATCCATTGGGCGAGCAGGGCGCGCGTCTGTACCGCACCGGTGACCGTGCACGCTGGACCGCTGACGGTGTGATCGAATACCTCGGCCGTCTCGATCAGCAGGTCAAGCTGCGTGGCTTCCGCGTTGAACCGGAAGAAATCGAAGCACGATTGCTGGCTCAGGACGGTGTCGCTCAAGCCGTGGTGTTGGTGCGAGAGACGGCGGCCGGTGGACAGTTGATCGGTTACTACACCGCAACCGATTCCACAGAAGATATTGATGCTCAAACCGCACGCCTGAAAGCTGCGCTGGCCGCCGAGTTGCCGGAATACATGGTCCCGGCGCAACTCATGCGTCTGGACGAAATGCCCCTGAGCCCAAGCGGCAAACTCGATCGTCGCGCCTTGCCGGAACCGCAATGGCAAGTCCGCGAGCACGTCGAACCGGTCACTGCCCTCGAGCAACAAATCGCCGACATCTGGCGTGAGGTATTGGGCCTCGCGAAAATCGGTCTGCGCGACGATTTCTTCGCACTCGGCGGCCATTCCTTGCTGGCCACGCAAATCATTTCCCGCACCCGTCAGGCCTGCGACGTCGAGTTGCCGCTGCGCGCGCTGTTCGAAAACAGTGAACTGGGCGCCTTTGCCGAACAGGTTCAACTGATCCAGGCCAGCGGCAAAACCAACCAGCAACCGCCGATCGAGAAAGTCGATCGCAGCCAACCGGTGCCGTTGTCCTATTCCCAGCAGCGCATGTGGTTCCTCTGGCAGATGGAACCGGACAGCCCGGCCTACAACGTTGGCGGCATGGCGCGGCTGCGCGGGGTGCTCGATGTCGGGCGCTTCGAAGCCGCGCTGCAAGCACTGATCATGCGTCATGAAACTCTGCGCACCACGTTCCCGAGCATCGATGGCGTGGCGCAGCAACGGGTTCACCCGGACACCGGGATGCGCATGGACTGGAAGGACTTCTCCGCGCTCGACGTTGATCGCCGCGAACAACGCGTCCAGCAACTGGCCGACGACGAGGCACATAAACCCTTCGATCTGGAAACCGGACCCCTGCTGCGCGCCTGCATGGTCAAGACCGCCGAGCAGGAGCACTACCTGGTGCTGACCCTGCACCACATCGTCACCGAAGGCTGGGCGATGGACATCTTCGCCCGGGAACTGAGCGCGCTCTACGAGGCCTTCGTCGATGACCGCGAATCACCGCTGCAACCGCTGCCGGTGCACTACCTGGATTACAGCGTCTGGCAGCGCCAGTGGCTGGAGTCCGGCGAACGTCAGCGCCAACTCGATTACTGGACCGCGCAACTGGGCCGCGAACATCCGCTGCTGGAATTGCCGGGCGACCGTCCGCGTCCACCGGTGCAAAGCCATCAGGGCGAACTGTTCCGTTTCGACCTGAGCGATGATCTTGCCGCGCGGGTCCGCGCCTTCAATGCACAAAACGGTCTGACCCTGTTCATGACCATGACCGCCGCGTTGGCGGTGCTGCTTTACCGCTACAGCGGTCAGACCGACCTGCGCATCGGCGCGCCGGTGGCCAACCGGATTCGTCCGGAAAGCGAAGGGCTGATCGGGGCGTTCCTCAACACCCAAGTGTTGCGTTGCCAGCTCGACGGGCAGATGTCCGTCAGCGAATTGTTCGAGCAGGTTCGCCATACCGTGATCGAAGGCCAGTCCCATCAGGACTTGCCGTTCGATCACTTGGTGGAAGCCTTGCAGCCACCGCGCAGCGCCGCTTACAACCCGTTGTTCCAGGTGATGTGCAACGTGCAGCGCTGGGAATTCCAGCAGAGCCGCACACTCGCGGGCATGACCGTCGAATACCTGGCCAACGATGCGCGTGCGACCAAGTTCGACCTCAACCTGGAAGTCACCGACCTCGACCATCGCCTGGGTTGCTGCCTGACCTACAGCACCGATCTGTTCGATGAACCACGCATTGCGCGGATGGCCGGGCATTGGCGCAACCTGCTGGAAGCGCTGCTGGCCGATCCGCAACAGCGCCTCAGTGAGCTGCCGCTGCTGGAAGCCACCGAACAGCAAAACCTGCTCGACAGCCTCGGCGTCGAGCCGGGCGAACATCGCCTCGACCAGTGCATTCATCACCTGTTCAGCGAGCAGGCGCTGGCGCGCAAAGATGCGCCGGCACTGACCTTCGCCGGGCAAACCCTGAGCTACACCGAACTCGACAGCCGCGCCAATCGCCTGGCCTGGATGCTCCGCGAGCGTGGCGTCGGGCCGCAGGTTCGGGTCGGTCTGGCGCTTGAGCGTTCACTGGAAATGGTCGTCGGCCTGCTGGCGATCCTCAAGGCGGGCGGCGCCTACGTGCCGCTGGACCCGGAATACCCGCTGGATCGTTTGCACTACATGATCGAAGACAGTGGCATCGGTTTGCTGCTCAGCGATGCGGCGATGTTCGAAGCGCTTGGCGAACTACCGCCTACCGTGGCTCGCTGGTGCCTGGAGGAGGACACAGCAGAACTGGCCAACTACCCGGCCACCGAGCTGCTGTTTATCAGCCTGCCGCAGCATCAGGCGTACCTGATTTACACCTCGGGCTCCACCGGCAAACCGAAAGGCGTGGTGGTGTCCCACGGTGAAATCGCCATGCACTGCCGCGCGGTGATCGCGCGCTTCGGCATGCGCCCGGACGATTGCGAACTGCACTTCTATTCCATCAACTTCGACGCCGCGACCGAGCGGTTGCTGGTGCCGCTGTTGAGTGGTGCTCAAGTCGTTTTGCGCGCTCAAGGTCAGTGGGACGCGGAAGAAATCTGCGGGCTGATTCGCCGTCACAACATCAACATCCTCGGCTTCACCCCAAGCTACGGCAGCCAATTGGCGCAGTGGCTGGCGACGCAGGGCGAAATCCTGCCGGTGCGCATGTGCATCACCGGCGGTGAAGCGCTGACTGGCGAGCACCTGGCGCGGATTCGCGCGGCGTTCAAGCCGAGCCTGTTTTTCAACGCCTACGGCCCGACCGAAACCGTGGTCATGCCGCTGGCCAGTCTGGCGCCCGAGCAATTGGAAGAAGGCCTCGGCAGCGTGCCGATCGGCAGTGTGATCGGCGCGCGCGTGGCCTACATCCTCGACGCTGATCTGGCGTTGGTGCCGCAAGGCGCGACGGGCGAGTTGTACGTCGGCGGCGCTGGTCTGGCGCAGGGTTATCACCAGCGTCCGGGCATGACGGCCGAACGTTTTGTGGCTGATTCGTTCGCCGCCAATGGCGGGCGTCTGTACCGCACCGGCGATCTGGTGCGTCAGCGCGCCGATGGTCTGGTGGAATACCTCGGACGTATTGACCATCAAGTGAAGATTCGTGGTTTCCGCATTGAACTGGGCGAAATCGAAACCCGACTGCTGGAACATGAATCGATCCGTGAAGCCGTGGTGCTGGCGCTGGATGCCCCGAGCGGCAAACAACTGGTCGGCTATCTGGTGACTGAAGTCGCCGAGCAAGATGAAGCGCAACAAAACGCACTGCGTGAGGCGTTGAAGGCGCACCTCAAGTCCCAGCTGCCGGATTACATGGTGCCAACGCATTTGATCCTGCTGGCCAGCATGCCGCTGACCACCAACGGCAAACTCGACCGCCGCGCATTGCCGGCACCGGACCCGGAGCTGAACCGTCAGCATTACGTGGCACCGAGCAACGAGCTTGAACTGACGCTGGCCGCGATCTGGTGCGAAGTGCTGAACGTCCTGCAGGTCGGCCTCAACGACAACTTCTTCGAACTGGGCGGCGATTCGATTTTGTCGATCCAGGTGGTCAGCCGTGCGCGGCAGCAGGGCATTCACTTCAGCCCTCGTGACCTGTTCCAGCACCAGACCGTGCAGACCCTGGCCGCCGTGGCGACCCGCACCGAGCAGGTCACGGCCGAGCAAGGTTTGCTGACCGGCGAATCGCGTCTGACGCCGATCCAGCACTGGTTCTTCGACACCGACATCCCCCAGCGCCAACACTGGAACCAGGCATTGCTGCTGGAACCGACCGAGGCGCTAGAGCCCCATCGCCTGGAGCAAGCACTGCTGGCAGTGATCGAACAGCACGACGCCTTGCGTTTGCGTTTCTCTGAAATAGCAGGTCAATGGCAGGCCGAGCACCAGGTGGTTTCCGACGCGCCGGTGCTGTGGCAAGTGCGTGTTTCGTCCATGGACAAATGCGCGGCGCTGTTCGCTGATGCCCAGCGCAGCCTTGACCTTGAGGAAGGGCCGCTGATGCGCGCGCTGCTGGTCGACGGTCCCGAGGGCCAACAACGGCTGTTCATCGCCATTCACCACTTGGTCGTGGATGGGGTTTCGTGGCGGGTGTTGCTGGACGATTTGCAAACGGTGTATCGCCAACTGGACGCGGGGCAGTCGGCAAAACTGCCGGCGAAAACCAGTGCCTTCAAGGACTGGGCGGCACGTTTGCAAGCGTATGCCGGTAGCGAATCCCTGCGTGAAGAATTGAGCTGGTGGCAGTCGCAACTGGCCGGTCAAAGCGCCGAATTACCGTGTGATCGCCCCGAGGGTGGCCGGCAGAATGGTCATGCGCAAACCGTCAGCGTGCGCCTCGACAGCGAGCGCACCCGCCAATTGTTGCAGCAAGCGCCGAGTGCCTATCGCACCCAGGTCAACGACTTGCTGCTGACCGCTTTGGCCCGCGTGCTGTGCCGCTGGAGCGGTCACGAATCGGCGCTGATTCAACTCGAAGGTCACGGCCGCGAAACGCTGTTCGACGAGATCGACCTGACCCGCACCGTCGGCTGGTTCACCAGCGCTTACCCGCTGCGCTTGACGCCGAAAAACGGGCAGGGCGCCTCGATCAAGGCGATCAAGGAACAACTGCGCGCGGTCCCGCACAAAGGTCTGGGTTATGGCGTGCTGCGTTATCTCGCCGATGACTCGAGCCGGCAGACCATGGCGGCCTTGCCGGTGGCGCCGATCACCTTCAACTATCTCGGCCA
This sequence comes from Pseudomonas sp. ACM7, assembly GCF_004136015.1. NCBI lineage: Bacteria > Pseudomonadati > Pseudomonadota > Gammaproteobacteria > Pseudomonadales > Pseudomonadaceae > Pseudomonas > Pseudomonas sp. ACM7. The sequence goes on along the minus strand of NZ_CP024866.1, from coordinate 754,492 downwards.
GTTCGACCAGAGCTTCGGCGCGGACGCCTTGTTCCGTCCTCTCGATGAAGCGGTCGGCGCGGCCCATGATCCGTGCGCGCCGCTGCCCAATGAGCTGAGCGTCGACAGCCAGGTCTATGGCGGTGAGCTGGTGCTGCGTTGGAACTTCAGCGCCGAACGCCACGATCTGCAGACCATCACTGAATTGGCAGACACTTACCTCGGCGAATTGCAGAGCCTGATCGAGCATTGCTTGCACGACGACGCGGGCGGACTGACGCCCTCGGACTTCCCGCTGGCCAAGCTGACTCAACCGCAACTCGACGCGCTGCCAATCCCGACCGCCGTCATCGAAGACGTCTACCCGCTGACGCCTATGCAGGAAGGCATGCTGCTGCACACCTTGCTGGAACCGGGCACCGGCCTCTACTACATGCAGGATCGCTACCGCATCAACAGCGAGCTCGACCCGCAGCGTTTCGCCCAGGCCTGGCAAGCGGTGATCGCCCGTCACGAAGCCCTGCGCGCGTCGTTCTGCTGGAACGTCGGCGAAGACATGCTGCAAGTTATCCACAAGCCGGGCAGCACGCCGATCGAGTATCTGGACTGGACGGCAATCGCTGAAGCCGAGCAAGAGCCGAAGTTGCAGGCGCTGCTCAAAAGCGAGCGCGAGGCCGGGTTCGATCTGCTCAATCAGGCACCGTTCCACCTGCGCCTGATCAAGGTCGGCGCGGCGCGTTACTGGTTCATGATGAGCAACCACCACATCCTCATTGATGCCTGGTGCCGGTCGCTGCTGATGAACGATTTCTTCGAAATCTACACCGCCCTCGGCGAAGGCCGGGACGCGCAACTGGCCGTGCCACCGCGTTATCGCGACTACATCGGCTGGCTGCAACGCCAAAGCCTGGCCGAGGCGCGGCAGTGGTGGAAAACCAACCTGCAAGGCTTCGAGCGGACCACGCCGATTCCGAGCGACCGGCCGTTCCTGCGTGAACATGCCGGCGAAAGCGGCGGCATGATCGTCGGCGACCGCTACACAAGGCTCGATGCTCGTGACGGTGCGCAACTGCGCGAACTGGCTCAGGCGCATCAACTGACCATCAATACCTTTGCCCAAGCGGCGTGGGCGCTGGTGTTGCGTCGTTTGAGTGGTGATCGCGACGTGCTGTTTGGTGTCACGGTGGCCGGGCGTCCGGTGGACATGCCGCAGATGCAACGCACGGTCGGGCTGTTCATCAACAGCATCGCGCTACGGGTAAAAATGCCCGAAGACGATCAGCGTTGCAGTGTTCGTCAATGGCTCAGTGGCTTGCTCGACAGCAACATGCAACTGCGCGAGTACGAATACCTGCCGCTGGTGAGCATTCAGGAAAACAGCGAACTGCCCAAGGGCCAGCCGTTGTTCGACAGCCTGTTCGTGTTCGAAAACGCCCCGGTGGAAGTCTCGGTGCTGGACCGTGCGCAAAGCCTCAACGCGACCTCGGATTCGGGCCGCACCCACACCAACTTCCCGCTGACGGCGGTCTGCTATCCGGGCGAGGACCTGGGTTTGCACCTGTCTTACGACCAGCGTTATTTCGATGAGTCGACCGTCGAGCGCATGCTCGGCGAGTTCAAACGGTTGCTGCTGGCACTGGTCGAAGGTTTCCACGGCGACATGGCCGATCTGCCGTTGCTGGGTGCCGAGGAACAGGACTTCCTGATCCACGGCTGCAACCAGAGCGAACACGAGTACCCGCTGGAGCAGAGTTACGTCTCATTGTTTGAAGCGCAGGTTGCTCAGCATCCGCAACGGGTTGCCGCCAGTTGCCTGGATCAGCAGCACAGTTACCTTGAGCTGAACCAGCGCAGTAACCGTCTCGGTCATGCCTTGATCGCCGCTGGCGTAAGGCTGGATCAACCGGTGGCGTTGCTGGCTGAACGCAACCTCGATCTGCTGGGCATGATCATCGGCAGCTTCAAGGCTGGCGCAGGTTATTTGCCGCTGGATCCGGGGCTGCCGAGTCAGCGTCTGAGCCGGATCATTGACCTGAGCCGCACGCCGTTGCTGGTTTGTTCTCAGGCCTGCCGCGAGCATGCGTTGGCGCTGCTGGATGAGTTCGGTTGCGCCAACCGGCCCACGTTGTTGGTCTGGGAAGAGGTACAGGCGAGCGATGTTTCGGTTGCCAACCCGGGCATCTACAGCGGCCCGGACAACCTCGCCTACGTGATCTACACCTCGGGCTCGACCGGCCTGCCGAAAGGCGTGATGGTCGAACAGCGCGGCATGCTCAACAACCAGTTGAGCAAGGTGCCGTACCTGAATTTGAGCGATGCCGATGTGATCGCTCAGACCGCCTCGCAAAGTTTCGACATTTCGGTCTGGCAGTTCCTCGCCGCACCGCTGTTCGGCGCTCGGGTGGACATCGTGCCGAACACCATCGCCCATGATCTGCAAGGGTTGCTGGCGCATGTGGCGGCCCAGGGCATCACCGTGCTGGAAAGCGTGCCGTCGCTGATTCAGGGCATGCTCGCCCAGGAACGCATGAGTCTCGACGGTCTGCGCTGGATGCTGCCGACCGGTGAGGCAATGCCGCCGGAGCTGGCGCATCAGTGGCTGCAGCGCTACCCGGAGATCGGGCTGGTGAATGCTTACGGTCCGGCGGAATGCTCGGATGACGTGGCTTTCTTTCGCGTCGACATGGCGTCGACGCGCGGCAGCTACCTGCCGATTGGTACGCCGACCGACAACAACCGTTTGTACTTGCTTGATGGTGCCTTGGAACTGGTGCCGTTGGGTGTGGTGGGCGAGTTGTGCGTCGCGGGTACCGGTGTCGGCCGTGGCTACGTCAGTGATCCTTTGCGCACGGCTCAAGTGTTTGTGCCTGACCTGTTTGGTGCGCCGGGTGATCGTCTGTATCGCACCGGCGACCTGGCCCGTCGGCGCAGTGACGGCGTGCTGGAATACGTCGGGCGGATCGACCATCAAGTGAAGATCCGCGGCTACCGCATCGAACTGGGTGAAATCGAAGCGCGTCTGCATGAGCAACCGCAAGTGCGCGAAGCGGCGGTGGGTGTACAGGAAGGGGTCAACGGCAAACATCTGGTCGGCTATTTGGTAGCGGCTGATTCTTTGATCAATCCAACCGAGCGACTGGAACGCATCAAGCAACGCCTGCGTGCCGAACTGCCGGAATACATGGTGCCGTTGCACTGGCTATGGCTGGATCGCATGCCGCTCAACGCCAACGGCAAACTTGATCGCAAGGCTTTGCCGGCGCTGGAGATCGGCCAGTTGCAGAGCCAGGGCTACCGGGCGCCGCGCAATGAACTGGAGCAGACGCTGGCGGATATCTGGGCCGAGGTGCTGAAGGTCGAGAAGGTGGGTATTCGCGACAACTTCTTCGAGCTGGGCGGGCATTCATTGCTGGCAACGCAGATCGCTTCGCGGGTGCAGAAAGCTCTGCAACGGGATGTGCCGCTGCGGGCGATGTTTGAATGCAGCACGGTGGCGGAGTTGGCTGGGTACATCGACGGATTGGCGGCGAGCGACATCACTGAGGAGAAGGTGGATCGCCTTAACGATTTGATGGCGGAGTTGGAGGGGCTTTGATTCTCTAGCGATTGTGAATGCCCCTTCGCGAGCAAGCCCGCTCCCACATTTGATCTGTGTACGCAGGACTAATGTGGGAGCGGGCTTGCTCGCGAAAGGGCCGGTACAGACACTGCAAAGTTGACTGTGGATCGTCAGCGGCACAGTCTGCCTGTGCCATTTTGGAGAGGAGACAACCGATGCCCTTCGCAACAATAGACGGACAAGCGCTTCACTACATTGATCAAGGCACAGGCCCTGCCGTTCTGCTGGCCGGCAGCTACCTGTGGGACCAGGCCATGTGGGCGCCGCAGATTGCCGCTCTGTCGCAGCAGTATCGGGTGATCGCTCTGGACCTGTGGGGCCATGGTGAATCCGGGCGGATGCCCGAGTGCACACAGTCGCTGGATGACGTAGCGCGCCAGGCACTGGCGCTGCTCGATCATCTGGACATCGACCGTGTCACGCTGGTCGGTCTCTCGGTCGGTGGCATGTGGGGCGTGCGTCTGGCGCTGTCGGCGCCGCAGCGGATCAACGGTCTGGTGCTGATGGACACCTACGTCGGCGTCGAGCCGGAACCGACTCGCCAATACTATTTCTCGCTGTTCAAACAGATCGAAGACACCGGCGTGATCGCGCCGCAGCTGCTCGATATCGTCGTGCCGATCTTCTTCCGTCCGGGTATCGATCCGCAGTCGGCGCTGTATCAGGATTTCCGCGCCAAACTGGCCGCACTGCCGCCGGAGCGTCTGCGAGAGAGCATCGTGCCGATGGGGCGGATTACGTTTGGGCGGGATGATCTGTTGCCGCGTCTGGCCGAATTGAATCCTGACACCACGCTGCTGATGTGTGGCGATCAGGACAAGCCGCGGCCGCCGTCGGAGACAGGGGAAATGGCCGAGTTGATCGGTTGCCCGTATCTGCTGGTGCCGGAGGCGGGGCATATCTCCAATCTGGAGAATCCGCAGTTTGTCACCGACGCACTGCTGAAGTTTCTAAGTGAGAGAGCCCGCAAAACCGCGTAATCGTTCTTCGCGAGCAAGCCCGCTCCCACATTTGACCTGTGTTCGCAGGACTAATGTGGGAGCGGGCTTGCTCGCGAAGATGCCAGTGAACCCACCAACGCCGTATCAGAAAGAACTACTTCGGTCCGAGAATTTGCACCAATTTGTCCGGCGAAGGCGCGCCTTGCTGTTGTTGCAGCTCGCCCTTGTCGTCCATGTAGAAAATCGCCGGGGTGGCCTGCAGCTCCAGGTCTTCCATCAACTGCATGTTGGCCGCCAGCTTCGCCTGAATCGCCGGGGGCACGTTTTTCAGGGCTTTTAGCGAGCTGTTCTTGCCTGACTTCTCATGGTCTTCCAGGGCTTTCTGCGGATCCTTGGCGGCCAGCAGCGCAGCCGATTTCCCCGGACTGTCTTCGCGAATGATGCCGACCATGATGTGCCGCAGCTGCACCTTGCCCGACTTGACCCATGGGCGCGCCTGCTCCCAGAACATGTTGCAGTAAGGGCAATTCGGATCGCTGAACAGGTACACGATCCGCGGCGCATCTTTCTTCCCGTCGCCGATCCAGTTGCTGGTTTCCAGCTTGCCCCAGACTTCCTTGGCCATCGGCGCGTAAACCAGCTTCTGCAGCGGCGCGCTGCTCAGGTCGTTGCCGTCTGCGTCGTACAGATTGCCGAGCAACACATGTTTGCCATCCGGCGTCAGGTACAGCGCCATGCCACGGTTCTGGTACTGCGCGGCATAACCACGCAAGCCATCGGGTGCGTCGAATTGGCCGACGATTTTCGCGCCCTTGGCTTCGATTTTCTTGATCGCTTCGGGCAATTCTTCGGCGGCCTGCACTAACGGTAAATGGAGCAGGGCAGCGCCGAGGGTCAACGTCAGCAGGTGGCGGAGGCGGGGCATGGCAATTTCCTTGAAGAGGTGGCCGGTGCGGCAGGATTCGGGGTGCCGAAGTTTTCCAGGGCGCGGGCCAGGCTGGCTTCCGACAGCTCACCCAGGTGGCTGCCCAGCAGGCGACCGTCGGGACTATAGAACAGCGTAGTCGGCAACGCCATGGAGCCGACGGCCTGGCCCAATCGGCCACTGCCGTCAAACAGCACGTTGGACAGGCTCAGGCCCTGGGTTTCCAGAAAAGTACTGACGCTTTGCATGCTTTCAGCCTGGTTGACGAACAGGAACGTCAGGTCCGGGCGGTGTTGCTGGGCGTTTTCCAGCACCGGCATTTCCCGACGGCATGGCGGACACCAGGTGGCCCAGAGATTGATCACCAACGGGCCGCCCTTGTAATCGGCCAGCTGCACGGTTTCGCCGGCGGCATTGCGCAGGGTGATTTCCGGCAGGCGTGTGCCTTGTTCGTAGATAGTCAGTGAGAAGGTCGCCAGCAGCCAGAACGCCAGGCCGCTGGCCACGCCAAAGCCCAACGGCCGGCGCAAGCCCGGGCGACGCCAGCCTCGATACAACGCGGCGAGCAGCAACACGATCACACCGGGCCAGGCGAGGAAACCGCCGTCGCGCAGGTCGATGATCTGCCATGGGTCATCGCGATAGTGCGCCCAGTAAACGGCCACGAACCCGACCCGGGCGGCCAGCATACCCAGCAGGAACAGACTGAACAGCACCGACTCTGGATTCTCGCCGCCGCGCTTGGCCACCCGCCAGCCGATGAAGGTCGCCAGCGCCAGGGCGCTGATCAGCAGCAGGTGATTAAGCGCGATGGCAAAAGTGCCGAGGGTAAAGGTCAGCATTAACGAGCGTCTCGGGTGGTGGTCCAGCGTTGCAGGAAGGTGCCGGCATCGACCTCGCCGGTGATGCGCTGGCTGCGACGCTCGATGCCGTCGGCGCCGATCCACAGCAGGCTCGGTGGCCCCGGCACTTTATAACGGCCCAGCAGTTCGCGGCTGGCGGCATTGTCGGCGGTGACGTCCAGCCGTAGCAAGCGCACATCGCTCAAGGTTTGCAGTACGTGGGCTTTGCCGAACACCTGTTTTTCCATGACCTTGCACGACACGCACCAGTCGGCGTAGTAGTCCAGCAGCACCCATTGGCCCTGAGCCTGTGCCGCGTCGAGTTCCCGTTGCAGAGCTGCCGGGTCCTTGATCGTGGTGAATGCGTCGTGGCCGACCGGGTTTGCGGCGCTGCTCGAGTTTGAAGCGCTGTAGACCTGCAATGGCTTCAACAGGTCGTCGCCGCCGCCAGCGGCACCGATCATCAGCAGGCTGCCCCACACACCCAGCAAGAGTGAGCTGGCGCCGAACACATGGGCGACGCGACCGAAACCTTCCGACTGCTTCCAGGCGCTGTATGCGGCAATCAGCAGCAAGGCACCGCACAAACCAATCCACAGTGATTCGTCCAGCACCGGACGCAGCATCAGCAACGCGGTAGCGAGGAACAGGAAGCCGAATACGCCCTTGAGCAGGTTCATCCAGGCACCGGGTTTGGGCAGGAAGCGATTGCCGACGGTGACCAACAACAGCAGCGGCACACCGATGCCGATGCCCATGGCGAACAGAATCAGCCCGCCATGCAGCGCATTGCCGCTTTGCGCGATGTAGAGGAGGGCGCCCGCCAGCGGTGCCGTCATGCACGGACCCACCAGCAAACCGGACAAGGCGCCCAACACACCGGCACCGAACAGGCTGCCGCCGCGTTGATTGCGCGAGACATTTTCCAATCGATCACGCACGGCCACTGGCAGTTGCAACTCGAAGAAGCCGAACATCGGCAACGCCAGCAACACAAATACGGTAGCGAAACTGCCCAGCAACCAAGGGTTCTGTAACAACGCCTGCAGATTCGCCCCGAGCAGCGCGGCCAGAACGCCCATCGCCGCATACACCAGCGCCATGCTGACGACGTAGCTGGTCGCCAGCGCGAAGCCGCGTTTGGGCGTGGCGCCACTGCCGACGATCAAACCGGCGAGAATCGGCAGCATCGGCAGCGAGCAAGGGGTGAAGGCCAGTAGCAGCCCAAGGCCGAAGAACACCAGCAGGCTCCAGCCCAGCGCCCGCTGCTGCAGATCACTGGCCAGGGCCTGGTCCGGCGCTTCGCTTGCGGCGGCCAAGGTAGTGGCGTTTGCGAGATCAACGACCTGGGTTTGTGGCGGATAACACAGGCCAGCATCGGCGCAGCCCTGGAAACCTACCTTGATCCGGCCGGAGGCACCCGCCGGGATCTTCAGCTCCAGCCCTTGGCGATAAACCTGTTGCGCGCCGAAAAACTCGTCGCTGTGCGCTTCACCTTCCGGCAAGACAGGTTGCTGTTCCGGGGGTAAACCATCGAATTTCAGGCGTTTTTGATACAGGTAATAACCGTCGGCGATCTGCCAGAACAGCTGGGTTTCCCCGGAAGCGAGACGCTCAGACGTAAAGCTGAAGGCTTTGCTGACGGGAAGAAAGTCGGGCTTGGTTTCAAACGGATTGCTGCCAGCCTGGGCCTGACCCAAGCTGGCAAACAACGTTAATAGCAATAGAAGAACGTAACGCATCGACAACGCCTTGAGGTTTACACACTTCGCCCAAGATGATGGCCAGCGATTAACCGGGGGTTAACGCAAGACGTCGATGGCCGTCTTCGGTGATTGGCGCCCGGCGGGATCAGGCAATGTCGCTATAGGTCAGCCTGAATTCGGACATCGGGGGATGAGTCGTTTTCCATTGCTGCGCGAAGGCTTTGGCGGCAGTTATTTGATCAGTCGTCATCTCCTCGGCGATATCGTCAAGGTATTGTCTGGCGCTATCGTGTCGAGACAGCTCTTTGGTGGTTTCGACGACCAGCCAGATCAACCCATAGCCTTTGACCAGATCCTTCGTGAAGCCATATTCGTTATCGACACCGCTGTCATCTTGATAGAAACCGCTGAGTGCGAAACCGTAATTCAATACGCCGTTCACGTCATTGAGCTGTGCGCGTTTTTCCAGCCATTGGCGCCTCAGAGGAAGATCCTGGTTGATCGGGGTACGGTTGGTGTACCAGTGGACCGCTTTCGAAAAACCGGCGTCGGCGGCTTTTTTCAGCAGCGCATCGATGGTGGATCGACGTTGCTCACTGTCGGAAATGAGCGTTTCGTCCTGGTCGTACTTGACCGCGAGAATGTACTGGCCCTCCAGGGAGCCGGCATCCGCAGCTTTTTTCAATGTTTCAATGTTCTGGTCCAGCTCGTACAACTCAAGCATGGCTTGAGCGGCATTGGCCTGGGCCAGTTCCTTTGCTTTCCTGAGCGAGGCTTCGTCGCCCAGTCGCATCAGGGCATAAACATGATTCTGGGCACCAGCGAGTCGATACCAGTCTTTTGCTTCGTCGGTGATGCTGCCCGCCTGACGCCTTGTCACCTCCCCCAACGCATATTGCGACGCACGGTCTCCCGCGACGGCGGCAACCGTCAGATAAGGCTTCGCCTGGATGAATTCGCCCAGGTTGTACAGGGCCAGGCCCTTGGTTATCGCTTCTTTTGGCTGATCGTTGCCTTGGGTTGCCAGCGCGCTCAGGGCGTCAAACAGATTGAACAGAATCGTTAAAGCACTTGCATGGGAATACATGATGGATACCTGTATTGAGTCGAGTTGAATTTAAGTACTACCCGACACAGGCTATTGAGAAGGGGACGCACGGGTGCGGTATATATGTATTGCGTTGAATTGATCCTGCGACGTGAATGCAAGCCCTGCTTCTCGTCAGCCGAAGCCCTTGCCATAATTGCGACTTAATCCTCACCTGTTTGACTAGGGTCTTTGCTCATGGAGTTCCCATGCACGTACTGGTTTGCGAAGACGATGAGCTGATTGCCAGCGGTATCGTTGCCGGCCTCACCGCACAGGGCCTGACCGTGGAGCATGTCGCCACCGCGTCGGCGGCCCGGGCGATGCTCAAGGTCGCCGAATTCGATGTGATGGTGCTCGACCTCGGTCTACCCGATGAAGACGGTTTGAAGCTGCTGCAGCAGTTGCGACACAGCGGTCTGGAAATCCCGGTGTTGATCCTCACCGCCCGGGATTCGGTCACCGACCGCGTCGACGGTTTGCAGGCCGGTGCCGACGATTACCTGCTCAAGCCGTTCGATCTGCGCGAGCTCGCGGCACGCTTGCATACCCTGTTGCGACGGGTGGCAGGACGCAGTGTCAACCTGATCGAGCACGGTGCCCTGACGTACGACCCGAGTAGCCGCGAAACCACCCTTGCGGGCCAGCCGGTGGACCTGTCCCGTCGTGAGCAGTCGTTGTTGCAGGCCTTGCTGCATAATCGGGGCCGGGTGCTGTCGACCGAGCAACTGAAAGACAGCGTTTATGGTTTTAACGATGAGCTGGAAAGCAACGCTCTCAACGTGCATATCCATCACCTGCGGCGCAAACTCGGCAATGGCATTGTCGAGACGGTGCGCGGCCTGGGCTATCGCCTGGGGCCGGCCGATGGCGCAGAGGTATTGAAAAAGTGATGAGCCTGCGTTTGCGCCTGAGCCTGACACTCGGCGCCGCTTTTGCCCTGATCTGGGCCCTGGCAGCGGCCTGGATGCTCAGCGACCTGCGCAATCAGATGATGTTTTCCCTCGACCAGCGGCTGGTGGCCTCGGCACGCATGGTCGCCGGCTTGATGGAGCAATTGCCGCCATTGCCGAGCAAGGGCGAGGGCACCCATTTCAGCGCTGAACAACTGAACCTCCCCGGCGGCATGGCCTGCCAGGTCAGTTCATTGCGCGGCGAAATCCTCGCCCGCAGTCACACCGATCCGCAACAAACCCTCGAAGCCGAGAAAATGGGCTTTCACGACCAGATGATTGATGGCGCGCCGTGGCGCAGTTTCACCCTGGCCCGCGGCGACGTGCGCATCACCACCGCTGATCGGCAGATCGAGCGGGAGGCGCTGAACATGTCGATCCTGCTGGCGGCTTCGGTGCCGGTGGGCGTGGCCTTGCTCGGCTGCCTGTGCCTGCTCTGGCTGGGGATCGGCCAGGGGCTGGCGCCGCTCAACCGCATGCGCGATGCCTTGATGCGCCGCAGTGCCGATTCTCTCGAACCCTTGCAAATCCAGCCGCTGCCCAGCGAACTGCAACCGTTGCTGGACACCCAGAATCAGCTGTTCCAACGGATCGGAAAGACCATCGAACGGGAACGCCGCTTGACCGGTGACGCCGCCCACGAGTTACGCAGCCCGCTGACGGCGATCAAGACCCACCTGCAAGTGGCGCGCATGACTGACGGCGCGGCCCGGGATCAATCCCTGGCCCGGGCCGAAGAGGGCGCCGATCGCCTGCACCGGACCCTTGAACAATTGCTGTTGCTGGCGCGGGTCGAGGGCAGTCTGTCGTTCGATGACGGCGTGCAATGCAGCGCCGAGCAGGTGGCGAAACTGGCGATTCAGGACGCCGCCAGTGGTGATCGTCAGCGGATCAAATTTCAGATGCCGAGCAAATTCTCCGCTGCACCGGTGCAAATGCCAGCAGTTTTGTCGATTGCGGCGTTGCGCAACCTGCTGGACAACGCACTGCGTCATACCCCTGGCGAAGGGGCGGTGGAGCTGAGCCTGGAAACCACTGGCAGTCGTGTGCACTTTTTGGTTCGCGACCACGGCCCGGGGATTGCCGAAGACGACCTGCAACACCTGACCCAACGCTTCTGGCGCAACGGGCAGAGCACCGGTTGCGGCCTGGGTCTGGCGATTGTTCAGGCGATCGTCCAGCGCTGCGGTTGCACCCTGCATTTCGACAGTCGACCGGACGGGTTGCGAGTCGAACTGACCATGCCGTTGCAACCCATCTAACAAGCACCGCAGAGCAAATGTGGGAGCGGGCTTGCTCGCGAAAGCGGTTTAACATTCAACGATGATGTTGGCTGGGAGTCCGCCTTCGTCGGAACGCCGCCCGGAGCAAGCCCGCTCCCACACTGGTTTTGTGTTGCACACCAAATGTAACGTCTCTCCATTAGCCATCCACTCGCCACAACGCTATCGTCCCCGGCAGCTTTTTCTCAATGGATTGAGGTAACAGCGCCATGTATGCCCCCCTACACATTTGCAAGGCAACCCCCGCCGATGCCGGCATCATCAGCCGGATCGTCGAGCGCTCCATTCGCGTGGGTTGCGCGCTTGACCATCGCAACGATCCGCTCACCGTCGCCACCTGGACCCACAACAAAACCATCGAACACGTGCAGCCCTGGTTGGCCGACGAGCGGTTGTACCTGAACATCGCCCTGTTGCACGACAAACCGGTCGGCGTCGCGATGGCTGCGATCAGCGGCAAGGTCGCGTTCTGTTACGTGCAGCCGGAATGGTTTCGGCGTGGGGCCGGGCAAGCACTGGTGCGCGACCTCGAAGGCTGGTTGACCGATCGGGGGTTGCGTCAAGCCCGACTCAATAGCACCCGCACCAGCGAAGCGTTTTACCGTCATCTGGGTTACCAGCCTTGCGCTGAAACCTTCACGGTGGCGGGGCTCCACGCCATCCCCATGCACAAAGCGCTGACACCCCCCTCATAGAAAGCTGATCGAGGGTCTAAATCCTCGGCGCCCTGATGCGTTTCCAGAACAGGAAAACCTTATTGAGGGGTCGAGAGATGTCAGTCGCTACCAGCCTTATGGAAGATCAGTCGGCCCGGATCACTCCGGCGCCGACCGAGACGCTTTATCAGTTCAACGAATCGCCGCTGCTGGCCCGTCAAAACCAGCAGGAATCGAATGCCCGCAGCTATCCGCGACGCATTCCCCTGGCCCTCAAGCGTGCCAAGGGCATTTATGTCGAAGACGTCGAAGGCCGCCGTTTCATCGACTGCCTGGCCGGCGCAGGGACGTTGGCCCTTGGGCACAACCATCCGGTGGTGATCGAAGCGATCCAGCAAGTGCTGACGGATGAACTGCCGCTGCACACCCTCGACCTGACCACCCCGGTCAAGGATCAGTTCGTTCAGGACCTGTTCAGTCTGCTGCCGCTGGCTTTGGCCGCTGAAGCCAGGATCCAGTTCTGTGGCCCGACCGGCACCGACGCGGTGGAAGCCGCGCTGAAACTGGTGCGCACCGCCACCGGACGCAGCACCGTGTTGTCGTTCCAGGGCGGTTATCACGGCATGAGCCAAGGCGCGCTGAGCCTGATGGGCAGTCTGGGGCCGAAAAAACCCTTGGGCGCCTTGCTCAGCAGCGGTGTGCAGTTCATGCCATATCCTTACAATTATCGCTGCCCGTTCGGTCTCGGCGGCGCGCAAGGTGTGCAGGTCAATCTCAACTACCTGGAAAACCTGCTCAATGATCCAGAGGCCGGTGTGCAATTGCCGGCCGCGGTGATCGTTGAAGCGGTGCAGGGCGAGGGTGGGGTGATCCCGGCCGATCTTGATTGGTTGCGCGGCCTGCGACGGATTACCGAAAAGGCCGGTGTCGCGCTGATCGTCGACGAGATTCAGAGCGGTTTTGCCCGCACCGGCAAGATGTTCGCCTTCGAACACGCCGGGATCATTCCCGACGTAGTGGTCATGTCCAAAGCCATCGGTGGCAGTTTGCCGTTGGCCGTGGTGGTCTATCGCGACTGGCTCGACACCTGGCTGCCGGGCGCCCATGCCGGGACCTTCCGCGGCAATCAGATGGCCATGGCCGCAGGTTCTGCGGTGATGCGTTACCTGACCGAACACAAGGTCTGCGAGCACGCTGCCGCCATGGGCGAACGCTTGAGCGAACACCTGCGCATCCTGCAACGGGACTTCCCGCAGCTGGGTGATATTCGGGGGCGCGGCTTGATGCTGGGTGTTGAGCTGGTCGATCCGACTGGCGAGCCGGATGCGCTGGGTCATCCGCCGATCTTCGGTCGTCTGTCGCCGCTGGTGCAGCGTGAATGCCTCAAGCGCGGCTTGATCCTCGAACTGGGCGGGCGTCATGGCGGCGTGGTGCGCTTCCTGCCGCCGCTGGTGATCACTGCCGCGGAAATCGATCGGGTGGCCGAGATTTTCGGCCGAGCCATGGCCGCTGCCACCGCCAGCCTCTAAATTTTTCAGCGCCTCTAACGTTCCTTCTACATAACGGCTGCGCACGCAGTGCAGCCCACCCTACAGCGATGGAGAAACACCATGACTTCAGTATTCGACCGCGAGGACATCCTCTTTCAGGTCGTGGTCAACCACGAAGAGCAGTACTCGATCTGGCCCGACTACAAAGCCGTGCCTGCAGGCTGGCGCACCGTGGGCAAGAGCGGCCTGAAAAAGGAATGCCTGGCTTACATTGAAGAAACCTGGACTGACATGCGTCCACTGAGCTTGCGCCAGAAGATGGAAGAACAAGCGGCTGTGGCTCACTGAGTCACCGCGCAAAAAGAAGCCCGCTGAACCGAGAAGGTCAGCGGGCTTTTTCATATCTGGAATGTGTGTTGCTTGTGAGGCCGCCTTCGCGAGCAAGCCTGCTCCCACATTGGATCTGTGTCGCGCCACAAATCCAATGTGGGAGCGGGCTTGCTCGCGAAGAACGATAACGCGGTCCAACTGACGTTACGCCCCGCTCAACCCCTTGATCACCAAATCCACATTCCCCTCCAGCTCGGCCACCGGATCCGCCGCATCCACACTCAACACCACCAACCGACTCCCAGCCTCAGCAATCACCGCTTTCACCGCATCCGACGGCTGTCGGTGATGCAGCACCACCGCCACGTCATTGTCCTTGAGCATCGCACCCAATTGATTGAGCGCTTCAGGTGTCCACTCGGCGTCCGGCCGCGCATCGAGGCCGATCAGTTCCAGGTTGAGGCCGCCGATCAGATAGCCAAAGTGATCGCTCAGGCTCATCACGCTGAGGTTATCGGCACTGGCCAACCGCGCTTCGCTGTCAGCGCTGAGCTTGAGCAAGCGCTGTTTGAGCGTCGCCAGGTTAGCCTCGATCTTCGGCTTTGCCTCGGGCGCCAGGCGCACCAGGTCCGCCGCCATAACGTCCGCCATCCGCCCCATATTGTTGCTGGAAAACCACGGCTGACTGTTCAACCCATCAACTTTGTTGCCGGGTTGCACGGCGATGCCGGGCAGGGCGCCGTCCACCGGGCGGGCGGCGTCGATTTCAATGATGCGGATGTTGCTACGCCGGGAGATCGGATACAGCGGATCATCCGCCCACAACGAGCGCAGGCCGATCACCGCATCGGCGTTGGTCGCCAGTTTGGCCAGCGCCGGCGCGCCACGACCCGTGAAGTACGCGGTCTGACGGCTACCGGGCAAATTCGCCGGCGCGGCACGTTCAAGGTTGACATCGGTGCCTTTGAGCAAGACTGCGCCCAGACCATAAGTGATCGGCAAGGACGCCAGCACGCGCAGCGGTTTGACGCTGTCAGCTGCAAAGGTTGTGTTGACCAGCCCGCACAGGGGCAATGTGAAGGTCAATGCCAGGGTCAATTGACGCAAAGTAAAAAACATTTATCCGAGATTCCCTTTCAGGCTGGGGACAACGCCACGCGCAATGGCGGCGAGAGCGAAGGCGATACCGGCCACCAGAATGATCGCGGCGCCGGACGGGATAGGCAGGTCGAAGACAATCGGCGCAAGGATCCCGCACAGCGTGCTGACCGTGGCGATCAGCACCGAGCACCAGAAGAAGCCCTTCAGCGACTGACTCAGCAATCGCGCAGCTGCAGCTGGAATCACCAGCAGAGCACCGACCAGAATCGCGCCGATGACTTTCACCGCCGCCACGGTGATCAGGGTCACCAGAATCACAAACAGATAATCCAGGGTCTTCACCGCCACACCACGCACCGCCGCCAGTTGCGGATTGAAACTGGCCAGCATGATGCGGTTGTACAACGGCAAGGCCAGCGCCATGACCAGCGAACCGACGATGGCCAGCACCAGCAGGTCATTGCCGTTGACGGTCAGTACCGAACCGAACAGTACGTTTTCGAGGATGTGTACGTTGATCTTGCCCGCCAGAATCAGCAGCAGACTGGCACCCAGCGCCAACGACACCGACAGAAACACACCGATCAACGTATCCGGCGCCAGACCCGTGCGGTTACGCAGGTAATTCAGCAAGATGCCGAACAACAAGCAGTAGCCGAACAGACTGCCATAAGGCCCGGTGTAAGGTTCGCCCAGCAGAATGCCGATGGCCACGCCGGTCAGCGCCGCGTGGCCCACCGCTTCAGAGAAAAACGCGAAACGCTTGACCACCACCAACGTACCCAATCCGCCCAGCACCGGGCCGATCAGCAAGCCGGCGAGCAACGCGTTGACCACAAATCCATAGGCCAGCGCCTCGGGCAAGTAACCCGACGAGGCCCAACCCTGGACCATCAAACGAAAGGCTTCGTAACTCATCAGGCAGCCCTCCGTGGTTGGGTCGAAAACAGGGTCAGCAATCGCTCCGGGGTCAGCGCCTGTTTCGGCGTGGCATCGAACAGTACCCGGCGATTGAGCCCGGTGACCCGATCCGCCAGACGTCCAACCGCTTCCAGATCATGCTCGATCCACAGCACGGTGATGCCGCTCTGGCGCCAGTCGCCGAGCAGCCGTTCGAACACCTGAATACCGGCCTCGTCTAGCGCCGACATCGGTTCGTCGAGCACCAGCAACTGCGGCGCCGGAATCAGTCCCTGAGCCAGCAACACCCGCTGGCGCTCACCGCCGGACAACGCACCCATGCGCCGCTTCCGTTTGTCCTGCATACCGACCCGTTCCAGGGCTTCGCCAATCGCGGCGGCGTAGTGCTTGCTCAACCCGAGAAACGCCGGGCGCCGCTGGCACATCGCGGCCATGAAATCGTCGACGGTCATCGGCAAACCTCGATCGAATTCCAGGGCTTGGGGTACGTAGCCGATGGTTCCAGGTGTGCCGGGCCATTGCAGACTCAAGCGACCCTGATGGGGCATCTGCCCGAGCAAGGTCTTGATCAGCGAGCTTTTGCCGCCACCGTTGGGGCCGACCAGTGCATGCACGCTGCCGGGCTGGACCTGGAACGTGACGTTGTCGAGGATCGTCGTGCGCCCGAGGGTCAAACTGACCTCCGCAAAATCCAGCGTCGCACCGCCGCTCCCACAGGGGATTCGGGGGCTGTCGGGGTTGGGTTTTGTGCACAGATGGTTTCTTTAGCCGTCATTGGCCGGACTCCTGAATCGCCCGGACCACGGTGTTGAGGTTGCCGGTCATTTCCTTTTCATACTTGTCGGCGGTGTACTCGCCATAGGAAATGTGCGACAGCGGGTACAGCTTCACCCCGGATTCACGCTGGATGGTCTCGACGTAGGTGGACGGGAAATCCATCTCCGAGAAGATCACTTTCACGTCCAGTTCCCGCAGTTGATCGATGGTTTTTTTCAACTGGCTCGGGCTCGGTTCGATGCCGTGGGCCGGTTCGACCACGGCGGTCACTTCCAGGCCAAACTCGCGCAGCAAATAGTCGTAAGCCGCGTGAACCGTGGCCACTCGCAGTTCGGCGTTCGGCGCCTGGGTCAGTTTCGCCAGGGCGTCGGCGCGCATCTGCCGCAGGCGTTTGCCGTAGGCGCGGGCGTTCTGGGTGTAGGTCTTGGCATTGGCCGGGTCGAGCTTGCCCAGTTCCCGTGCGATGTTGTTGACCTGGGCAATCGAGGCACTGATCGACAGGAAGGTGTGCGGGTTTACGACCTTGCCGGCGCCGCGAGCGGCGACGCCGGTGGCGGCCAGCAACGGTACATTTTCGTTGGCTTCGATCACGGGAATGTTCGGCGTTTCGCTGGCGGCGATCATGCGGTCGGCGAAGTCGTCATGGCCGACACCGTTGAGCACGACTACGTCCAGACCGCTGATGCGCTTGATGTCTTCGGCGCGCGGCTCGTAGGCATGCGGGTTGAAACCGGCCGGAATCAGCGGCACCACCTCGGCCTTGTCACCGACGATGTTCGCCACGTAGCTGTAATAAGGGTGCAGGGTGATGCCGATGCGCAGGCGCTTGGCCGCGTCGGCATAGGCCAGCGGGGTCAGCAGACAAGCCAGTAAGCCGACCAACATCAGGCGCAAGAAAGAACGTTGAGATGAAATAGGCATGGGAAAGCGGTCTTCTCTCGGGTGAAGGCGAGGGTTCAGTGCCGGTGCTGGCGGGTCACGCCGGCATCGAATTGCGCGACGATCTGCTGCCAGCCAGCGCTTTCCAGCGCGGCGTCGGTGAGGTCGGTCGGGGCAGCGAGGGCGTTGCCGCGGTTGAGCCAGACGTCCGGAGCATCATCGTCAGCGGTCAAACGCATCAGAAACGAACCCGCCACGGTGGGCGTCTGGCTCTGGCCGAAGTAAGCCTTGGCGTCGAGCAATTGCCAGGCATGACCGCCGCGGCTGACGGAACTGGCGTCCTGGGCGAACGGCGCAAAACCTTCATCGGCGAGGGCGGCGGGGGCGGGTAGCGCTTGTTGCTCCTGACGCAGCAGATGAATTTCGTCGAGCGTCACCCGCAGGTCGGCGTAGATGCCTTGCTCGGACGCGCTCAAGTCACGACGGGCATCCAGTTGATGGCTGCCAACGCTGCTGACTTCCTGAGACTCACCGCGCCAGGCGACTACCGAGCCGGCAACCGCGAGGATCATCAGGCACAACAGCAACACATAGAGGGTTTCATGGCCGGCACCGGCCGGGCGGACGATTTGCGTAGTCGGTGTACTCATGGGGCTTCGATGTCCGCTTGGTCAATCTCGACGACGTGACCGGGACCTGCGTCGAACAGCACGTAGAACTCGGCGCCGGGCTTCTTGAAAGTCAGGGTCGAATCGGCGCCGAGCTTGCCGGGCACCAGGATGGTTTCGTCGTAGCCGATCACATCCAGGGTCACGCCCGGCGCGCCGCTGCCGTCGGAGAAACCGCCGGTGCATTTGATCTGCTCGGCGTCGATGGCTTTGCATTCGCACATCGGGTTGTGGGCCAGGGCGCTGGCGCTGAAACCGGCGCAGAGCACCAGCAGCGTGGCGCTCAGAGGACGTATAACGTTGATCATGGTTTGCCTCCTTGTTGGTTCAGCCAGGCGAGGGTGGCCGGGGATGCCTGGCTCAGGGGGACGGAGGCCTGATGCATGGCGCCGTCCCAGCCTTCCATGGTGATCCACAGCTCGGCGTCGGCTTTGGTCTTCTCGGGGATCGGCAACATCGCGCCCATGCGGTACGGCGTGCCAAAGAAAATCACCCCGGCAGCGCGCAGGCTGCGCGGTTTGCCAATACGCAGGTAAGTCGCCTTGACCTGATCGCGGCAGCTGTCGCACAGCGCCGCGTTGAAGTTCTTCATGTAACCGGCCGGACCATCGAGGGTCGGTGCATCGTTACGCAATTCGGCCAGGCGCAGGCTCCAGGGGCCGACCTGAACCTCGCCGATCTCCCGCTCGCCCAGGCCGGTGTCACCGCGAAACAGCGCAGCGTCGGCAAAGTATTTGGGCATGAAGCCCAGCGGCACCAGCAACAGCAGAACGTTGATGTGGAAGCGCCATTTGTGCCAGAAACGACTCAGTTTCGAGCCCGGTTTATCAGCGGTAAACAGACTCATTAGCTGACCTCCGTGGTTTCACGGCTGTGGGCCGCAGCGGTCTGGCTGCGCGGGCGTTTATGGCTGCGCTTGAGGGCATTGGCCGTGGCCAGGGCGGTGCGTTTGGTCCAGATCAACAGGCCGCTGAGGACCATCATGCTCAGGATCAGGCCGAAGAAGAACCAGATCAGCTTGATCCAGATGCCGCCGAAATCCCCGGTGTGCAGCGGACGCATGGATTCGGTCACCAGCTCCAGGCCGGAACGATCCGACAACAGGCGGGTGGCGGCGATGTCGCCGGTGTACGGGTTGATGTCGGCGGTCTGGAACATCAGCGGATACCAACTGCGTCCGCCTACCGACAGATAGCTATAGGCATTGGCAGGCAGGCTGACGAAGCTGTCGTCCAGTCCGGGAATACGTTCCTTGGCTTCGCGGATCGCCGTCTCCAGGCTGATCATCGGCGCTGGCGAACCGTCGGCAGTCAGCGGGACACTTTCACGCGGGACCACGGCAGCCACCGGCGCGGTGGAAATCGAAATCTGGTTATCGAACATGAACGCCTGAATCAGAAACCAGGTGCTGGTGATGGAAATCACCGCGATGAACCAGATCGACCAGATGCCGCTGAGGCGGTGAAAGTCGCCCCAGAAAATCCGTGCGCCGTGACGAATGCGCAACGTCGGGCGCAAGAAACCTTTCCAGAAACGCTTGTAGACCACCAGCCCGGTGACCAACGAAGCCAGCAACGGCAAGCTCAGGAATGACACCAGGTACCAGCCCCAGCTGTAGCCATTGGTAAACGGCACGAGCCACCAGCCATGCAGGGCGCGGGTAAACGCCTTGAAATTGAACTGCGGCGCCGTGCCCTGAATGACGCCGCTGTAGGGATTGACGTAGACCGTCACGGAGCGACCGTCGGGGTAGCTGACGTCCACGTCGAGGGCGAAGTGCGATTCATCGGGCCGACTGATGCCTTCGACCAGTGTGTTCGGCTCCGCTTTTTTGATCGCGGCTATGATCTGGTCATAACTGAGCAGCGGCGCATCGTCCGAGGGTTGGCTGGCGCGCATTTGCGGGTTGGCCAGCCAGACGATTTCCTGGCTGATCACCGCCAGGGTGCCGGTCACGCAGACGATCAGTACGAAAAACCAGATCGGCAATGCCAGCCAGCTATGGACCAGAAACCAGAGTTTTGAACGGGATTTCTTCGACATGATTAAAGGTCTTGTTTCGATGAATGGGCCTCTGCTGCGGTCTTCTCGGCGATGAGGTCCATGAAAGGCCGGCCGTGGCTTTTGCCTACGCGGGCCGACTGCATCTAAATAAGACGGATGAGCATCGAAAATCCCGAAGGGGGATATGAAAGAAAATGTTTCGTATTGCAATGAAGCCTGCCCTTTGTGGGAGCGAGCCTGCTCGCGAAAGCGCTTTGACATTCAGCATTGATGTTGACTGGCCCAACGCTATCGCGAGCAAGCTCGCTCCCACAGGTGATCTTGGGTGTTCACAAATAACGTGTTCGCAGAAGATCCCATGTGGGAGCGAGCTTGCTCGCGATGAGGCCAGATCAGCCACCGAAGATTTCAGCCCTGCTTGAACATCTCCTTCGCCCGCTGTTCGATCTGCTCCTGAGTCAGATCTTCCTTGCGCGTGGCCAGAAACCACAGATGCCCATAGGGATCCTTCAGGGTTCCCGAGCGGTCGCCATAAAACTGATCCTTGACCTCGGACACCACCGTGCCACCAGCCGCAATCGCCTGTTTATAAGACTTGTCCACATCGTTCACATACAGATGCAGCCCCACAGACGGCGACTTGTCCGGATTGCTCAATGGCCCCTGATCGCATGGCGTGCCAAGCATGATCGGGCAATCGCCGATGCGCAGTTCAGCGTGGCCGATGCCGCCATCGGGCATGGACAGACGCATGATTTCGGTGGCACCAAAGGCTTTCTTGTAGAACTCGATGGCTTCGGCTGCTTTTTGAATGCCCAGATAAGGCGTGATGCTGTGATAACCCTCTGGAATAGGTTTGACGCTCATGGCTGTTCTCCCTGTTTTTGTTGTCAATCGAGAAAGATCCTGTGCCGTTTTCCGGCCGGATAACTATAGGTCAGCCTCTTTTCTGCAACCGAGTGTCCGACGAGCAGCAGCACCGCTATTTCGGATCAGTCCCCGATTCCAGTAGCTGTGCCCCGGGCCCTCGTTCCCCCAGCACATCGCCAAAGTTGCGCAACGGACATGCCTCCATCGACAAACACCCACAGCCAATGCAGCCATTGAGCCGGTCCCGCAGCAAGGTCAGCTGATTGATCCGCTCATCCAGATCCCGACTCCACTGCGCCGACAACACCTTCCAGTCCGCTGCCGTCGGCGCCCGATTGTCCGGTAGCGATTTCAATGCCTCACCAATCTCCGCCAACGGAATGCCCAATCGCTGAGCCACTTTGATCAACGCCACCCGCCGCAACACTTCCCGTGGGTAACGCCGCTGGTTGCCCTGGTTGCGATTACTTTTGATCAAACCCTTGGATTCGTAAAAGTGCAGAGCCGTGACCGCGACACCGGTGCGCGCAGCCACTTGGCCGACGGTGAGTTCCTTGTGCAGATTTTCCGAGGTGATCATTTAAAAAATGCCCCTTGACCTCAAGTTAACTCGAGGTTTTACCCTGCAAGCCTTCGGATCGCAAGATCCGGCTTACAGGTCAGCGGGGACTCTTCATGCAACTGTCAGAGAAAAATCGCAGCTTCACCCAATTGATTGAATTCGAGATCGAACCCCATCAACAGCCCGCACTGGTGTCGGCTCTGTCGAAGCAGACCGAGCGTCTCGCCCAGGGTTACAGCGGTTTTCTGAGTGCCAGCATCCAGGCCAGCGACGATGGCCGGCGGGTGCTCAACTACCTGCAATGGCAAACACGCGAGGCGGGAGAAGCCGCGTTTCAAAGCTTTGAAAGCGGCGAGCAGGACTTCTGGCAACTGATCCGCGCCCATCAGGCGAAAACCGTGACCTTCGGCTCGTTCCAGGTGCTGCACAGCCTGGAACGCAGCCACGACAACGCGCTGCACTGCAATCTGGTGGGCTAGATCGACAGCTGCATGACACGCTCGCCCTGGAGATTTTCCGTGGGCCGGCGTTTGTTCACGGCCAGTTCGCCGATCTTGATCAGCCGCGTGCGCGTTACATTGCGGCTCAGCCCCAGCAGCGCAGCGGTGTGCACCTGGTTGTAGTGGCTGAAACGATAGGCGGCTCGCAGCAACGCGTCTTCGACTTTCTCGTGAAGCGCACCGGCCTGTTCTTCGAAAAGCTTTTGAAAGGCCCGATCGAGCAGGGCTTCCGGTGAGTCGTCGACGTTGCTGTGGTAGTCGTCCTGACGCTCGATGCGCATGTTCGACAGGCGCAGGTCGTCGCGTTCGATCACGCCGTTACGGCAGATCAGCAGGGTGTGGTGAATGACGTTTTCCAGTTCGCGGATGTTGCCCGGCCAGCTGTAGCCGCGCAGTTTCAGTTCGGCCTCTTTGCTGATGGTGATGGTGCCGTAGCCGAGGCGCTGGCTGTAGGCTTCGACGAAGTGTCGGGTCAGCGGCAGGATGTCGCCGGGGCGGTCGCGCAGCGGGCTCAATTCCAGGCTGACCACGTCGAGGCGGTAGTACAAGTCCTCACGGAAATGACCGGCGTTGATGGCTTTCTCCAGTTGCACGTTGGTCGCCGCCAGCACGCGCACGTTGATGGGAATGCTCTTGCGCGAACCCAGTCGCACCACTTCGCGCTCCTGCAATACCCGCAACAACTTGACCTGAATCGCCATCGGCAAATCGCCGATTTCGTCGAGGAACAACGTGCCGCCGTCGGCCTCCTCGAACCAGCCGGCCTTGGCGCTCAGCGCACCGGTGAAGGCACCTTTTTCATGGCCGAACAACTCGGCCTCCACCAGGGATTCGGAGAGCGCGCCGCAGTTCACCGCCACGAATGGCCGGTTGCGCCGGGCGCTGAGGTTGTGGATATGCCGCGCCACCAGCTCCTTGCCGGTGCCGGTTTCGCCGATGATCAGCACGCTGGCTTCACTCGGTGCGACTTGTTGAATGTGGGCAAGCAAGGCCTGGGATTTAGGGTCTTCGAACACCTGCGCCGTGGCGCGGATCGAGGTGGCCAGAGCGGGCGAGGGCGGTAAGGTCAGCAGTTGCATGGGCAGGCTCCATGAATAGAAGGCTATGAATAGAAAGTCGGAATCGGCAGGGACTGGTTGAGCGCCCAGTCACCCAGTTCATGGAGTTTGTAATCCACCGGGTCGTGCAGGGTTTGCGTGCGCAGGTTGCGCCAGTGGCGGTCCAGTCGCAGTGAGGCATGCGTTGAACGGGCGCCGGTCACTTCGAACAACCGGCTACAGAGTTCCAGACCGTTGCGGGTGGCAGCGACCTTGGCCGTGGCGATGGTGTTAGCGAGGTGCCCGCGTTCTTCGGCGCTGAGGTTCGGGCCTTTGGCCCAAGCCTTGTCGAGCAGCCCGGCAGCGCGCTCCACCAGCAGTCGAACACTTTCGAGGGCGACCCAGAATTCGCCGTAGTGGCCGAGTACATAAGGATCCTGACGCACATCCTGAGCACTGGATTTGTGCCACGGGCGGGTTTCGGTGAGGGTGTATTGCCGCGCCTCTTCGAAAGCACCTTCGGCGATGCCGAGAAACATGTGCGTGAAGGTCAGCTGGGCAATCAACGGCCGCAGGCAGGCGAATGGCGTACTCAAGGGACCTGGATCGAGCAGCAATTCCGACTCTTCGACCCGTACCCGTTCGAACGTCGCGCTGCCGCTGTCGGTCTGGCGCTGGCCCATGTTGTTCCAGTCGTTGTGCAAGGTGATGCCGCTGCGACCGCTGGGAATCGCGGCGATCAACAGCTTGCCGCCGGTGCTTTCGTCGACGGCCGAGGCGATCAGCATTTCCGAATCGCTGGCACCCGAGCAGAAACTTTTCTTGCCGGAAAACTCACGCCAGCCACCGAGGTTTTTCACCACGGTGCGGGTGTCCAGCGGGTTCAGGGCGTTGCCCCAGAACCAGTTCTTGCGTGCGGTTTGTTCGAACCATGGCTGCCACTGCTCGGGCCGGGCGAACAGGCGCACGGTGGCGAGCATCAGGTGATGGAAGCCGAAGACATGGGCAATCGAACTGTCGACCTTGGCGAACTCGCGCACGATGGTCAGGGTGTCACTCCAGCTGGCGCCGAGGCCTCCGTACTGGGCGGGAATGCTCAAGGCGAGCAGACCGCTGTGGCGCAAGGCGTCACGTTCGGTTTTGGGCGTACCGCCACGTTCATCGCGCTCGACAGCGGTCAGGGCAAACTCGGCGGCCAATCGGCGGGCGGTCTGCAAGGGGGATATCAGGGCGCTTTGCGGCTTGGCAGTCACGCGGGGTTCCTCATATGAGTCGACGCAAATCCCCTGTGGGAGCGGGCTTGCTCGCGAAGAGGCCATAACATTCAACATCAATGTCGACGGTACTGACGCCTTCGCGAGCAAGCCCGCTCCCACATGGATTACCTGGTCAGGCCGTGGCTTTGGCCGGCAGCACATCATTGGCGATCATTTCGCCAAACGGCCCGGTGAGATTGGTAACCCCACGCCCGGCCAGGCTTGCGTACGGCTCAGGCAACAGCGGGAACACCAGCTCGGCAAAGCGATAAGCCTCTTCGAGGTGCGGATAGCCGGAGAAGATGAAACTCTCGATTCCCAGGTCTGCGTACTCCTTGATCCGCGCCGCCACTTGCTGCGGATCGCCCACCAGCGCCGTCCCGGCACCGCCACGCACCAGGCCGACACCGGCCCACAGGTTGGGGGAGATTTCCAGGTTGTCACGACGCCCGTCATGCAACGCGGCCATGCGCCGTTGACCTTCGGAATCGAAACGCGAGAACGACTTCTGCGCGGCCGCGATGGTCTCGTCGCTGATGTGCTCGATAAGTTTATCCGCGGCTTTCCAGGCCTCTTCAGCGGTTTCGCGAACGATCACGTGCAAGCGAATTCCGAACTTCACCGTGCGACCGTTTCGCGCGGCACGTTCACGCACATCGGCCAGTTTTTCCGCCACGGCGGCCGGTGGTTCGCCCCAGGTCAGGTAGACATCAACCTGCTCGGCGGCCAGTTCATGGGCTGCCTCGGAAGAGCCTCCGAAGTACAGCGGTGGATACGGTTTCTGCACCGGCGGATACAGCGCCTTGGCGTTCTGCACTTGCAGGTGTTTGCCTTCGAAATCCACCGATTCGCCTTGCAGCACCCGGCGCCAGATTTGCAGGAATTCGTCGGTCACTTCGTAGCGTTCGCTGTGATCGAGGAAGATACCGTCGCCACGGTTTTCATCCGGGTCACCGCCGGTGACCACGTTGATCAGCAAGCGGCCATTGGACAGTCGATCCAGTGTCGCGGCCATGCGCGCCGAGACTGTCGGCGAGATGATCCCCGGCCGAATCGCTACCAGATAACGCAGGCGCTCAGTCAGCGGCACCAGCGCCGAAGCAATCACCCACGAATCCTCGCAGGAGCGCCCGGTGGGAATCAGTACACCGTGGTAGCCGAGGCTGTCGGCCGCCTGGGCCACTTGTTTCAGGTAGTTGAGTGTCACTGGGCGAGCGCCCTGAGTGGTGCCCAGGTAATGGCCGTCGCCGTGAGTCGGCAGGAACCAGAAAACATCCATGAAGAAATCCTTAAGCGATTTTCAGCAGATTTTTGGGGTGCACGCCAAACAACGGCGCGGCGCGTTCTGCAGCAAGACGAATGCGGGCCTTCAAGGGCTCACTGGTTATTTGATAATTCGAGAAATCGGCTTCGGTGGCGTAGACGCCAATCGGCAGGGTCAGGGCCTGGAAGAAACTGAACAGCGGCCGCAACTGGTGATCGAGCACCAGTGCATGACGCTCGCTGCCACCGGTGGCGGCCAGTAATACCGGCGTGTCGATCAATGCATTGAGGTCGATCAGGTCGAACAGATGCTTGAGCAGTCCAGGGTAGGAACCGCGATAAACCGGCGCGGCGACGATCAGCAGGTCGGCGTTCTCGATCGCTTGCAGCTCGGCTTCGATCTCGGCGCTCAATTCCTGGCGGGACAGCGCGGCGCCCAACGGTCGGGCGATGTCACCCAGTTCAATCAGCTTGCTTTCAATCGGCAATTGCTCGGCCAGTTGCGCCAACAGCGCCTGGGTAAGCACCAACGTGCGTGACGGACGCCAGGTACCGCCGGAGAGGGCAACGACTTTCAATGGACGCGACATGATCAGTTCCTTTTTAAACAGTTGCTCAGGGAGCAGTGAGTAGTCACTGACAGAGAGCAAGAGCTGTACCAATCCCTCGGATCCCCGATTTACGGGGCTTTCAGCCCGTTAGCCGGTAGACGCTGTTCGAATGGCAGAGCTGTTTGTTGAATGACTGTTGCCTGGCCAACAGTTGCTTGGCCAACAGTTGCTTGGGCAACAGTGCGTGAAGCGATGACAGTTGTTATAAAGGCTCGGTGTTATTCCGTAAAAGACATTAAATTAATATTTATAGATCGTTTGGAGATATAAGGCGGTCTACCTGAGCGGCATTAGTCAAAGTCGATAGCCACTATCGAGAGCGTTGATTTCTGCTGATCGGATGCCCGGCGTAGCCTGTGTTCATTGCCTCGAACCCAGATGTCAGGACGCTCACAATGAAACCTCTAATCGCTACTTTCTTGCTGCTTGCGGTCTCCGTACTCGCCGGATGTGCCAGCCATGTTTCCCCGGAATTACGGCCGTACACCGCGGAAGAAACCAGGGAACTGGCGCTTGAGGCGTTGAATCGTCGCGGTCTGTCTTTCGAGGAGTACCACGCGAAGAAAGCCGAATTGCTCGGCCAGCCGCAAAAATCTTTCAGTTTCGACAAACAAGGCGAGATGAACGCCGAACGTGCTGTACAGCTTCACGGTCGTCCTGGCTGATCGAAAACTGTACCGCTTGAAGTTTCACGCAACTGTCCGTGGGTTTCCGTGAAGGCGTGCGATAGGGTCAACACCTGACTGACCCCAATGGACTGCCACCCATGACGCTCTCGCTCGATTTGCTGCTGGGCTTTGCCCTGTTTGCGCTTGTCACCTCGATTACTCCCGGCCCCAACAACACAATGCTGCTGGCATCGGGTGTGAACTTCGGCTTTAACCGCACCATCCCCCACATGCTTGGCATCACTTGCGGCTTCTTCGTGCTCGTCGTGGCAGTGGGTTTCGGCTTGGGCGCAGTGTTTCAAACTTATCCTTTGCTCTACAGCGTGCTGCGTTACGTCGGCGCGGCGTATTTGCTGTACCTGGCGTGGAAAATCGCCCGTTCCGGACCGGTTTCCGAAAGTGAAAAGGGCGAGAGCAAGCCGATCAGCTATTTGGGCGCCGCAGCGTTTCAATGGGTCAATCCCAAGGCCTGGATCATGGCCATCGGTGCCATCAGCACCTACACGCCGATGCAGGGTTATTTCACCAACGTGATCGTGATCGCGGCAGTGTTCGCCTTGATCAACCTGCCAAGCGTCAGTGTCTGGGCAGGCTGCGGCACATTGTTGCGCAACGTGCTGAAGGATCGCCGCTGGTTGCGGCTGTTCAACTGGGGCATGGCCTTGTTGCTGGTGGCTTCGCTGTACCCGTTGTTGCTCGAAAGCTTTAGCTGACGCATTGCTTCAACCGGTTGCCCGATGCCTGTTAAGCTCGACTTCAGGAGCGTTCCTACGCACTTTTAAATGAAGTTGTTCTTCTTTAACGGCCTCCGATCAGGTATTTCTAACGCTCTGAACGATCGGCGCAGCTCACGAGGCTGCGCTTTGACGTTTCAGTGACGAGCCTCCTGATCCCGGAACATGCTCTGCGAGTCTTCTATGAATAAACGTCCTCTGTATTTCGACTACGCCGCCACCACGCCGGTGGATGAGCGAGTCATCAAGGTCATGGTCGAGTGTCTGGGTTTTACCGGCAACTTCGGCAACCCGGCGTCCAGCTCCCATGCGTTCGGTCAACAGGCCCGGCAATCGGTCGAGCAGGCGCGGCGCCAGGTCGCCGAACTGGTCGGCGCTCAGGCGGACCAGATCGTCTGGACCTCCGGCGCCACTGAATCCAACAACCTTGCCCTCAAGGGCGTGGCCCAGGCTCGCGGCGTTTCTGGCGGCCACATCATCACCAGCCAGATCGAACACAAAGCGATTCTCGACACGGCGAAGCAGTTGCAGGATGCCGGTGTTGCGGTGACTTATCTGGTGCCTGACGCCGAGGGTCTGATTACCCCGCAAGCGGTCAGCGAAGCGATGCGCGAAGACACCTTTCTGGTGTCGCTGATGCTGGTCAACAATGAGCTGGGCACGGTCAACGACATCTCGGCTATCGGCGAGGTCGTGCGTGCTCGCGATGCGTTGTTCCATGTCGACGCGGCTCAAGGTGCAGGCAAAGTGGTGATCGATCTGGCCCGGTTGCCAGTGGATCTGATGTCATTTTCCGCCCATAAGATTTACGGCCCAAAAGGCATCGGCGCGCTGTACGTCGGGCCGCGCGCGCAACAGCGTTTGCAGGCGCAGATCCACGGCGGTGGTCACGAGGGCGGTTTGCGTTCCGGCACCCTGGCGACCCACCAAATCGCTGCTATGGGTGTGGCGTTCGAGTTGGCGGCCTCTTCGTTCGATGAAGAGAAAGCCACGATCGTCCGGTTGCGCGAGCGCTTGCTTGAACAACTGCTGAGTATTCCAGGGGTTCGCCTCAATGGCAGTCCGACCCAGCGCATCCCTCATACCTTGAGCCTGACCTTCAACGAAGGCGAGTTCAATTCCGCGGCGTTGAGCACCTCGATCGCGTTTTCCGCGACCTCGGCCTGCAACTCCGCCAGCAACACGCCCTCCCATGTGCTGCTGGCCCTGGGGCATGACGCCCGCTCGGCGAGTCGCACCATTCGCTTGAGTCTCGGCCGATTCACCACCGAGCAGGACATCGACCAAGCGGTACACCTGATTAAAGCGGCCTGCGCAAGTGCTCCGGCATTTTGGCAATAAGATCTGAAAGTGTCGGCGTTGATCGGCACTCAACAATAATGATGAAGTGATTAGCAGGAGACATGATGAGTACGCAGCCTTCGATCAATGGATCGGTGCCTCAACGCCTGGCTCAAACCCGCGAACTGATGAGCCGGGAGGGCATTCATGCTCTGCTGGTGCCGTCGGCCGATCCGCACCTGTCGGAATACCTGCCGGGTTACTGGCAAGGGCGACAATGGTTGTCGGGCTTCCATGGCTCGGTCGGCACGCTGATCGTTACGCCGGACTTTGCCGGCGTCTGGGCCGACAGCCGTTACTGGGAACAAGCGACCAAGGAACTCAAGGGCAGCGGGATCGAACTGGTCAAGCTGCAACCGGGTCAACCCGGCCCGCTGGACTGGCTGGCCGAGCAAACCCCTGAAGGAGGCGTCGTCGCGGTAGATGGTGCAGTGATGGCCGTGGCTTCGGCGCGTACGTTGGGCGGCAAGCTCGAAGAGCGCGGCGCACGTCTGCGCACTGATATCGATGTGTTGAACGAAGTCTGGAGCGACCGTCCGACGCTGCCGAATGAACCGATCTATCAACACCTGCCGCCTCAGGCGACGGTCAGTCGCGGCGAGAAACTGGCCAAGCTGCGTGAGGTTTTGAAAGATCGCGGTGCCGACTGGCACTTCATCGCCACCCTTGATGACATCGCCTGGCTGTTCAACTTGCGCGGCGGTGACGTGTCGTTCAACCCGGTGTTTGTTTCCTTTGCCTTGATCAGCCAGCAACAGGCAACCCTGTTCGTGGCGCTGAGCAAGGTCGATGCCGAGCTGCGCGCAGTTCTCGAACAGGACGGCGTGACCCTGCGCGACTACAGTGAAGTGGCCGCCGCCTTGCGCGCCGTACCGAGCGGGGCGAGTCTGCAAGTCGATCCGGCGCGCGTCACCGCCGGCTTGCTGGATAATCTGGATAGCGGTGTGAAGCTGGTCGAAGGCCTGAACCCGACCACGTTGGCCAAGTCGCAGAAAAGCCTGGCCGATGCCGAGCACATTCGTCAGGCCATGGAGCAGGACGGCGCGGCGCTGTGTGAATTCTTCACCTGGCTGGACACTGCGTTGGGTCGTGAGCGCATCACCGAACTGACCATCGACGAACACCTGACGGCCGCGCGTACCCGACGCCCGGGTTATGTATCGCTGAGCTTCAACACCATTGCGGCGTTCAACGCCAATGGCGCGATGCCGCACTACCACGCCACCGAAGAAGAACACGCGGTGATCGAAGGCGACGGTCTGTTGTTGATCGACTCTGGCGGCCAGTACCTGGGCGGCACCACTGACATCACGCGGATGGTACCGGTCGGTACGCCGACCGAGGAGCAGAAGCGCGATTGCACGCGGGTGCTCAAAGGCGTGATTGCGTTGTCCCGCGCGCAATTCCCTCGTGGAATTCTCTCGCCGTTGCTCGATTCGATTGCCCGTGCGCCGATCTGGGCTGAAAGC
Organism: Pseudomonas sp. ACM7; assembly: GCF_004136015.1. NCBI lineage: Bacteria > Pseudomonadati > Pseudomonadota > Gammaproteobacteria > Pseudomonadales > Pseudomonadaceae > Pseudomonas > Pseudomonas sp. ACM7. Next base: position 724,020 of record NZ_CP024866.1, on the reverse strand, counting down.
GTTGATTACGGTCACGGCACCGGTCACGGCGTCGGCTACTTCCTCAACGTGCACGAAGGCCCACAGGTCATTGCCTATCAGGCCGCTGCGGCACCGCAAACCGCGATGCAACCGGGCATGATCACGTCCATCGAACCGGGCACTTACCGTCCGGGCCGCTGGGGTGTGCGGATCGAGAACCTGGTGTTGAACCGCGAGGCGGGCAAAAGCGAATTCGGTGAATTCCTGAAGTTCGAAACCCTGACCCTGTGCCCGATCGACACTCGCTGCCTGAAACCGTCGCTGCTGACCGATGACGAAAAACAGTGGTTCAACGCCTACCATGCCGAGGTGCGCGAGCGCTTGAGCCCGTTGCTCGACGGCGCAGCCCTTGAGTGGTTGAACACCCGGACTGCGGCTATTTGATCGGTTTGAGTTCAGGCGCTTCTTCGAGCGCCTGGCTCATGTAGTCGACAAAGGCTTTGACCCTGGCGGATTGGCGACGATTCGCCGGGGACACCGCATGAATCGGCAGCGACTGCGCGCTGTATTCCTGCAGAATCGCGGTCACGCGTCCCGCCTTCAAGTCCTCACTGAACAGCCAAACCGGCGACAGCGCAATTCCCAATCCCCCCAGTACCATCTCGCGGATTGCCTCGGAGTTGTTGCTTTGGGCGTTGCCCTTGATTCGCACTTCGTGACGTTGGCCATCTCTCTCGTAAACCCATAGGTTCTGACTGTTCAGCAGGTTGAACAGCAGGCAGTTGTGCTCGCTCAGTTCTTGCGGTGTTTGCGGGGTGCCGTGTCGCTCAAGATAGTCGGGTGCTGCGACGGTCACTCGGTGGGTGGTGCCGATGCGACGGGCGATCAATCCGCTGTCGTTCAACTCGCCAATCCTGAACGTGACGTCCAGTCCTTCACTGACCAGGTGCTGATTTTGATCGCTCAGTTGCAGATCAATTTGCACCTGGGGATGTTTTTTGAGGAATGCCGGCAGTCGCGGCGCAATCTGCAAGCGCCCGAAACTCAAGGACGATCCGATTTTCAGGTTTCCGGCAACAGCTTCGCGGCCGGAGTGAAAGCTGTGTTCTGCGGCGTCTACGGCCGCCAGGATTTGTCGACATTCGCTGTAGTACCGCTGACCTTAGTCGGTCAGGGACAGTTGTCGGGTGCTGCGGGAAATCAGCTTTCCACCCAGTTCAGTTTCCAGTGCTCGCAGCACTTTGCTGATGGTCGGCTGGCTGGTCTGCAATTCCCGGGCGACGGCAGAAAAGCTGCCACGTTCGACAACACGAACGAAGATCGCCATTGCATTGAGTTTGTCCACGGGGGTTCTCATTGATGCCAAATGGGCATGGTCACTATAGCTATATAGCGTCTTATCGGCATGAGTGAGCAAGAGGAAGATTAATCCCACAGCCACCTCTGACGGGAAATTGCGAAATGACTGACTCACTTGAAATGCGCGCTCTGATTGTTGATTCGGCCAACGGGCCTTTACGCTTGGCTTCCATTCAACGGCCCGTGCCTGGAGCCGGTCAGGTATTGGTCAGGATCAAGGCCAGTGGGGTGAACACTCTGGATGGAAAGATTCGGTCGGGCCAGGCTGCTCATGCGCGCCAGCCGTTGCCGGCGGTATTGGGTATTGATCTTGCGGGAACAGTGGCGGCATTGGGGGAAGGCGTCAGTGGATGGCTGCCGGGTGATGAGGTCTATGCGATGGCCACCGGAATAGGCGGTGCGCAGGGTTACTGGCGGAATATGCCGCCGTCGATGCACGACTGCTGGCGCGCAAGCCAGTCAATCTGAGCATTCGGGAGGCGGCGGGGTTGCCGTTGGTACTGATCACGGCGTGGGAAGGATTGGTGGATCGTGCGCGGGTGCGGGCGGGGCAGAAAGTGCTGATTCACGGCGGTGCGGGTGGTGTCGGGCATGTGACTGTGCAAATTGCCCGGGCTTTCGGTGCTGACGTGTTTGCCACCGGGGCGGCCGGGCAGCAGGCGATCATTGAAGGGGTCGGTGCGACGTTTATTGATTACCGCAAATCTTCGGTTGAGGAGTATGTGGCTGAGCACACGGCGGGGGAGGGCTTCGACATTGTCTACGAAACGGTGGGTGGTGAGACGCTGGACGCTTCATTCAAGGCTGCTCGCGTCTACGAGGGGCATGTCGTGAGTTGTCTTGGATGGGGGTTGCACAGCCTTGCGCCGCTTTCGTTTCGTGGGGCGACTTATTCTGGAGTGTTTACCTTGTTACCGTTGCGGACTGGCGAAGGGGGCGAGCATCACGGGGAGATACTTCGGGAGGCTGCGCAGTTGATCGAGGCGGGTCAGTTAAAACCGCTGCTCGACCCTCGGCAGTTCACGCTGCAAACCGCCGAAGCCGCCCATGAGCTGCTCGTTTCGGGAACTGCGCAGGGGCGGCTGGTCGTCGAGATTTAACTCAGGGCTTCAAGGACGAAGTCCAGGCGATCCTGGCCGAAGAACAGCTGATTATCGACAAACATGCTCGGGGCACCGAATACGCCCCGTTGCACCGCTTTCTCTGTGTTGTCCTTGAGAGTGGCTTTGACTTCCTCATCGGCGGTCAGGGCCAGCACCGCATTGGGATCGAAACCGTTCTGTGTCAGTACTGACGCGACAGTCGCCAGGTCATCGAGGCTGTGGCCTTCAACCCAGAGGGCGTGAAACAGGCAATCGATGAACGCCTGAAAGCGCTCGGGATGGCGCAACTGTATGCCGGTGACAGCGCGCATCAGCATCAGGGTGTTGATAGGGAATTGGGGATTGAACTTTAGTGGCACGCCATAGCGCTTGGCGTAGCGGTCCAGGTCTTGAAACATGTAGCGGCCCTTGGCGGGGATGGTTGCGGGGGAGGCGTTACCAGTGGCTTTGAAGATACCTCCCAGCAGGATGGGTATGTAGATCAACTGGCTGTCGGTCTGCTCGCAGATCTTCGGCAGTTGGGTATAGGCCAGGTAGGTGGCGGGGCTGCCGAGGTCGAAATAGAACTCCACGGTTTTGCTCATGGTCGATGCGCTCTGCTTATTATTTTTAGGGGGGGTTACCAGCGTTCGCTCCAGGGGCGCAGGTCCAGCTCGAAGGTCCATGCGTCACGGGGCTGGCTGTGCAGGTACCAATAGTTCTCGGCAATGTGCTCTGGATTGAGAATGCCGTCCTGGTCCTTGGTCGCGTACTTTTCGGGGAAACTCTCGCGGATAAAATCGGTATCGATGGCACCGTCGACTACAACATGGGCGACGTGAATGTTCATCGGCCCCAATTCACGCGCCATGCTTTGCGCCAGGGCGCGAATCCCGTGCTTGGCGCCGGCGAACGCTGCAAATCCTGAGGCCCCACGCAGGCCGGCGGTAGCGCCGGTGAACAAGATCGTACCCCGTTGACGCTTGGCCATGCGCTTGGCCACTTCACGAGCGTTGAGAAAACCCGAGAAGCAGGCCATTTCCCATATCTTGAAATATTTGCGCGCGGTTTCTTCGAGAATACTGCAAGGCACATTGGCGCCGATGTTGAAAACGAACGCTTCGATCGGGCCAATCTGGCTTTCGATCTGCTCAACTAAAGCAATCACGTCCTCTTCCTTGCGCGCATCGCAGGCAAATCCGTGGGCGTCACCGCCATCGGCCTTGATGGCGTCCACCAACGGCAGGAGTTTGTCCGCGCTGCGGCGGGTTACACACGCCACAAATCCTTCCTGCGCAAAGCGTTTTGCAATTGCGCCGCCGGTGGCATCCCCTGCACCTACAACCAGTACGACCTTCTTGTTATTCATGGGTAGATCCCTTTGCTAAACGATCGTTAACTAAACGAACGTTATGCTACGATTCGGCAAGCGTCAAGCGATCAATCCTGAGGGCAAGGCAATGCGTTACTCGACCAATCACAAACTGGAAACCAAAGAGAAACTACTTGAAAGCAGTGCGGTGTCGGCCAAGAAGTCTGGTTTTTCAACGGTAGGTGTCGACGGTTTGATGAAGGCGATCGGTTTGAGTGGCGGGGCGTTCTACAGTCACTTTTCGTCGAAGGATGAGCTGTTCGCTTCAATCGTCGAGCGTGAGCTGTCTCAAAGCCTGGAGCGTTTAGGGGCGGACCAGAGTCCTGAGAAGCTCCAGCGCTGCCTGAAACACTATCTGAGCATGGCCCATGTCGAGCACCCGGAATCCGGTTGTGCTTTGCCGGCATTGGGGGCTGAGATTGCACGTTCAGACGTGATGATTCGTCAGCAGGCGGAGAACTGGATTTGTCGGCTTCAGAAGAGTTGGGCGCAGGTTCTGGAAAGCGACAGCCTGGCCTGGGCGATTCTGTCGCAATGTATCGGTGCGTTGGTCATTGCGCGAATGCTGGCCACGCCGGACATTCAGCGCGCGGTACTGAAGTCCAGTTACGATGAGATTGGCCGCCAGATCGCAGGTCCACGAACCTGACAAGGCGGCATCAATCTATTTGCAGATGACGATCATGCTGCGGCTGGTATAGCCGGCAGGGTTGAGGCCGAACGGGTAATCGCCTGGTTCTTCCACAGCGTCCCCTGACTTGGCGATGACCTTGTAACCTTTGGGAGCGCACGAGTTGGCAGCGCTGGTGTAGCACTTGTCCCAAGATGACGACAGCCCGGAACAGTTGATATGCAGCCCTTTCTTGCCGTGTTTTACCTGGGTTTTCGATGTCGCCGCGCAGCCCGCAACCGCAAGTACGGCGATTAGTATCAAAATTCGTTTCATTACTGTCCTTATAGCGTCCCGGATCTTTGCGCCCGGGTTTGGCTGCATTCGCTTTCGCTTGAAGCGTTCTGATATCCCTATCTGAAAAATCCATGTCTGGCACTGGGTTACGGGCCTAAACATGGCCTAATTGCGCGGTAAATACCAGACCCTCGTCAAATCCTGTCTCAATCTGCAGCGACAGCAGGTTTGGCCGCACTCCCCATCGTCATGGTTGCGCCTATGGAAGCCAGAATGATGCACATGATGGCCATCCATTGTGACAGTGATAGGTACTCATGGAGAAACAACAGGCCTGACAGTGCGCCGATCGCAGGTTCAATGCTCATCAACGTGCCGAATGTCCGGGTCGGGATTCGGGTGAGGGCGACCATCTCCAGCGTGTAGGGCACGGCGGTGGACAGAATGGCGACAGCGATGGCCACGGGGATCAGTGAGGGAGTGAGCAGTGCTGCGCCAGCATGGAAGATGCCGATAGGGGCCACAAAAAGTGCCGCAATCATCACCCCGAGTGCCGCGGTCTGCACACCATTGTCGGCGCCGGCCTTTTGGCCGAACAGAATGTACAGCGCCCAGCAGACACCTGCGCCCAATGCATAACCGGCGCCTACCAGATCTATTCCCGCGGTCGCTTCTCCCATAGGTATTAACAGCAGCAAGCCGACGGCGGCCAGGGCGATCCACAAAAAGTCGATCGCGCGACGTGAGGCGTAGATGGCTACCGCCAGTGGGCCGGTGAATTCCAGCGCAACCGCGATACCAAGGGGGACGGTTTGCAAGGACATATAGAAGAGGAAGTTCATGCCGCCCAGCGCCATTCCGTAGACGATGACGGTGCGCAAGGATTTTGCGGTGAGCTTCGCTCGCCAGGGGCGCAGTATCAACATCATGATCACGCTGGCGAAGATCAGCCGCAGGGTGGTGGTCCCTTGCGCACCGATAATGGGGAACATGCTTTTAGCAAGGGAGGCTCCCGACTGGATGGATGCCATGGCTATCAATAGCAGGCCAACCGAAAACAGGGTCGAGGCAAGGCTGCGAGGTTGGTCATTCATGGCGTGGCATCGTCCGAAGTAGGAAGCGAGAATGTTACTGGGCAATATACTGCGCACTCATGGCGGGCGCGTCTATATATAAGCAGCGATTTTGAGCACCCTTATAGAAAAGCTCAATTAAGAGTTGACGGCAGATTCTGGAAGTCTATAATTCGCCCCACTTCCGGCGCAGTCGAAACGGAAAACTCCTTGGTAAACAATGAGTTACGAAGTTTTCGACAGTGAGTTGCTTCAGATCATCGAAGCCCAGAAGGAGTTGAAAGAGCAGGGTGGTTTGGCTCTTTTAACGGTTCGATCTTCTCGGTCGACAGCGGTGTAAAAGAGGTGTTGACAGCAGCGAGTAACGCTGTAGAATTCGCCTCCCGCTAACGAGAGATCGCAAGCGCAAGTGGTTGAAGTTGCAAAGGAAACTTTGAAAACTTCGAAAAATAACCGCTTGACAGCAACAGAGGCTGCTGTAGAATGCGCGCCTCGGTTGAGACGAAAGATCTTAACCAACCGCT
>NZ_CP024866.1:626326-717642 GCF_004136015.1 Pseudomonas sp. ACM7 | reverse complement strand
GCGGTGTGTGAAGACGAAACGAACCGAAAGTTCGAGATACTCACAAAACACCCAACTATCGCATACCCATTCGCTGGAGCGTGAACCTGAAAAGGCCCACGACCTGGCTACCGAATTTCTTGACGACCATAGAGCATTGGAACCACCTGATCCCATCCCGAACTCAGCAGTGAAACGATGCATCGCCGATGGTAGTGTGGGGTTTCCCCATGTGAGAGTAGGTCATCGTCAAGATTAAATTCCGAAACCCCTATCTGCGTATGCAGGTAGGGGTTTTGTTTTGTCCGCAGGAAAGTGGCATTACGAAAAAGGGATAGTCCATCGGCCATCCCAGGTTCCAGCAGCATCGTTAGTGGAACTTCGGCAGAACGTATTCAGCAATCTCTTCAATAACCTCGGCAACCGGTCGCTCGCTACGACGTAGATGCAAGCCAACGTGCTGCACACCTGCTTCACGCAAAGCCTGAAGCTCATCGATCAATTCCAGTCTCCCGCAGCTGCCGCCAAAACGAACGCGTCGCATCGGTGCATGAGGATTGGCCGCCAGATCCAAGTGAACGAAGCTGATGTAGGGTTTATTACCACCGACCTCCCGCCACAGTCCCACTCGGCGCCGATGCTCATCCGGAGTGCCAGGGTAGGCGAGCCAGCCGTCCATGTGTTGGCCGATCCACGCAGGGGATTGCTGACCAAGACCTGCAACCAGCAATGGCACTGGCTGATCTCGCTCCGGTAACAGGCGAGCACCTTCCGGCAAGCGGCCTTCACCTTGGCTGCGCAACAACTCAACCGTCTCGCGAAAGATCTCGCCCCGCTGATCGTAGTCCACACCAAACAATGGATACTCCATAGGTCGGTCGCCACTGGCCACACCCAGTAGCAGACGTCCATCACTCAGTTCATCAACACTGTTGGCTGCCTTGAGCGTTAGCCAAGGCTGACGCAACGGCAATACAACCGCCGCTGTACCGAGCATGATGTTGTCAGTGATCCCGGCCAGGTAGCCAAGGTAGGAAAAGGTTTCGAACACCTGTGCCGCATCACCAAAATCGGGATCATAAACCGGCACATCGCGTACCCACAGAGCGCCGAAACCAGCCTTGTCTGCGAGGTGCGCCATAGCGGCGTGCTGCTTCAGGTCCGGAACTCCAAACGGCCGCTCCTCGGCAATCCGCAGCCGCTGCCCATCGCTGGACCAATCGTTATCCAGGGGCAGTTCCAGCCCAATGGAAAATCCATTGGAGCCCAGTAATCGTTGAAATCGTGGATGCATGAAAAGACTCCAAAAAAACATAACGGAATGACATGCACCCAGTATCTACAGGCCCTTCTTCAAGAAAAATGCATGAATGGGAATATCAATCTTGAGCAAAACGCACGAGTCATAAAGAAACCGAACGTCGTTTTAATCTTCAAGGACAACCGTTAGAGGAAATCGCACTAAAGTGACCGTCCGGTTTTTGGTATGGTGCAGCTCGTTTTTTAGCGGACTGATTTCAAGCCTACGGATCGGCGCCCCCTTTACAGTCAAAGAGCTGCTGCAGAAATGCCCCAACCGATACCGATCAAGGACCACGAAAAAGAGACGCGCCTGGTCAATAAAAGACTGATGGCTTGCGCCCTGTTCGTTGTCGCCATTACCTGCGCGCTGGTCGTGCGCATGTATGTCCTGCAGGTGGTCGAATTTGACTATCACTCGACGATCTCAGAAAACAATCGCGTCCACGTCCTGCCGATCACCCCCACCCGCGGATTGATCTATGACCGCAACGGTGTAGTTCTGGCGGACAACCGTCCCAGCTTCAACCTGACCATCACCCGCGAACGCGCCTCTGATGTCAAAGAGGAACTGGATGAAGTAGTCACCCTCCTGCACTTGCCGACAGAAGATCGAGCGCTGTTCGACAAGGCAATGAAGCAGGCTCGACATCCATTCGTGCCGGTCACCTTGTTCTACGAGCTCAGCGAAGAACAAATCGCCGTGTTGGCGATCAACGAGTTCCGCCTGCCAGGGATCGATGTAGAGCCACAATTCGTTCGCCACTACCCGATGGGCGCGCACTTTGCGCACTCCATTGGCTACGTCGGCCGCATCAACGAGAAAGAATCCAAAGCCCTGGACACGGTGGAATACCGTGGCACTCAATCGATCGGCAAGACCGGTATCGAAAAATTCTACGAGTCGCAGTTGCACGGCCAGGTTGGTTACGAAGAAGTCGAAACCAACGCTCAGGGCCGGGTCCTGCGAGTGCTCAAGCACACCGATCCAATTCCAGGCAAAAACATCGTACTGAGCCTCGACGTCAAACTTCAGGAAGCCGCCGAGGAAGCCTTGGGCGATCGTCGCGGTTCGGTGGTCGCTCTCGATCCGTCGACCGGCGAAGTACTCGCGATGGTCAGCAAGCCGAGCTTCGATCCGAACCTGTTCGTCACCGGGATCAGCTTCAAGGAATACGCAGCGCTGCACGACTCGATCGACCGGCCGCTGTTCAATCGCGTACTGCGCGGCCTCTATGCACCGGGTTCGACCATCAAGCCGGAAGTGGCCATTGCCGGTCTGGACGCCGGCGTCGTTACCCCGCAGACCCGCGTCTTCGACCCCGGTTATTACCAACTCCCGGATTTCGATCACAAGTACCGCAACTGGAACCACAGCGGCGATGGCTGGGTGGACATGGACGCGGCGATCATGCGCTCCAACGACACCTACTTCTACGACCTGGCCCACAAGCTGGGCATCGACCGACTGCATGACTACATGGCCATGTTCGGCCTCGGCGAGAAAGTCTCGCTGGACATGTTCGAAGAGTCTGCCGGTTTGATGCCATCGCAAGCCTGGAAACGCGCCACGCGCCGTCAGGCATGGTTCCCGGGTGAGACCGTGATCCTCGGCATCGGCCAGGGTTACATGCAGGTCACGCCCCTGCAGTTGGCCCAGGCCACTGCACTGATCGCCAACAAAGGTGTCTGGAATCGCCCGCACCTGGCCAGGACAGTGGACGGTGTTGCGCCAGTGGATGAGCATCCAATGCCAAACATCCTGTTGAAAGACCCGCGTGACTGGGAGCAGGTCAACCATGGCATGCAAATGGTGATGCACGACGCTCGCGGGATTGCCCGGGCGGCAGCGCAGGGCGCTCAGTACCGCATCGCCGGCAAGAGTGGTACCGCGCAAGTGGTGGCGATCAAGCAGGGCGAGCGTTACAACCGGGCGAAAACCCTGGAGCGTAACCGCGATAACGCCTTGTTCGTCGGTTTTGCCCCGGCCGAACATCCGAAGATTGTCATCTCGGTGATGATCGAAAACGGCGAGGCCGGCGGTCGCGTCGCAGGTCCCGTGGTGCGGCAGATCATGGATGCCTGGCTACTCGATCAGGACGGTCACTTGAAGCCGCAATACGCTACACCGAGCAAAGCACCGGGCGACCCTCACGTCTAATCGATCAAGGCTTCACAGCACAGGCTCACGAATACTGAGCATGTGCTGGAAGCTTTCGAGGAATACGGTTTCGGCCTGACTCATCTTCTGCTCACGATTCCACAACAGCTGGATATCGAAATCCACCACCCCATCTTCCGGCGGCAAACGCCAGAGCAAACCTTGTTCGACCCCTGCGCACCAAGTGCGTCGGCAGACACCCAATGCGGAACCCCGCGCAAATCAAGCGATAAATTTCTTCGAAACTCGTCGATGATGCGACGATCTTGCCGGTAACGCCTTGCTGGTCACGGAGCAATGTCAAAGGATGCGAATCTTGCCGACCACGTCGTCGTTACGACTCTCCACCACCGTGCTCAGTCGTGAAATATCGCCGTAAATGTCCGCCGCAATGCGCAGGACTTCCTCCCCGGTTTCCGTCAGATCAAAGCGTCGCCCACTGCGGGCAATCAACACACATTCCAATTGTTACACCCAGCCTGAAGGCGGGCGTTTTCGATGGCGTCTATGGCGTACTCGCCGGCCTGGAAGTGGTCCGTTGCCTGAATGACCTCGGCATCCAGACCCGCAAGCCGCTGGAAGTGGCGGTCTGGACCAACGAAGAAGGCGCACGCTTCACACCGGCGATGTTCGGCTCGGCGGTGTTCACCGGGATCATGCCACTGGACGCAGCGCTGGCGGTGCGTGACATCGACGGCATCAGCGTTGCCGAGGCGTTGCAACGCACCGGTTACGCCGGCGAGCCCCCGTTTGGCGGCGCGGTGGATGCGTACTTTGAAGCGCACATTGAGCAAGGTCCGATCCTCGAAGACAACGCCAAAAGCATCGGCGTGGTCAGCGGCGGCCAGGCAATTCGCTGGCTAGATGTACGCGTCGAAGGCATGGCCGCCCACGCCGGTACAACGCCGATGCCGCTACGCAAAGACGCCTTGTATGGCGTGGCGCGGATGATCCAGGCCATCGAAGGTTTGGCCACCGATTTCGCCCCTGAAGGCCTGACCACTGTCGGCGAGTTGAGCATCAACAAATCCTCGCGCAACACCATTCCGGGGCTGGTGAATTTCACCGTCGACCTGCGTCATCACCGCGACGAAGCGATTGAGGCCATGGAGCAGCAAGTCCGCGAGCGGCTTCAGTCGATTGCCGATAGCCGAGGCTTGAACCTGACGATTACGCCTCACTGGATCAGCCCGGCAACACCGTTCGATGCCGATTGCGTGGCGGCCATGCAGCAGGCGGTGGACGCGCTGGGCTACGCTCAGCAATCGATTGTCAGCGGCGCCGGGCATGATGCGATTCATCTGGCGCGGTACTGCCCGACGGCGATGGTGTTCATCCCGTGCGTTGGCGGCTTGAGCCATAACGAAGCCGAAGACGTGTTGCCCGAAGACGTGCGTCAGGGCACTGATGTGTTGCTCAACGCTGTGCTGTCCCGCGCCGGTAAAGTCGAATAAAACGCAATCCATGTGGGAGCGGGTTTGCTCGCGAAGAGGGAGTGTCAGTCGACATCATTGTTGAATGACACACCGCATTCGCGAGCAAGCCCGCTCCCACACTGACAGGTGATAATCCATGCGCAGTTTTTTCCACCCCGAACAATTGCTTCACCATCCACGCAGCTACTACTCCCGTGGGCAGATGCGCACACCACAGGAGGTGCCCGAGCGCGCTCAGCGGTTGGTGCAGGCGTCTCGTTCATTGGGTTTTACGGTTGAGCAACCGGCCGATGCCGGGCTCGATCCGCTGCTGGCGGTGCACGGCGCGCCATACCTGACGTTTTTGCAGGAAGCCCATCAGCGCTGGAAGGAAATTCCCGAGGATTGGGGCGACGAGGTGATGTCGAACATCTTCGTGCGCGAGCCCAATGCTCTGCGCGGGATTCTCGCCCAGGCCGCCCGTTACTTGGCCGATGGCAGTTGCCCGGTGGGTGAGCAGACCTGGCGTTCGGCCTATTGGTCGGCGCAAAGCGCCATTGCCGGTGCTCAGGCGTTGCTCGATGGCGAGCCGGCGGCTTACGCCTTGTGCCGTCCACCCGGTCACCACGCCCGGGCCGAGGCGGCGGGCGGTTTCTGTTATGTGAACAATGCGGCAGTGGCCGCGCAGGTATTGCGTGCCGGTTTTGCGCGAGTCGCAGTGCTCGACACCGACATGCACCACGGTCAGGGGATTCAGGAGATTTTCTACGACCGCGATGACGTGCTCTACGTCTCGGTGCATGGCGATCCGACCAACTTCTATCCGGGGGTTGCCGGGTTCGCTGATGAGCGGGGTGTCGGCAAGGGCGAGGGCTTCAACGTCAACTTGCCGATGACACATGGCGCCAGTGAGGCGGACTTCCTGGGTCAGTTGGACGTGGCATTGGCGGCGGTGAAAGACTTCGGCGCCGAGGTGCTGGTGTTGTCCCTGGGGTTCGATATTTTTGAGCTGGATCCGCAGAGCAAAGTGGCGGTGACTCGTGAGGGGTTTGCGCGGCTTGGGGAGCGGATTCGCAGCCTTGGGTTGCCGTGTTTGATTGTGCAGGAGGGTGGGTATCACCTGGAGAGTCTTGAGGATAATGCGCGGGCGTTTTTTGTGAACTCCGAGGTGTGGAGCCTCTGAGTTCGAGGGTGCCTGGGAGGCCGCTTTCGCGAGCAAGCCCGCTCCCACATTGGGCCGGTGCTGATCACAAATCTGTGGTTCAACTCGGTCAAGTGTGGGAGCGGGCTTGCTCGCGAAGAACGATAACGCGGTCCCCCGGATGAAACACAAGCGCCGTAAGGCACTTGCCATTGCCCTGACGTTAACGTAAAGATTGCGGCAGGGCGCTGAACTTGAAAAAGCGCAGGGCGGACCGATCCGGAGCGCTTGATGACGCTAATAAAAACAACTCCTCCCAAACTGCACCGCGAAGCCCGGCTGGCCCGGGAAAAACTCCATCTCGAGGGCGAAGTCCCGGATGGCGTGTTGCGGGCGGAAATCGATGCGTCGTGGCGGCGTAGCCTGAGCCATGGCGTGCATTTTAATGCCAAGCACGAGCTGGCGCTGGAATCGAGCGCGAGCCTCGACGTGCTGTTGGCGAGCAATCGGCTGCTGATCGACGCGGCATTGCCGGCCATCGATTACCTGGCCGAACGCCAGGGCAAGGAAGGGCTGATCATCCTTGCCAATTCCGACGCCACCATCCTCGCTGCCGAAGGTCGCGCCGACCGCTTCAGGGGCAGCGGCCTGCAAGACATCACCCTCGGCGCCTGCTGGAGCGAAGCCGCTCGCGGCACCAACGCGCTGGGCACCGCACTGGTGGAAGCCCGGCCAACGATGATCGATTGCGGCGAACATTACCTCGATCGCCTGACCGATTTCTCCTGCACCTCGGTGCCGATCCATTGCCCCCAAGGCGACATCCTTGGCGTGCTCGACCTGACCCGCGAAGGCCCGCTGGGCCGCGTGCATGACAGCACCGCGTTGCTGGCGATGGCCGTCAGCCAGATCGAAAGCCGGGTGTTCAACGCCAGTTATCCAGACGAGATCGTCCTGGCCTTCCACAGCCGTCGGCAGTACCTCGAATCCCCTTGGCAAGGTCTGTTGGCGGTGAGCCTTGGCGGGCAGATTCTCGCGGTCAGCGCCCAGGCCTGTCAGTTGCTCCACGCCGAGCGCTCGGCGCTGGTCGGTCGACGCTGTGAAGAGTTTCTGGGCGTCGATGGCTTGCAACTTCTGTCGCGTCTGCATCAGGGCGGTGTCGGCAGTTTGCAAACCGCCAAAGGCGAGTTCTTCTACAAAACCCTGCGTGCGCCGCAGCGTTCAATCAATGTCAGCACGCCGCCGCGCAGCACCGCGAAAACCGCCAAAGCACAACCGGATCTCGAATCCCTGGCCGGCAGCAATGTCCGTTATGCCCGAGCCTTGCGCATGGCCCGTCAAGGCCTGGCCAATGAGCTGCCGGTGTTGCTGCTGGGTGAAACCGGCACCGGTAAGGAAGTCATCGCCCGCGCCCTGCACATGGCCGGAACCCGCTGCGACAAACCCTTTGTCGCGGTGAACTGCGCGGCGATCCCCGAAGGCCTGATCGAGTCGGAACTGTTCGGCTACCGCGAAGGCGCGTTCACGGGCTCGCGTCGCGGCGGCATGATCGGTCGTCTGCAACAGGCCCATGGCGGCACCTTGTTTCTCGATGAAATCGGCGACATGCCGCTGGCCTTGCAGGCCCGTCTGTTGCGGGTGTTGCAGGACCGTAAAGTGGCACCGTTAGGCGCTGGCGAAGAGCAAGACATCGACGTCGCATTGATCTGCGCCACGCACCGCGACCTCAAGCGACTGGTCGAAGAAAAGCACTTTCGTGAGGACCTGTTTTATCGGGTCAACGGCATCAGCGTGATGCTCCCGGCATTGCGCGAGCGTGAGGATTTCAGCGGTCTGGTCGCTCGTCTGCTGGCCAAGCTGGATGCGCCGACGATGGTCCTGCATGACGATTTGAACCGCTTGCTCGGCGGCTATCACTGGCCGGGCAACATCCGCCAACTGGAAATGGTTTTACGAACGGCGCTGGCCATGCGCGAGCCGGGGGACACCGTACTCACCCTCGACCACTTGCCCGACAGCATGCTCGACGAACTGACCGCCACCGAACGCCCTCAGGCCGGCAGCATTCGCGAAAACGAACTGGAGCTGATTCGCCAGTCCCTGGACACTCACCAGGGCAACGTCTCGGCCGCCGCCGACGCCTTGGGCATCAGCCGCGCGACCTTGTATCGCAAGCTCAAACAGTTGCGCTCGTGATGCAGCGCCTGATCGTTCGGCTGATCGACAGCCAGAACCCCGAAGCCCTGCAAGCGGCGTTGCGCTGGCTCTACAGCTTCGTGCGACCCCATCGACTGGCGATTGCCGGGCTGCTCGGGTTATCGGTCTGCGCCTCGTTGCTGGTGCTGGTCCAGCCTTGGCTGACCAAGCTGCTGATCGACGATGGTTTGCTTGCACGCAACTTTCCGATGCTGGTGCTGATCGCCGGGCTGATGATCGTGGCCGGGCTGCTCGGAACGGGGTTGTCGGGGATCAACCGTTACCTGCACACGCGGCTGTCCGGGCGGATTCTGTTTGCCCTGCGCGATGACCTCTATCGACATCTGCAAACGCTCTCGCCGAGTTTCTACGGGCAGCGCCGCATCGGTGACCTGATGTCGCGCCTCGATGGCGACGTCGCGGAGATCCAGCGCTTTGCCGTGGACTCCTTGTTCTCGGCGGTATCGAGTGTGATCGGTCTGGTCTGCGCCGTAGCGATGCTGCTGACTCTGTCGTGGAAACTCTCGTTGCTGGCGCTGGTGCTGATTCCCCTCGACGTGCTCTGGCTGCGCTGGATGCGGCGCAAGGTCGAGCGCGATGTGCGGCAATTGCGTGAGCGCTCGGCGGACATGTCCTCGTTCATGGTCGAGACCTTGCCGGTGATGAAATTCATCCAGTCTGCTGGCCAGCAACAGCGTGAATCGCGACGCCTGGAGACGTTGGGCCAAGGCTACATGAGCCAGTTGCTGCGCCTGCAAGTCACTGAGTTTTTCACCCAGGCGGTGCCGGGCACACTGACTTCTCTGTCCCGCGCCTGTGCGTTTTTGATTGGCGGTTATTGGGTGGTGCAGGGGACCTGGCAATTGGGCGCGCTGATCGCGTTTTCCACCTATCTAGGCATGGCCGTCGGACCGGTGCAGAGCCTGCTGGGGCTCTATGTCGCGGTCCAACGAATGACCGTCAGCCTCGGGCGCGTGATGGAATTGCGCGGCGAAGAACCAACCGTTCTCACACCGGTCACGCCGCAGCCGATCCCGACCTCCGGCGAACTGCGTTTCGACGATGTGCACTTCAGTCATCCCGGTCGCCCGACAACTTTGCGCGGGATCGAAGCGCGAATTCCCTACGGTTTGAAAGTCGCCCTGAGCGGCGGCTCCGGGGTCGGTAAATCGACCCTGATCGACCTGCTGCAACGGCACCACGATCCGCAGTCCGGCCGCGTATTGCTGGGAGAGGTCGATCTGCGCGAACTGGACCTGTTCCAGTTGCGTCGGCGGATTGCCGTGGTCAGTCAGGACATCGTGCTGTTTCGCGGCAGCCTCGCCGACAATCTGGCCTACGCGGTGCCGGACGCCAGCCGTGAAGCGATTGCCGAAGTGGCGCGACTGGCGCAACTCGACAGCCTGATCGAGTCTTTGCCCGAAGGCCTCGACAGCCCGTTGGGCGAACGTGGTCAGCAGTTGTCCGGCGGGCAGAAACAACGCATCGCCATCGCCCGGGCGCTGTTACAGGATCCATTGATTCTGGTGCTGGACGAAGCGACCTCGGCGGTGGATGAAGCCACCGAGCGCGAAGTCATTGAAGCCATCGATCGACTGTTTGCCGGACGCACGCGGATCCTCATCAGCCACCGTCCTTCTACCTTGGCCGATGCCGATTTGCGCTTTGAATTGCTCGACGGCGTACTCACTTCAAAAACGGTGCTGCATGAAGCCTGAGCTGCGGATTGGCGTGGTGGACAGCGGTCACTCGGCGGCGCAGCGGGTGCAAGTAGTCGCCGGGCGGCGCTTCTCGTTGCTGGAGGATGGCCTGGCCGAAGGCGACTTGCGCGACGATCCGCTGGGCCACGGCAGCGCGGTGGTCGAGGCCATCGGTCGGCGGGCGCCTTCGGCGGTATTTTGCGTGGCTCAGGTGTTCGACCAGCGTGGAGTCACCAGCGCGTTGCAGATCGCCACGGCAATTGACTGGCTGGTGGCGCAGGACGTTCGGCTGATCAATTTGAGCCTCGGTCTGCGTCAGGATCGCAGCCTGTTGCGTGAAGCCTGTGGGTTGGCGGTGGCACGCGGGGTTTTGCTTTGCGCGTCCAGCCCGGCGCAGGGCGAGGGTGTGTTTCCGGCGAATTATCCACAGGTGCTGCAAGTCACCGGCGATGCACGTTGCGCCGAACAGGAATGGTCGTGGCTCAACAGCGCTCAAGCGGATTTCGCCGCGTGTGTGCATGGCACCTATCCGGGGCAGTCTGGCGCCAGTCTCGGCTGTGCGGCGTTGAGCGGGCACATCGCAGGTTTCCTGGTTGCTCATCCTGAGGCGAGCAACGAACTGATCATCGAATGGCTGCGGGAGAATGCCCGTTATCGCGGCCCTGAACGGCGCTTCGGACCATGATTTTGATTCTTGGCGCAGGGCCAGCGGGAGCGGCGGTTGCCTTGGGTTTGCGTCGGCTCGGTTATCCCGTGACGCTGGTCAGCGAATGGCGGCGGTTTGCGGCGCTGGAAGGCGTTTCCATTCGGGTGCTGGAGGCCTTGCGTGGCGCGGGGCTTCATCAGGCGCTGGCGGATGCGGCGCTGCCGTCTCAACGGCAGCTGTCATGGAACGGTCACCAGCATGCGCAGAACATCGAATTTTTACTGGATCGCCCGAGCTTTGATCGTGGTTTGCGCGAGGATCTGCGGCTGGCTGGCGTTGAGCTAATCGAAGGCCGAGTGCTGACGGTGCAGACATCGGCTTCGGGGCATCGGATCGAGGTCGAAGGGCGCGAGGCGCTGCTGGCGGATTTTCTGGTTGAGGCGCGGGGGCGTCAGGCTCCTGCGCTCGGCAAAGGTCTGCGCGGGCCGGAGACGGTCAGCCTGCTCAATCGCTGGCAAGGCACGCCGGGCAGCACCGCCAGTGCGGTGGAAAGCCTTGAGGACGGCTGGGCATGGATGGCCCGGCGAGCCGACGGTCAGTGTTACTGGCAATGGACCGTGGACGTGGCCAGTGCTGAATTGCCGGGCAAGGCGCAGTTGCTCGATTACTGTCGTCAACGGCGCCAAGGCTCGGCGTTGGCGCGTGCGTTTTTCGGTGTCGAGCCTGAGATCGATCTACAGCTGCATGCGCGCAGCAGCACGGCGATTCTATGCCCGCAGGTGTGTGGCGATAACTGGATTCGGGTAGGCGATGCGGCGATGGCGGTGGATCCGCTGTCGGGCAACGGGATTTTTCAGTCATTGTCCTCGGCGTTACAGGCGCCGACCGTGATCAACACGTTGTTGCGTAAACCCGAGCGAGCGGCGCTGGCTCAGCGCTTTCATCAGCAACGGGTGGGGCAGTTGTTTTTGCGTTTTGCGCGGATCGGGAGGGATTTTTATGCCGATGAGCAGCGTTGGTTGCAGCAGCCATTCTGGCAGGCGCGGCGGCAGTGGCCGGATGCTGAAGTGGTGCATGCCGAGGCGGATTTTTCCTCGCTGAGAATCGAGCGCGCGCCAGTGCTACGCGATGGATTTGTGGATGAGGCTGAGGTGGTGATCACGGCGGATCAGCCGATGGGGATCTGGCATGTGCAAGGGGTTGAGTTGGCGCCGTTGGTGCGGCGGTTGGGCAGTGAGCCTGCGGATCAGGTTTTGGCGGAGTTGACGGTGGAGCAGGGAAGGGTGGTTCGCAGTTGGTTGTTGGCTCAGGGGTTCAAACCCTGAAATTCATGTTGTCCGGGCTGGCCCTATCGCGAGCAAGCTCGCTCCCACAGGGAATTGTTGGTGTGACATAGATAGTGTTCACACCACAGAACTACTGTGGGAGCGAGCTTGCTCGCGATGGCGCCCGTGTGGGCGCCGCAGATCAGAGCTTGATCAACACCGACTTCAACTCGGTGTAATGCTCAATCGCCGCATACCCCATCTCCCGCCCAACCCCCGACATCTTGTACCCACCAAACGGCAACGCCGGGTCCAGTGCGCTGTGGCAATTGACCCACACCGAACCCGACTTGATCCGCGGAATCATCCGGTGCACCGCCGCCAAATCGTTCGACCAGATACTCGCCCCAAGCCCATATGGACTGTCATTGGCCATGCGCAACGCATCGGCTTCATCATCGAACGGAATCGCCACCAGCACCGGCCCGAAGATCTCTTCCTGCACCAATGAGTGTTTCTGATCGACATCGACGATCACCGTCGGTTTGACAAAAAAGCCTGGCCCAAACTGCTCACCACCGCAGGCGATCGTCGCACCACTTTCCCGTCCCTTTTCGATGTACCCGTAAACCCGGTCCTGCTGGCGCGCCGAGATCAGCGGCCCCATCTCGACACTTGGGTCCAGGCCGTTACCGAGCTTCATGGCATTGGCGATGTCGGCGATGTCCGCCACCACATTGTCGAAATGCTTACGCTGCACATACAGCCTGGAACCTGCACAGCACACCTGGCCCTGATTAAAGAAAATCGCGCTGGCGGCACCGGCTGCGGCGGTCTTCAGGTCGGCATCGGCCATGACGATGGTCGGCGATTTGCCGCCCAGTTCCAGGGTCACCCGGGTCATGGAGTCCATGGCGATCTTGCCGATCTGCTTGCCCACAGCGGTGGAGCCGGTGAAGGTCAGCTTGTCCACCAGCGGATTGTGGGTCAGGGCGGAACCTGCAGTGATGCCGGTGCCGGTGACCACGTTGAACACGCCTTCGGGGTAACCGGCCTCCAGCACCAACTCGGCGAGTTTCAGCGCGGTCAGCGGGGTTTCGTCGGCGGGTTTGAGCACCACGGTGCAACCGGTGGCCAGGGCCGGGCCGAGTTTCCAGCAGGCCAGCAGCAGCGGGAAGTTCCAGGCAACGATGGCGCCGACCACGCCCACCGCTTCGCGGCGGATGAAACTGTGGAATTGATCGTTGGGCATCAACGGTAGCGACACTTCAACGCTGGAACCTTCGATCTTGGTCGCCCAACCGGCCATGTAGCGCAGGAAGTCGATGGACAGTTGCACGTCCATCACCTGGGCCACGGCCGCGCTTTTGCCGTTGTTCAGGCATTCCAGTTGCGCCAGCAGTTCGGCGTCGCGTTCCAACAGGTCGGCGAGTTTCCACAGCAAGTTCTGCCGCTCCCGAGGTCGGGTGCGGCTCCAGGCCGAATCATCAAAGGCCTGACGGGCGGCGAGCACGGCGCGGTCGACATCCTCAGGTGTGGCCCGTGGCACGACGCACAGCACTTCGCCGGTGGCCGGGTTATGCAGGGGCATGGTCTGGCCGTCGGCGGCCTCGACCCAGTCGCCACCGATGAGCATGCGCGGGGCGCGCTGGATGAACGCCGAGGTGGCGGGAAGCAAATAAGGGAGGGGCATTTGTCGAGACCTCTTGTTGTTCGTGAAACGTGGCTTTCTTAACGGCTGGCAATGGCTGTGCCAAGTGCCCGCAAAGGCAGAGCCGCTCTTGGCTGGCGGGGGGTTGGGGCACTCAAGGGAATCGCGAGAACGCTGTGAGATTGTTGCAAATTGCGACAACTATGAGACGACGAGCAACCGGGTTGCGACCTTGAGGTACCCATTATTGAGGACTAGAATTTTCAGGATGGGTGGGTGAAATGACGGACCGTTCATCCGGCAATACATCTGGCGTGAGGGAGGTAACGATGTTCCTTTCAACCCTGGAAATTCAAAACATCATTGAACACAGTTTTCTGCCCTCCGTGTGCACCTGCACCATGGCGGCGGACCAGTCCCTGACGATTCGGGTCTGCGACTGCTTGACCGGCAAAGTGGATATAGTGGCCACCCACGTTCCCCTGTGGACACTGGACAGTCCCCATGCGATCGCGTCGCTGGTGGCGGACATGCAGCACGAGATCGACGTACACAAAAGCGTTCACCCCACCTATGACATCTGAACCGGCGTCACGCCGCACCGTGGGAAAGCGGTGCGGCCCGCGCCGATTATTCAGGCTGCAAACTTACGGGAAATTTCTTCGAACGTGTTGCCATCCACGGCAGCCAATAGCTTTCTGTCGTCCTTGAGCGTCGCCAGAAACGTCACTTCGGTTTCCTTTCCGGCCAGCATGAACCCGGCGATTGCGCCGATGGGCCCCAACAGCATGGCCCCGGCCACGCCAAAGCCGATGGCATCCTTGATGTTGTTGATCGAATCCTCGTTGGCCACTTCCACGCACTTGAACGATGAGAGCGGGAGGGTAATGCCAGGCCATGGGTGAAGCGACGTTCTGAGGGTGAAAACGCCGTCTCTGTACTCTCCATCACCCTGCAGAAAGTCCCCCGCCAGGACAGTGATGCTTGCCATTTTTTTATCCCCTGGTGGCAATCGGTGAACGACCATTTCGCGCTTGCAGGGAGGCGGCGTCAATCGTCGGCCGATGAACTGTTCCGGTCTGGCCATCTATGCTGTCTCAGACTGCAACAACTGTCGCGATATTAGACGCAGGCGATCTCGTTCAGCGATGGCGCAAAGCGGTCATCTACACGCAACGGATTGATTTAAAAGGTAATCGTCAAGCTGGCACGCTCCGTGTATTGCTCATCGCAGACGTTTCTCTTGCCTCCGTCAGCGGTGCGCCGCCGACGGCAGAAACCATAAAAACGATAAGCCACAAAAATAAGAAAGCACCGTGCGAGGTTCGACGTTGATGAAGAGAGAACTCCGATCAGGCCTGAGTGCCAGTCTGCTGGCCGTGGCCGCTTGTGTGGCGCTGCATTCGCCTTACAGCCTGGCAGCCCGCGACGCTCAGACCATCCTCAAGGAAACCTGTCAGGGCTGTCATACCCCCGAAGCCGATAACGCCCTGAGCCGTATAAGCCACCAGCGCAAAACCCCTGAAGGCTGGCTGATGAGCATCGCCCGCATGCAAACCATGCACGGTTTGCAGATCAGCGATGACGACCGCCGAACCCTGGTCAAATACCTGGCCGACACCCAGGGCCTGGCCCCAAGCGAGACCGATGGCGTGCGTTATGCGCTGGAACGTCGACTCAATACCGTCGAGAAATTCGACGACCAGACCAGCCAGATGTGCGGCCGCTGCCACTCCGGTGCGCGGGTCGCCCTGCAACGGCGTCCGGCCGAGGAATGGGAGCGTCTGGTGAACTTCCACCTCGGCCAATGGCCGTCCCTGGAATACCAGGCCCTGGCCCGTGACCGTGACTGGTTCGACCTGGCCCGCAAAGACATGGTGCCGCTGTTGGCCAAGCGTTATCCGCTGGACAACCCGGCCTGGAAAAAATGGCTGAGCACCGCGCCGAAAGCTGATGTTCTGGTCGGTGACTGGAGCTTCAGCGGCCACTTGCCGGGCAAGGGTGAAGTGGCCGGTGTGATGAGCGTTATGGCCGATGGCAGCGACACGTTCAAGGTCAGCGTCAATGGCCAATACGCCGACGGCAGCCCGTTCAACGGCGACGGCAGCGCGATTCTGTACACCGGTTACGAATGGCGCGGCAACGTGACCATCGACGGCGTGACCATGCGCCAGGTGTTCGCCGCCCAAGGCAATGCGATGCAGGGCCGGATGTTCGAGGCCGAGCACGATGAGCGTGGTCTGGACTTCGTCGCCGCCAAGCAGGGCAGTAGTCGTTTGCTGGCGGTGCAGCCGGGTTATCTGAAGGCTGGCGCTGAAACTGAAGTCACGCTTGTCGGCAGCGGTCTCACCGGCAAACCGTACTTCGGCAAAGGCGTGGAAGTGGTCGAGGTGCTGGAGCAAAGTCCAGAGCGCATGCGCGTCAAGCTCAAGGCTGCCGCCAATGCTCAACCGGGTCTGCGCAACGTCACCGTCGGCACGCTGAAAGGCCCGACCCTGTCGGTCTACAGCAAGATCGCTGAAGTTAAAGTCGTGCCCGAGTTCTCGGTGGCGCGGATTGGCGAGGGCGGTGGTTCGACGCCGAAAGTCCAGGGCCGTTTTGATGCCGAAGCCTGGGGCAAGGGCGCTGACGGCAAGTCGTATCGCATCGGCGTGTTCCCGGCGCAGTGGTCGGTCGAAGCCTTCGACGACCGGGCCAAGGAAGACGAGGACGTCAAGTTCGCCGGCACCATGCAGGCTGACAGCGGCGTGTTCACACCGGGCGATGCCGGGCCGAACCCGCAGCGCAAAATGTCCACCAACAATGCCGGCAACCTCAAGGTGATCGCCGCCGTCGACGACGCAGGGAAATCCCTGACCGGCGAAGGCCACATGATCGTCACCGTGCAACGCTGGAACAATCCACCCATTCCATGATTTTGAAAACGTGAGCTGGCTGACTTCAACGGCTTCAGACATTTTTTTGGAATGACCGTGAGCCCCGTAGAACGGGGTTTGCACAGGAGGTTGCAATGGGCGCTATTTTGAATCTGGTTGAGCGGAACCTGCACGAAGTGCACGTCGATGCCGACCGCATGCTGTTTCACATTCCCAGCAGTTCGCTGTTCGCCAGTGATGAGCTGACGGGCACCATCATCGACACCTTGCGCGGTCCCGGCTGTTCGTCGGACGACTTGATCCAGCGCTTGGCCGCTCGTTTCAACGGCGAGGAAATCACCGAGACCCTCCGTGAGCTGATGGCCCTGGAACTGGTCAGCGACGGCTCGCCGCTGACCCCCGACATCGGCACCAAGCGGGTCGAGCGCACGGCGATCAACACCGTGGTGCTCAACGTCAACACAGGCTGCAATCTGAGCTGCACCTACTGCTACAAGGAAGACCTGGACAAGCCATCGGCCGGCAAGAAAATGGACGTCGAAACGGCGGTCGCCTCAGTGGAAATGCTGCTGCGCGAATCCCCGGACGAAGAGCGTTTCACCGTGGTGTTTTTCGGCGGTGAGCCGCTGAGCAATCGCAAGCTGATCGAGTACATGGTCGACTATTGCGAGAAACGTTTCCGCGAGGCGGGCAAGTTCGTCGAGTTCGTCATGACCACCAACGCGACGCTGCTCACCGAAGAGACCGTGGACTACCTCAACGCCCACCGTTTTGGCCTGTCAGTCAGTATCGACGGACCGAAAACCGTGCACGACCGCAACCGCATCACCGTGGGCGGGCAGGGCACGTACGACGTGGTGCGGCGCAAGGCTGAAATGCTGCTGTCACGCTACAACAGTCGTCCGGTCGGTGCTCGGGTGACCCTGACCACCGGCGTCACCGACGTCGAAACTATCTGGGATCACCTGTTCAACGAACTGGGTTTTGCCGAGGTTGGCTTTGCACCGGTGACCTCCGGCGACATCAGCACCTTCAACCTGTCCAGCGACGAGCTGATCGAAGTCTTCGCCAACATGAAGAAACTCGGCCGGCGTTATCTGGAAGCGGCGCTGGAGCACCGCAACATCGGTTTCTCCAACCTGCACCAGCTGATCACCGACATCCACGAAGGCCACAAAAAAGCCCTGCCCTGCGGTGCGGGTCTGAAGATGCTGGCGGTGGATCACAAGGGTGAATTGAACCTGTGCCACCGCTTTACCGGCTCGAGCCTACCGACCTTCGGCAACGTCCACAGTGGGGTGAAACAGGTCGAGTTGAACGACTTCCTGTCCCAGCGCCTGGACCGCACCAACACCGGCTGCGAAGACTGCCAGATCCGCAATCTCTGCTCCGGCGGCTGCTACCACGAGAGCTATGCCCGTTACGGCGACCCGACCCACCCGACCTATCACTACTGCGAACTGATGCGTGACTGGGTCGACTTCGGCATCGAGGTCTACACCCGGATCATGGCCCACAACCCTGCGTTTATCAGCAGCTACATCACTCCGCGCAAGGCTCACTGATATGAAACATCTCAAGGCAATCAATAATAAAGCGCTGAAACTCGATGAGGCCGCGGGCGAAAACCGCATCGAAGAAGTGGTGGCGATGAGTTCCGTCGCTGGCTGCGCCTCGACCACCGACCCGGGTTGGGAAATCGATGCGTTTGGCGGTGTGTCGTCGCTGTGCCAGCCGATGGAAGCCGACCTTTACGGCTGCTCCGACCCTTGCTGGTGGCCGGCCCAGGTGCCCGACATGATGAGCACCTACCCGGACTGGAACAAGGATGCCCAGGCGTCCAATGAAAACTGGCGCAACCTCGGGACTGTCTTTCCAAAAGACAAGTAATCGGACAGAGAAGAAGGATTCCAGCATGCATCGCATCAAAGCCTGCGGCCTGACCGCGTTCGCCGTCCTGAGCGTGTGTTCGCTCACTGTTCTGGCCGATGAAAACACTGCTCTACAAGATGGTCACGAGTACATGTTGACCACCAATTACCCGAACAACCTGCACGTCATCGACGTGGTCACCGACACCTTGTTCAAGACCTGCAAAATGCCGGATGCCTTCGGTCCCGGCACCGTGCAGTTGTCGCCGGACCGCAAGACCGCTTACGTGCTGAACAACCACTACGCGGATGTCTATGGCGTCGAACTCGACAGCTGTAAACAGGTGTTCCACGCCAGCATCACCCAGAAACCGGGGGAGAAAGCGAGGTCCATGTTCGCCTTCACCCTCAGCCACGACGGTAAGGAGTTGTTCACCATCGCCAACCCGACGTTGATGCTCAACGACCGTTATGAAGTGCAGCAGCCTCGGCTTGATGTTTACGCCACCGACGCCGGCATGGACGCCAAACCCGTGCGCAGTTTCCCGGCGCCACGGCAATTGACGATCATGCAGAGCGGTGACGACGGCACGCTGTATGTGGCGGGGGCGGACGTCTACAAGGTCGATGTGAAAACCGGCAAGTTCGACGTGCTGATCCCCAGCCGTCATTGGAAACGCCCGGGCTACAGCGCACCGGACGTGCTTTACGTGTGGAACCAGCAGACTTATCGCCATGACTTCTCGCTGCTCTACACCGCCGCGAAATTCAAGGACAAGAATCAGGACCCGTTGACCGCCGAGTACCTCTATGGGCTGTTCAGCATCGACCTGAAAACCGGCAAGACCGAAAC
Source organism: Pseudomonas sp. ACM7 (assembly GCF_004136015.1). Taxonomy (NCBI): domain Bacteria; kingdom Pseudomonadati; phylum Pseudomonadota; class Gammaproteobacteria; order Pseudomonadales; family Pseudomonadaceae; genus Pseudomonas; species Pseudomonas sp. ACM7. Next base: position 698,589 of record NZ_CP024866.1, on the reverse strand, counting down.
CACCGACTTCGGCCCGCTGACGGAAATCTACTTCAGCGGCATGCGCTCACCGAAGGACCCGAACCTGATGTTTGGCGTGCTCAACCGTTTGGCGAAGTACGACATCAAGGAGAAGAAAATGCTCCAGGCGGCGACGCTGGATCATTCCTACTACTGCATTTCGTTCAACAAGGACGGCAGCAAGATTTATCTGGCGGGGACGTTTAACGATGTGGCGATCTTTGATCCCGAGAGCATGAAGCAGATTGGCAGCATCAAGTTGCCGGGTGGGGATATGGCGATCACCACCGCGCAGATATTTGTTCGATAACCTCGGTGCCTGAACTGGCGCCTTCGTCGGATCGCCGCCCGGAGCAAGCCCGCTCCCACAGTAGGTCGTCGGTGAACACACAATTTGTGTATGACCGAAAACCACTGTGGGAGCGAGCTTGCTCGCGATGAGGCCCTTACAAGCACTGAATCATCAAGCCCCAGGCACCGGACAAGTCAAATCCCCCTCCTGACACTTCAAATAATTCTTGAAAGTCTCCACCCGTGCCTTGGTCAACTCAGTAACACAGTTGCTGTAGATCAGCGGATACACACTCCCGCCTTCCACTCCGACGCTCGAGAACTTGCACTCGGCATCCCAAAACGCAATCCACGAACGCTGCGCCCCGATCAGCAGCTTTTTGCTTTCGGGGTTGCTCTTCAAGCGCTCGTTGATCTGCTGGTAAAGCGCATTCAACTCCTTGTCCGCCGTCTTGTGCTGCTGCGCCGCGCACTGATTCATCGTCGCCTGATCGGCGGCGTTGTCGCAGTCCACCGCATAAGCAGCGGTAGTGAACAGCAGAGGCGTCAGTGCCAGAAGAAAGCGTGGGTGCATGGGGATTCTCGCTTTGACGTGGAAAGTTGGGGGCAGTGTAGCGCTACGTATTGGCCTGGCTTTGCCTGCCATTCAGGGTAATTTTCGATCGAGTCGTATTTGAGCCACGGCACATCATGTGACGTCCAGATATGCGCTTGCGGCGTCATTTTCGGGTCATCGTCCAATGTCGCCACACGAACAATGACGTGGGGTTGGACCAGGCGCTCAGCCATCAAGTGTGAACCGCAAACCGAACAGAAATACCGAAGCTTGCCCGGCGACGATTCGTAGCTATTCAGATGGCCCTGACCTTTGGTCCAGCGAAAATGTTCACGCATGACCCCGGCTGTCGAGGCGAATGCCGCAGCGTGTGCCTTGCGACAGGTTTGGCAGTGACAATGACTGATGGGCATGTCGAGGCTATCGACTTCGTATTCGATGGCTTTACACAAACAGCTGCCATGCAGGCTATTCATCGCGTGCTCCTGATTGCGTGAGGGTGGCTGCCCGCAGTAAAGCGTCAGCCGTGGCTTCGATGTCTTCACGCAAATGTAACTTCTCCAGCCAACTGTCGGGAATGCCCTGCACACTGTAATGAGCCCCAGCCAACAATGGCGAGCAGTTTCGGTCTACTCGTTTTGTTTTCAAACCAGCAGTTACACTTGGAAATGCAGCTGAATATTTCGTACAGGGTTGATTGCGATACCCGATTGATACAACTTTAGGGTTGGTCTTGTGGTCTTACAGGCCTACTGTTCAGTACAGGAGGTGACTTATGAATCCAGCATCAGATCGCATCGAAAGGAAGATCCTGCTCAAAACGCCGCGCTCGCAGGTCTGGCGTGTGCTGGCCAATGCCGAAGCCTTCGGACAGTGGTTTGGCGTGGCGCTGGAGGGCAAGCGTTTTGTCGCCGGTGAATGGACCCAGGGGCAGATTACGTACCCGGGTTATGAACACTTAATGTGGAACGTACTGGTGGAGCGGGTCGAACCCGAACGGGTGTTTTCGTTTCGCTGGCACCCGTATGCCGTGGAGCCTGAGCTCGATTACTCCCTGGAACCCACCACGCTGGTGAAGTTCGAGCTCGAAGACATGGTTGAAGGCACGTTACTCAAGGTCACCGAGTCCGGTTTCGATCACATCCCTCAGACGCGCCGGCTCAAGGCGTTCCGCATGGACAGCCGCGGTTGGGATGAACAGATGAACAACATCGAAGAGTTTCTCAAAGTCAGTGCCAAGGCGCGCGAGCGTCAGGAAGAGTGATGGCTGCCTGTCTAACCTTGGCTGAAACGGCCTCTATGCGTAATACCTGAGTGACCTAAGGGTTTTCGGAAGGGCTGGTATAGCGAATGTCTTACACGCGATGGTAGCTATGTCTTCTATTGCGGATTGGATCCGAAGCGTAATCTAGCCTCATCAACCGAAGCACAGGAAGTGCTCGGGATCATGGATGATCGACCATAAGCAAGGAATCGCTGCCGACAGGGAGTCGTAATGGTCTTGGGAAAACCCGCTTCGGCGGGTTTTTTTTCGCCTGCTGAAATTCGCTTCAGGACTCGAGTGGCCAAAGGCTTACACCCGTTGACGGGTATGTCGTCTTTTGATGCGTCACCGATGTGTTTAATCTGGCTCCATCAACTGAGTCGCAGGATGCACTCAGGATCACGGATGATCGACCATAGGCCCGGATGGCTGCTGACAGGATGTCGCAATGGTCTTGAGAAACCCGCTTAGGCGGGTTTTTTTGTGGGCGATGGAAAGTCCTCGATGCAGTCGGCCGCTGGCTGCGCCGAGGAATGGATCAACGTACTGACGCCCGGTCGAGTTTCGCCGCTACACGCTCGGTGATTTCCGAGCGCAGTTTCAATGACCCGGCGGCACGTTTGCGGGCTTCCTCCAGCACACTGACCGGAGCCGTCTCAGGACTGCCCGACGTAAACGGCGGTGCCGGGGCGTATTCGAGCTGCAACTGCACCAGCTCTGCCGTGTCCTTATCGAACAGCTCCGCGGCCAGGGTCAGGGCAAAATCGATGCCCGCGGTGATCCCGCCACCGGTTAGAAGATTGCCGTCGCGCACCACCCGATCCTTTACCGGGATCGCCCCCAAAGGCACCAGCAATTCGTGATAAGCCCAGTGAGTGGTGGCGCGTTTACCCTTCAGCAGACCCGCCGCACCGAGCACCAGCGCGCCGGTACACACCGACGTGACGTAACGCGCTTTGGCGGCTTGCTCCTTGATGAAGGCCAGCGTCTCTTCATCTTCCATCAACGGCCCGACGCCACTGCCGCCGGGAATGCAGATGACATCCAGCTGCGGGCAATCGTCGAACGTGGTGGTCGGTTTCAGCACCAGGCCCGTGCTTGCGGTAACGGGCATCAGGTCCTTCCAGATCAAATGCACCTTCACGTCCGGCAGCGAGGCCAGTACGTCGTAAGGGCCGGTGAGGTCCAGTTGCTGAACCTGTGGAAACAACAGAAAACCGATCTGCAACGCCATGGCATTTTTCTCATGAAGTGGGTGGACGACTTCACTTTAGGCTCGTAGGATTTGGCGTATACGCCAATAACCCCACGAATTACGCCAATCATGCCGAAAACCATTCACGTGCTCGCCTTTGCCAATGTGCAACTGCTCGACGTCACCGGGCCATTGCAGGTGTTCGCCTCGGCCAACGATATTTCCCGCCAGCAAGGTTTTCCGCCACCTTATGCGCCGTCGGTGATTGCCAGCGGTGGCGGGGCGGTGATGTCGTCGGCGGGGCTGGCGCTGTTGGCCGAGCCGTTGCCTGAAGAGGGTAGTGACACCTTGATCATTGCCGGTGGCTGGGGCGTTTACGACGCGGCGCAAGACGAACCGCTGGTGGCGTGGGTACGTGAACACGCGACGGGGTGTCGGCGAGTATCGTCGGTGTGCACCGGGGCATTTTTGCTGGCGGCCAGCGGCTGGCTCGATGGCCGGCGGGTGGTCACTCACTGGACTCGTTGCGAGCAGTTGGCGCAGCAGCATCCGCGGCTGCAGGTTGAGCCCAATCCGATTTTCATCAATGACGGCCCGGTCTGGACCTCGGCCGGGGTCACCGCTGGCATCGACCTTGCGCTGGCCATGGTCGAAGAAGATCTTGGCCGCACGATGGCCCTGGAAGTCGCGCGGCAACTGGTAGTGTTCCTGAAACGCCCCGGCGGCCAGTCGCAGTTCAGCGTCACCCTTTCTTTGCAAAAGGAAGGCAACCGTTTCGACGAACTTCATGCCTGGATCAGTGAAAACCTCACCAAGGACTTGGGCATCCCGACCCTGGCCTTGCAGGCCGGCATGAGCGAACGCAGCTTCGTCCGCCATTACCGCGCTGACACCGGCCAGACTCCGGCCCGGGCCATCGAACTGATTCGGGTCGAGACCGCCCGACGTTTGCTCAGCGATACCGGCGTGCCGATCAAACGGGTGGCGGTGCAATGCGGTTTCGGCAGCGAAGAGACGCTTCGACGCAGCTTTCTGCGGGCCATGGGCGTGACCCCGCAGGCCTATCGCGAGCGTTTCAGCGTCAGCCCTCCAGCAGATCCAGTAACGCTCTGAGCGTTGCCTCGGGCGCTTCTTCGGGAATGTTATGCCCGACGCCCGCCAACACTCGCCGCTCATAACACCCGGTGAAATGGGTGATGTCTTCGTCTATCTCCGGTGTCGGTCCGACGCCATCGTCGGCACCGCACAGGGAAATCGTCGGTACGCTGATCGGCGGCTGTCGGGTCAGCGCTTCTTCGATCCACTCCAGCGCCGGGTCGCCGGGCGCGTACATGAACCGGTGGCGGTAGGAGTGAATCACCACCTCGACGAAATCCGGATTATCGAAGGCCGGTGCACTTGACGGATACAACTCAGGGCCTTTGGTCCAGGTGGGTGACCACAACTTCCAGAGCAGTTCGCACAAGGCCCGGCGATTTTTCGTCAGGCCTTCGACGCCGCGTGGCGTGTGGAAGTAGTACTGATACCAGAGGCGGTGCTCGGTTTCCGGGTCCAACGGTTCGGTGGAATGGGGAATGTCCTGAAGGTTGTAACCGTCGCCGGTCACCAGGCAACGAACCCGCTCGGGCCATAGCGCCGCCACGATGCACGCCGCCCGACCGCCCCAGTCGTAGCCGCACAGGGCAGCTTGTTTAATCGCCAGCGCATCCATCAGCTCCAGCAAATCCTGAGCGAGGGCGGCTTGTTGTCCGGAGCGCAGGGTGTCGGGGTGGTTGAAACGGGTCGGGCCGTAACCGCGCAGGTACGGGACGATGACGCGGTAGCCCTTGGCGGCGAGGGTCGGGGCGATTTCGTCGTAGGCGCGGGGGGAGTAGGGGAAGCCGTGGAGGAGGATGACGGCTTCGCCGGTGGTGGGGCCGTGTTCTTCATAGGCGAGCGACAAACCTGGAGTTTGGGTGAAGTGGATCAGCGCTTCATTGTTCATTCGATACTCCAGAGAGGTTGTATTTGCCTAATTCCTAGACTTCCACTTCCGCCACTTGATTGAAGTACTTCGACCGATCCGGCGTAAACGTCACCACCATGTTGGTCCGCGAACAGGTCAACGCCCGTTCTTCACCCAAATCAACATCCAGATCTTCCCCGCGTAACCCTTGCCACTGAGCGAGGTACTTGAGGGATCCGTATTTTTCGAGTTTCTTCAGGCTGCGGCTGACGCCACCTTTCCAGCCCAGCACCGGAAGTTCGCCGGCAAGGCAGCGTTGGGCGAGTTCGGGGAAACGGGCGGCGCGTTGGCGGCCGATCTCCCAGCATTTGATCAGGCCCTTGTCCTGGCCTTCCCACAATTCATCCCGGTTCAGACCTGACCGGAGTGGGGCGTCGATGCTGCGGTGGATGCGCTGGGTCATTCTGGTTCCTTGAATTCGGGTTTTGTTGGACAGCTCCGCTGTACCCGTTGACGGTGGATGGTAGGGATGGATGTAACGGCTGGCAACAAAGGATTTTCCGGCGGTGGATGCAGGTTTTGTTTAAGCAGTGCAGGACTTCGGGCTACACAAACCTGTGGCGAGGTGCTCTCACGGCTGCCAGAAACTCTTCTCCCCACTCAATTTCCGATCCAGGAAACTGGCCGCACTGATCAGTGCCAAATGCGTCAGCGCTTGCGGCGTATTCCCCAGATGCCGCGCATGGCTGTCGAACTCTTCGGCGTACAACCCCAGTGGGTTGGCGTACCTCAGCAACTGTTCAAATTCCAGATGCGCCTTTTCCACCCGGCCGGCGCGGGCCAGGCATTCGACGTACCAGAATGAGCACGCGGCGAAGGCGCCTTCGGTGCCGTCGAGGCCGTCGATTCGGGTGTCGTCATTGCGATAGCGGTAAACCATGCCGTCGCGTACCAGGTTCTTTTCGATGGCGTCGAGGGTCGCGAGCCAGCGCGGGTCTTTGGCGCTGACGAAGCGCACCAGCGGCATCAGCAGCATCGAGCCATCCAGCGCGGTACCGCCGATGTACTGGACGAAGTGCCCGCGTTCTTCGTTCCAGAAGTTTTCCCAGATGTCAGCGTAGATCGCCTGTCGGGTCTGGTCCCAGCGGGCGAACGGGGCGGGCAGTGAGCGTTTTGAGGCGAGGCGAATGGCCCGGTCCAGTGCGACCCAGCACATCAGCCGCGAGTGCAGGAAGTGATGCTGCTCGCCGCGCATTTCCCAGATGCCGACGTCCTTTTGCTCCCAGGTTTCACAGACCTGATCGACCACCTCCACAGCGTGTTTCCAGCCTTCATGGGAGATGGCGTCACCGTATTTGTTGACCAGGTACACCGCGTCCATCAGTTCGCCGAAGATGTCGAGTTGGACCTGGTCGTAAGCCTGATTGCCGATCCGTACCGGTGTCGCGTCGCCATGACCGGAGAGGTGCGAGAGTTCGGTTTCCGGCAATTCCTGGCGGCCATCGATGGCATAGAGGATGTTCAGTTTCATCGGTTTTCCGTGGCAATCGCTGACCCGCCCGCGCAACCAGCGCATGTAATCATTGGCTTCCTGAACGAAGCCCAGGCGCATGAACGCATAGACGGTGAACGAGGCGTCGCGGATCCACGTGTAGCGGTAGTCCCAGTTGCGCACGCCGCCAGGCGTTTCCGGCAGGCCGAACGTGGCGGCGGCGAGGATCGCGCCGTGTTTGCGCGAGGTCAGCAGCTTCAACGCCAGGGCCGAGCGATTGACCATCTCCCGCCAGCGGCCGCGATAGTTGGATTGGCCGATCCAGTCGCGCCAGAACTTCAGGGTCCGTTCCAGGCAGATGGTGGCGGCGCCTTCCTTGAATCGCGGATCGTCGATACCGCCAAGCATGAATTCGGCGCTCTGGTCCTGTTCGAGGGTGAATTCGGCGACTGCCGCATGGCCGTCGATACGTAGAACCTGGTCCGAAGACAGGCGCAGGGACGGCTGATTGGCGGCCTCGAAGGTCACGTCCTTTTCATCCATGCGTGCGCGGGTCTTGGCGCGAGCGTAGTCATGGCGCACGGCGCAGCGCATGTGAAACGTTGCCTGGCCGCTGACTACACGAACCCGGCGCATCAGCACCGGCGTGGCATCTTCGCTGTCGCCGATGGGCAGCAGGTCGGTGACTTCGACGACTGCGCGGTCGCTGAGCCAACGGGTTTGCAGCACATTGGTGTCAGGCAGGTAAATCTGCTCGCGGCGAGCGTCGGGTAAATCCGGTGACAGTTGGAAAATCCCGGCCTCGGGCGTGTCCAGCAGCGAGCAGAAGATCGACGGACTGTCGAATTCCGGCCAGCAGAAAAAATCCACGCTGCCCTTGTCATTGACCAGTGCCGCGCTGCGCATGTCGCCGATGATGCCGTGGGCATCGATAGCGCTTTGTCGTTCGGGATGATGATCAGCCATTGCCGTGAAACTCCGGATAAAGGCTCAGGGCTACTTGTTGGGCGAGGGAAATCTGCATGAGGATTAAGGCCTCGAGTAAAGGGCTTAACTAGCTGACTGGTTTGAGCGGTAGAGAGTTCATTTGGCGGAAAAGGGGGTCGTCTCTGCGGGCCCCTTCGCGAGCAAGCCCGCTCCCACAATAGATTTTTGGTGTACACAAATTTTATGCATGGCCGAGAACCCATGTGGGAGCGGGCTTGCTCGCGAAGGGGCCTTCACATTCAACCAACAATTAGCCGCTATCCCCTCTGTCAGCGTTTATGGCAACTTGCAGGCCCTTGTTGAGACCCCGAACCATGGCAAACCCCTACCGCGAACTGTTCAAAGCCCCAGGCAGCAGCGCTTTTGTGCTGGCCGGGATGATCGCGCGCATGCCGATTTCCATGACCGGCATCGGCCTGATCACCATGCTCTCGCAATTGCAGGGTGGCTATGGACTGGCCGGCGCCGTGACGGCGACGTTTGCCCTGGCCACGGCGTTTTGTGCGCCGCAGGTTTCGCGGCTGGTGGACCGTTTCGGGCAGCGTCGGATCTTGCCGGTGTCGGCACTGATCGGTGGCGGGGCGTTGTTGCTGGTGTTGCTTTGCACTCGCTTGCAGGCGCCGCAGTGGACGTTATTTGTGTTCGCAGCGTTAGCCGGTTGCATGCCGAGCATGTCGGCGATGGTGCGGGCGCGCTGGACCGAGGTGTATCGCGGCCAGCCAGCGCTGCAAACCGCTTATGCGCTGGAGTCAGTGCTGGACGAGGTCTGTTTTATTGTCGGGCCGCCACTGTCAGTGGGGTTGTGCGTGGTGGCATTCCCCGAGGCCGGGCCGTTGGCGGCGTTGCTGATGCTGGCGATCGGGGTGACGGCGTTTGTGCTGCAACGTGACACCGAGCCGGCGATTCATCCTCATGAAGACCATCATCAGGCCTCGATCATTCGTTCCAGCGAGATTCAGTTACTGATGCTGTTGATGGTCGCCATGGGCACCATCGTCGGCGTGGTGGATGTGGTCAGCGTGGCGTTCGCCCAGCAGCAGGGCCAGCCGGCGGCGGCGAGCATTGTGTTGTCGGTGTATGCCATCGGTTCGTGCCTGGCCGGTTTGGCGTTCGGGGCGTTGCGCTCGAAACTGCCGTTGCCGCAACTGTTCCTGTACGGCGGGGTGGCGACGGCGGTGACCACGCTGCCGTTGCTGCTGGCAACGAACATTCTCGGGCTGTCGCTGGCGGTGTTCGTCGCCGGGTTGTTCTTTGCGCCGACGCTGATTGTGGCGATGGCGTTGGTGGAGCGCATCGTGCCGCCGGCCAAACTCACTGAAGGCCTGACCTGGCTGGTGACCGGGTTGAGCATTGGTGTGGCGATTGGTGCGGCCAGTTCCGGGTGGCTGGTGGATGCATTTGGAGCGCGTAGCGGGTTCTGGGTGGCGATTGCGGCTGGTGCCGTGGTCCTCGGATCGGCGGTGCAAAGCTTCCGCCACTTGAAATGATGAATAAATGTGGGAGCGGGCTTGCTCGCGAATGCGGTGGGTCAAACAACATCAACGTTGACTGACACACCGCATTCGCGAGCAAGCCCGCTCCCACATTTGGATCTTCGACTAATTCAAGACCGACCTCATCCGTTCTCTTAACAGACAACTTTTCGAGGTAAACCCGGTGACCCAGCTGACATTGCTCTGCCTGCCCTATTCGGGCGCGAGTGCCATGGTCTATAGCCGCTGGCGACGCAAACTGCCGGAGTGGCTCAAGCTGCAACCCGTGGAACTTCCGGGGCGTGGCGCCCGGTTTGGCGAACCCTTGCACACCGACATGCGACGCTTGGCGCTGCAACTGGCGCAAGAACAAAAAGCCACGCTCAAGGCGCCGTATGCGCTGTTTGGCCATAGCCTTGGCGCGTTGCTCGCCTGTGAGATGGCCCATGCGTTTCGCTCGCTCGGCTGCCCGGAACCGGTGGCGCTGTTCGCTTCGGGCACCGCCGCACCGACCCTGCGTGCCGACTACGATCGGGGTTTCGCCGAGCCCAAAACCGATGCCGAACTGATCGAACAATTGCGCACCCTCAACGGCACCAGTGAAGAGGTGCTGGCCAACGAAGAGCTGATGAGCCTGACGCTGCCGGTCCTGCGTGCGGACTTTCTCCTATGCGGGCGCTTCGAGCCGCAGCAGCGTCCCTTGCTCAAGTGCCCGGTTCACGCGCTCGGCGGCAAGGCTGATCGCGCCACCACCGAACAGTTGATCGGTTGGAGCAAGGAAACCCACGGTAGCTTTTCGGTGGACATGCTCGCTGGCGGACACTTCTTTATCCACGAGCACGAAGCCAAGGTGTTGCGGGTGATCAAGGATCAGCTGGACGTTCATCATCGGCGGCATGGGTTGATGGCGGTCAGCTAAACCCGAACATCACTCACCCCCTGTGGGAGCGAGCTTGCTCCGGGCGGCGTTCCGACGATGGCGGCCGGATAGTCAACATCTATGTCGCCTGTCATGGCCCTATCGCGAGCAAGCTCGCACACAGGGGTCATGGGTCACCTCACTATCCTCGCCATACCCCTCCTTTCTGATACTTGTTCTCATTCGCTAATTTTTCCGGTCTGCATTCGTTTTATAGGGACGACGTGCCTTTGTGCTTCCCGCCACTGATCCGGATGCTAAGAAATGAATGCTGAAGACTCCTTGAAACTTGCTCGCCGGTTTATCGGGTTGCCCCTGGAAAAGCGCCAGATGTTCCTTGCGGCCTTGCAAAAGGAAGGCGTTGATTTCGCCCGGTTTCCCATTCCTGCCGGCGTCGAAGCCGACGATCGCCAGGCGTTGTCGTACGCCCAGCAGCGCATGTGGTTTCTCTGGCAGCTGGACCCGCACAGCGGCGCATACAACCTGCCGGGCGCGGTGCGTCTGACCGGACGTTTGAACCTGTCAGCGCTGGAGCAAGCGTTCGCCAGCCTCGTTGAACGTCACGAAACCCTGCGCACCGTGTTCCAGCGCCAGGCCGACGACACGTTGCTGCAAGTACCGGCCAGCGCGCCGCTGATCATCGATCAGGTGGATTTCAGCGCGTTGCCGGTCATTGAACGCGAGCAAGCAGTCGCCCAAGCGGCCGAGCAGCAATCGGTGCTGCCGTTTGATCTGGTAACCGGCCCATTGCTGCGCGTCACCTTGCTCAAACTCGCCGAGCAGGAACACGTCCTCTTGCTGACCTTGCACCACATCGTTTCCGATGGCTGGTCGATGAACGTGCTGATCGACGAGTTCATCCGCTGCTACGACGCCTTTGAAGCGGGCGCACAACCGCAACTCGCGCCATTGCCGATCCAGTACAGCGACTACGCGTTGTGGCAACGCCGATGGCTGGAGGCCGGCGAGCAGGCGCGTCAACTCGACTACTGGCAGACGCAACTGGGCGACGAGCACCCGGTGCTGGAACTGCCTGCCGATCATCCGCGCCCGGCGATGCCGAGCTATCGCGGCACCCGTTACGAGTTCGCCGTCGACGGTCAGTTGGCCGAACAACTGCGGGCCACGGCGCAGAAACACAACATCACCCTGTTCATGCTGTTGCTCGGCGCCTTCAACGCGCTGCTGCACCGTTACACCGGGCAGATCGACATTCGCGTCGGCGTGCCGATCGCCAACCGCAACCGCGCCGAGATCGAAGGCCTGATCGGCTTCTTCGTCAACACCCAGGTGCTGCGCACCCAGCTCGACGGCCAGACCCGCGTCGACGACCTGCTGCGCGCCATCAAGGAAACCGCCCTCGGTGCCCAGGCCCATCAGGATTTGCCGTTCGAGCGCCTGGTCGAGGCGCTGAAACTGGAGCGCAGCCTCAGCCACACGCCGCTGTTCCAGGTGATGTACAACCACCAGCCGCAAGTCGCGGACATTTCCACGGTCAGCACCGCGTCCGGTCTGGCGCTGGGCGTGATCGAGTGGGAAGGGCGCACCACCCAGTTTGATCTGACCCTCGATACTTATGACCTCAACACCAATGAAAAGCGCGGCAAGCTGCACGCCGCGCTGACCTACGCCAACGACCTGTTCGACGCCGCGACCATCGCGCGCATGGCGCAGCACTGGACGCATTTGCTGCAGGGCATGGTCGGTGATTCGCAGCAACGCATCAGTGATTTGCCGCTGCTGGAGAGCGCCGAATACCAGCGCATCGTGCATGACTGGAATCGCGCTGACGAAAGCTTCCCGCAGACCTTGTGCATTCATGAGCTGATCAGCCAGCAAGTCGCCGCGAACCCGACTGCGTTGGCGGTGACCTTTGCCACGAAGCAGCTGACTTACGCCGAGCTCGACAATCAGGCCAATCGCCTGGCCCACAGGCTGATCGAATTGGGTGTCGGCCCGGAAGTCCGGGTCGGCGTGGCGATGCAGCGTTCCGACAGTTTGTTGGTCGCGTTGCTCGCGGTACTCAAGGCCGGTGGTGCTTACGTGCCACTGGACCCGGACTACCCGGCCGAACGTGTTGCCTACATGCTCGAAGACAGCCGCGCCCTGGTGCTGCTGACCGAGCAAGCTGTCGCCGCAACATTGACCGTCACCGCCGACACCCAAGTGTTGCTGATGGACGATAGAGCGTGGGCCGCTTACCCAGGCAGCGCGCCGGTGACCCGCGTCACGCCGGATAACCTCGCCTACGTGATCTACACCTCCGGCTCCACCGGCAAACCCAAAGGCGTGGCCATTGCCCATCGCAACGTGCTGGCGCTGATCGACTGGTCGAAATCGGTCTACAGCCGCGAAGACATTCAAGGGGTGCTGGCCTCGACGTCGGTGTGTTTCGACCTGTCGGTGTGGGAACTGTTTGTCACCCTGGCCAGTGGCGGCTCGGTGATCATCGCCCGCAATGCCCTGGAATTACCGCAGCTGCCGGCCCGGGATCAGGTGCGTCTGATCAACACCGTGCCGTCGGCGATCAATGCCTTGCAGCGCGACAGGCAGATCCCGCCGAGCGTGCGCATCATCAACCTCGCCGGCGAGCCGTTGAAGCAGAGCCTGGTGGACGCGCTGTATCAGCAGTCGACGGTCGAGCATGTCTACGATTTGTACGGTCCGTCGGAAGACACCACCTATTCGACCTGGACCCGCCGCGAGGCCGGTGGCCGCGCAAACATCGGCCGGCCACTCAAACACACCGCCAGCTATTTGCTCGATGCTGATCTGCAACCGGTGCCGCAAGGCGTGTTCGCCGAGCTGTTCCTGTCAGGCGCCGGCATCACCCGCGGTTACCTGGCGCGTCCGGGCATGACCGCCGAAAAGTATGTGCCAAACCCGTTTTCCAGCAATGGCGAGCGCCTGTACCGCACCGGCGACCTGACCCGTTATCAGGCCGACGGTACGTTGCAATACGTCGGGCGCATCGACCATCAGGTCAAGGTCCGTGGCTTCCGTATCGAACTCGGTGAAATCGAAGCGCGGTTGTTGCAGCAGGACACTGTGCGCGAACTGGCGGTGCTGGCGCAGGACGGTGTCAACGGTCAGCAACTGGTCGCGTACATCGTGCCGGCCGATCCGGCATTGCTGGAAGATGTCGATGCTCAAACGACTCTGCGTGAAACCCTGAAAGCTGCACTGCGTCAGCATCTGCCGGACTACATGGTCCCGGCGTTTTTGCTGTTCCTCGAACTCCTGCCGCTGACCCCCAACGGCAAACTCGACCGCAAGGCCTTGCCGGCGATTGACGGCTCGCAGCAACAACGCGAACACGTCGCGCCGCGCACGGAGATGGAAAAATCCCTGGCCGCGATCTGGCAGGACGTGTTGGCCATCGAAAATGTGGGTCTTGAAGACAACTTCTTCGAACTGGGCGGCGACTCCATCGTTTCCATGCAAGTGGTCAGCCGTGCGCGTCAGGCCGGGATCGTGTTGAGCCCCAAAGACCTGTTTCAGCACCAGACCATTCGCAGCCTGGCCCAGGCCGCCCGCAACGGGGAGCAACCGTTGATCGATCAAGGTCCAGCGGTTGGCGCGGTGGCGTTGGCGCCGGTGCAACAGTGGTTCTTCGAGCAAGCGATCCCCGAACGTCAGCACTGGAACCAGTCGCTGCTGCTGGTGCCGCGTGAGGCGTTGAACGGTGCTGCGCTGGATCGCGCTTTAGAACAATTACTGACCCATCACGACAGCTTGCGTCTGCGATACGAACAGACCGCTGAAGGTTGGCAGCAAGCCTACGCAGCGCCGACCACGGAGTCGGTGTTGTGGCAGCGTCAGGCACAATCGGTCGAAGAACTCAACGCCCTGTGCGACGAAGCCCAGCGCAGTCTCGATTTGCAAAATGGCCCGCTGATGCGCGCGCTGCTGGTCTCGATGGCCGACGGTACCGAGCGTTTGCTGTTGGTCATTCATCACCTGGCGGTGGACGGTGTGTCCTGGCGCGTGCTGCTGGAAGATCTTCAGCAGTTCTATAGCGGCAGCCATGCTTCGATGGCGAAAACCAGCACCTATCAACTTTGGGTTGCCCGTCTGCAAGCTCATCTTCCAGCCTTTGAAAACAGCCTCGGTCACTGGCAAACCCAACTGCGCGACGCACCGAACGATCTGCCATGCGACCACCCGAACGGTGCGCTGGAAAACCGCTTCGAACACAAATTCGAACTCAAACTCGACGCCGAGCAAACCCGCAAACTACTGCAACAGGCCCCGGCGGCCTATCGCACCCAGGTCAACGACCTGCTGCTGACCGCCCTGGCGCGGGCGGTTTGCCGCTGGAGCGGGCAGGGCAGCACGCTGATTCAGCTTGAAGGCCATGGTCGCGAAGACCTGTTCGACGGCATCGACCTGACCCGTACCGTCGGTTGGTTTACCAGCCTGTTCCCGGTCAATCTGATGCCGTGCGCCGATCTATCGGCGTCGATCAAAACCATCAAGGAACAACTGCGCGCAGTGCCGGACAAAGGCCTCGGCTATGGCGCGCTGCGCTACCTCGGCACACCGGAGATTCGCGCCGAACTGGCGGCGTTGCCGCAACCGCGCATCACCTTCAACTATCTGGGCCAGTTCGACCGCCAGTTCGACGATGCCGCGATGTTTGTGCCGTCCACCGAAGGCAACGGCGTGGCGCAGGATCCATCGGCACCGCTGGGCAACTGGCTGACGGTCGAAGGCCAGGTCTATGGCGGCGAGTTGTCGCTGAGCTGGGGCTTCAGCCGTGAGATGTTCGACACCGCGACGATTCAGCGTCTGGCGGACGATTACGCGCTGGAACTCAACGCGCTGATCGATCACTGCTGTGCCGTTGAAGTGCCGCAAGCCACACCGTCGGACTTCCCGTTGGCGCGCATCAGTCAGGCGCAACTCGATGCACTGCCGGTTGCTGTTTCGACCCTCGAAGACCTTTATCCACTGTCGCCGATGCAGCAGGGCATGCTGTTCCACACCCTCTACGAACCCGAAGTCGGCGCCTACATCAGTCAGCTGCGCCTCGACATTCAAGACCTCGATCCGCAGCGATTCGCCCAAGCCTGGCAAACCGCGCTGGAGCGTCACGACATCCTGCGCAGCAGCTTCCACTGGCAAGGCCTCGACACCGCGCATCAGGCAATTGTCCGCAACGTCGCGTTGCCGCTTGAAGTGCTTGCAGCGACCGACACCGATGCGCTGGCCGACGCCGAACGCGCCCAGGGTTTTGCACTGGGCACCGCGCCGCTGTTCCGCTTGAACCTCGTCCGCACGGGCGCCAATGACTGGCACCTGATCTACACCAGCCACCACATTTTGATGGACGGCTGGAGCAACGCGCAGTTGCTGGCCGAAGTGATCCAGCACTACGCCGCCGGGCAATCGCTGCCGGCACCGACCGGGCAATACCGCGATTATCTGGGCTGGTTGCAGCAGCAATCGGCTGCCGCGGGCGAGCAGTTCTGGAAAGCGTCATTGGCGCCGCTGCAAGCGCCAACGTTGCTGGCCGAAGCGTTGCGGCCACCGGTAGGCGCCGAGGGCAGCGAGGAATATCGCGTCGCACTCGACAGCCGTGCGACCCAGCGTCTGGCCGAGTTCGCCCGTCAGCAGAAGGTCACCCTCAACACCTTGCTGCAAGCGGCCTGGAGCCTGTTGCTGCAACGCTACACCGGTCAGGATTGCGTGGTGTTCGGTGCCACCGTGGCCGGGCGTTCGGCGCCGCTGCCGGGGATCGAAGAGCAGCTCGGCTTGTTCATCAACACACTGCCGCTGGTGTGCGCGATGAAGCCGGATCAAACCGTCAGTCAATGGCTGGGCGAGTTGCAAGGGCTGAACCTGGCGATGCGCGAGTTCGAGCACGTGCCGCTTTACGACATTCAGGGCTGGGCGGGGCAGCAGGGTTCGGCGCTGTTCGACAGCCTGCTGGTGTTCGAAAACTTCCCGGTGGCCGAGGCGCTGAAACAGGGCGCGCCGGCCGGGTTGTCGTTCGGCAACCTGCACAACCACGAGCGCACGCACTATCCGCTGACCTTGGGCATCGAACTGGGCGAAGGCCTTAGCCTGGACTTCAGCTATGACGCGGCGCGGTTCAGTGCGGCGCAGGTCGCTGAGTTGTCGGCCAGTTTGCAGCACCTGCTGGTGCAGTTGGTGGCGCTGCCGGACGCGGCATTGGGCACGCTGGAGTTACTCGATGAGGCCGGAAAAAATACGGTGCTCTCTGTCAGCCAACCGGCGGCAGTTGAGTTATCCACAGCACTTTTGGCGCACGAACAAATCGCGGCTCAGGCCGCCGCTACCCCAGACGCGATGGCGTTGCAGGTCGACGGTCAATCCCTGAGCTACGGTCAACTGAACGCGCAGGCCAACCGTCTGGCCCATCGTCTGATTGAAAACGGCGCCGGTCCCGGCAAGCGCGTCGGTCTGGCGCTGAAGCGTGGTCCGCAACTGATCATCAGCCTGCTGGCGGTGCTCAAAACCGGCGCGGCTTATGTGCCTTTGGACCCGAAATACCCGGCTGAACGCCTGGCCTACATGATCGACGACAGCCGCCTCGACGTGCTGCTGTGCGAGTCCGGTCTGCTGGAAGACGTGCCAGGCGTGCTACGTCTCAGCCTCGAAGACAACGTCGGCTACTCCGACAGCGATCCGCAAAACCACGCGCTCGCCGACGACCTGGCCTACATCATCTACACCTCCGGTTCCACCGGCCAACCCAAAGGCGTGGCCATCGCCCATGCCGCGCTGCGCGAGTTCTGCCAGACCGCCGCCGACTATTCGGTGCTGTTGGCGTCGGACCGTGTGTTGCAGTTCGCGACCTTCAGTTTCGATGGTTTCGTCGAGCAGTGCTTCCCGGCGCTGTGTGTCGGTGCGGCGTTGATCATGCGCGGCGACGATGTGTGGGACGCCGGCCGCCTCGCCGTCGAAATCGTCCAGCAAGGCGTGACAGTAGCGGACTTGCCGGCCGCTTACTGGTATTTGCTGGCCCGGGAATGTGCGAGCGGTGTGGTGCGCAACTTGGGTGATTTGCGCCAGGTTCACGTCGGCGGCGAAGCAATGTCGGTCGAAGGTCTGCGTTTGTGGCATCAGGCCGGTTTGAGCCACGTGCGTTTGCTCAACACCTACGGCCCGACCGAGGCGACTGTGGTGTCCAGCATTCATGAATGCCATCTCGAAGATGCCAGCGACGCGTTTGGCATCCCGATTGGACGAGCCATCGCCGGTCGCGCGCTGTATGTGCTGGACGCGGCCGGTCAGTTGTTGCCCAACGGTGGCGTCGGTGAACTGTGCATCGGCGCGCCGGCCAGCCTCGCTCAGAGCTACTTCGACCGCCCGGCGCTGACCGCTGAACGCTTCCTGCCGGACCCGTTCGCCCGTGAACCGGGCGTGCGGCTGTACCGCAGCGGCGATCTGGCGCGCTACAACGCTGACGGGAATCTGGAATACGTCGGTCGCATCGACCATCAAGTGAAGATTCGCGGTTTCCGCATTGAAATGGGCGAGATCGAAGCCTGCCTGCAAGCCCGTGAGGACGTGCGCGAAGCGGCGGTCATCGCTCAGGACGGCACGCAACTGGTGGCGTATGTCGTGGCCAGCGGCGCGATGGTTTCTCAGGCCGAATATCTGGAAGGACTCAAAGCCGTTCTGCGTCAGTCGTTGCCGGAATACATGGTGCCGAATCACCTGATCCTGCTGGCCAAACTGCCGCTCAACAACAACGGCAAACTCGACCGCAAAGCCCTGCCGTGTGCTGAAGCGGGCGATGCGAAACGCGAATTCGTGACCCCCGCCGAAGGGCTGGAAACGCAACTCGCACTGATCTGGCAGGACGTGTTGCAGGTCGAACGCGTGGGACGTGACGACAACTTCTTCGAACTGGGCGGGCACTCGTTGCTGGTGCTTCAGGTGATCTCTCGGGTGCGTCAGCAATTGCAGCTAGAACTGTCGGTGAGCAGCCTGTTCTCCGCCGCGAATCTGGCGGAATTTGCCGAGCGTGCAGCACTGGCGAACGTCAGCGACCAACCGGTGCTGCAACGTGCAACGGTCGGTCAGCCGCAGATCCTGTCTTACGCCCAACAGCGCCAATGGATTCTCTGGCAGCTGGACCCACAAAGCTCGGCCTACAACATTCCCGCCGCGCTACGCCTCAAGGGCTCGCTGAACCGCGAAGCCCTGCGCGAAGCCTTTGCGCAATTGCAGGCCCGTCACCAAACCCTGCTCACAACCTTCGAACAGGACGGCCAACAGGCGCGTCCGGTGCTGCACGACAATCTGGCGTTGCAACTGGATGAACGCACACTCGATCAGTCGTCGACCGACAATGCCGTAGCCGAAGAAATCGCCCGTCCGTTCGACCTGCGCAACGGTCCGCTATGGCGCGTGTTGCTGCTGCAAGTGAACACCGACGAACACGTGCTGGTGCTCACCGTGCACCACATCGCTGCCGATGGCTGGTCGATGCAGGTCATGGTCGATGAATTCAGCGCGCTGTATCAGGCTGCCGTCGAAGGCAAGGCTGCGAACCTGTCGAGTCTGCCGGTGAACTACAGCGACTACGCCCGTTGGCAGCGCGACTGGCTGGAAGCAGGCGAGGGCGCACGCCAACTGACGTGGTGGAGCGAGCAACTGGCTGGCAGCCAGACACCGCTGGAATTGCCGAGTGAACTGACCCGTTCGGCCCGTCGCACCGAGCGCGGCGCCAGCCTGGTGCTGAACGTTGATCGCGAGTTGTTGGTCGGTTTGCGTGAACGTGCCCAGGAGCAACAAGTGACGTTGTTCATGCTGTTGCTGGCGAGTTTCCAGGCCTTGCTGCATCGCCAGAGCGGGCAGCCCCGCATCAGCGTCGGCGTGCCGAGCGCCGGGCGTTCGCGTCTGGAAACCGAAGGCCTGATCGGCTTCTTCATCAACACTCAAGTGCTGCGTGCCGAGATCGATGGTCAGCAGTCCTTCAGCACCTTGCTGCAACAGGTCAAACAGATTGCATTGGGCGCGCAGGCTAACCAGGACTTGCCGTTCGAGCAGTTGGTCGACGCCTTGCAGCCCGACCGCAGCCTCAATCACAGCCCATTGTTCCAGGTGCTCTACAACCACCAGCAACAACTGGGCGCGAGCGTTGAGCGCAGCGTCGCCGACTTGCAGGTCGAGCGTCTGCACTGGCAGCAACACACCACGCAATTCGATCTGGTGCTGGATACTCAGGAGCAGGGCGAAACGCTGGACGCCAGCCTGACCTACGCCACTGACCTGTACGACGAGGCGTCCATGAACCGCCTCGCCGAGCAGTGGCTGAACCTGCTGCGAGCGGTGGTCGAAGATCCGCAACAGCGCGTCGCCGAACTGCCATTGCTCAAAGCAACACAACGCGATGCGTTGATCCAGCACTGGAACCCGACGTTCCAGGCGCAACCGCCGTCGCCAACCTTGCACGACTTGTTCGAAGTTCAAGCCGCACAACGGCCGAACGCAATCGCACTGGTCTACGAAGGCGAGCAACTGACCTACGCCGCGCTCAACGCTCAGGCCAACCGGCTGGCGCGCAAACTGCGTGAACAGGGCGTCGGCCCCGAAGTCCGGGTTGGCATCGCCACCGAACGGGCGATGCCGCTGGTGGTCGGGTTGCTGGCGATTCTCAAGGCCGGTGGCGCCTATGTACCGCTCGACCCGCAATACCCGGCCGAGCGCTTGAGCTACATGATCGAAGACAGCGGCATCACGTTGCTGCTGACCCAACAACACTTGATCGATGGCTTGCCGGCCCGCGACGGCGTGCAAGTGCTGAGCCTGGAGTCGTTGCAACTGGAGGCCTTCAGCGACGACAACTTGCCAGCGCTAGCCACCGCGGAAAACCTCGCCTACGTCATCTACACCTCCGGTTCCACCGGTCGGCCGAAGGGCGCATTGCTCAGTCATGGCAACGTCGGGCGTCTGCTCACGGCCACCGCTGCCGAGTTCAACTTCGACCCGGACGATGTCTGGACGCTATTCCACTCCTACGCGTTCGACTTCTCGGTGTGGGAGCTGTTGGGCTCGCTGTGCACTGGCGGGCGTCTGGTGATCGTGCCGTATTACATCAGCCGCGAGCCGCAAGAGTTCCATCGCTTGCTCTGTGATGAAGGCGTGACGGTGTTGAACCAGACCCCGACTGCGTTCCGCCAGTTGTTGCCGATTGCATGCGCCAGCGAGCGAAAACTGGCGCTGCGTCAGGTGATTTTCGGTGGCGAAGCGTTGGAAGTCGCGAGCCTGCGTCCATGGTTCGAGCGCTTCGGCGACCAACAGCCAACCCTGGTCAACATGTACGGCATCACCGAAACCACGGTGCACGTGACCTACCGTGCGATCCGCCTGGCCGACCTCGACAGCAAGGCCAAAAGCCCGATCGGCTTGCCGATCCGCGACCTGCGCTGGTACTTGCTCGACAGTCAATTGCAACCGGTGCCGGTGGGTGTGGCGGGCGAGTTGTACATCGCCGGCGCTGGTTTGGCCCGTGGTTATCACGGGCGTTTCGGCCTGACTGCCGAGCGCTTCGTTCCGAGCCCATTCGATGCGTCGCAACGCCTTTATCGCAGCGGCGACCTGGCCCGCCAGCGTGCCGACGGCAGCATCGATTACCTCGGGCGGATTGACCAGCAAGTGAAGATCCGTGGCTTCCGCATCGAACTGGGTGAAATCGAAGCCGCGCTGCTGGCGCAACCGGGCGTGCGCCAAGCCGTGTTGAGCGTGCATACCGGCGATGGCGGTCCGCAACTGTGCGCCTACGTGGTCGCCGAGCAAACCCCGCATGATCCAATCGCCTGGCGCGACAACTTGCGCGCCGCGCTCAAGGTGGATCTGCCGGACTACATGGTGCCGAGCCACTGGCTGCTGCTGGATGCCTTGCCGTTGACCGGCAACGGCAAGCTCGACCGCAAGGCCTTGCCGGTGCCTGACGCGCAGGAATGGCAGCGCCCGTTCGAAGCCCCCGAAGGCGACCTCGAACGGCAACTGGCAGATATCTGGGCCAGCGTGCTGGGCGTGGCGCAGATCGGCCGACGCGACAACTTCTTTGAATTGGGCGGGCACTCGCTGCTCGCCGCCCAGGCCAGTGCCCGCGTGGAACTGGAACTGGGCATCGAGCTGCCGTTGCGCGCGCTGTTCGAATCCACCGACCTTCAGGCTTATGCCGCCATGGCCGGGCAACACGCCCCGGCTGACAACGATGCACGTCTTGATGCGCTTGAGTCGCTTCTCGACGAGATGGAGATCAACTGATGGAACACACCACTGCCCAGCGTATCGCCAGCCGCTTCGCCGGCCTGCCTGCCGACAAGCGCCGCGAGTTTCTGCAACGCATGCAAGAGCAGGGCGTGAGTTTTGGCCAACTACCGATTCCGCCCGCAGCTGAGCCGCAAGCGACGTTCGAACTGTCGTATGCGCAGCAGCGCCAATGGTTCCTCTGGCAGCTTGATCCGCAAAGCTCGGCGTACAACATTCCGGCCGCCTTGCGTTTGCATGGCCCGCTGAATGGAGCGGCGTTGCAGCAGAGTTTCGACGTGCTGCTGGAGCGACATCAGAGCCTGCGCAGCCGTTTCGTAGAGGATGACGGTCAGGTGGTGCAGACACTGGCCGGGTTCACTTCGCTGCCGATCGAACAGATCGACCTGCGTGCAAACCCTCAGGATCAACGTCTCGATCTGGCGATGAAAAGCGTCGAGCAGGACATTGCTCGCCCGTTCGATCTTCAGCACGGCCCGCTGTTGCGGGTCAGCCTGTTGCAGCTCGACATCGAAGACCATGTGCTGTTGCTGACCTTGCACCACATCGTCACTGACGGCTGGTCGATGGGCGTATTGGTGGAGGAGTTTTCCCGGCTCTACGCCGCGCACTGCCAAGGGCAAAACGCTGCGCTGGAAGCGTTGCCGATCCAGTATTCCGACTACGCCCAGTGGCAACGCCGCTGGATGGAAGCGGGGGAACTGGAGCGTCAACTCAACTGGTGGCGTGAAACACTGGGCAGCGAACAACCGCTGCTCGAATTGCCGACAGACCGTCCGCGTCCGGCGCAACCGAGTCAGCGCGGTGCGCGTCTGGATTTCGCCTTCGATGCGACCTTGGCCAGCGGTCTGATGACCCTGGCCAAACAGCGCGGCGTCACGCCGTTCATGCTGTTGCTGGCGAGCTTCCAGGCCTTGCTCTATCGCTACAGCGGCCAGTCCGACCTGCGGGTTGGCGTGCCGATTGCCAACCGTAATCGCGCGGAAACCCGTGGCCTGATCGGTTTCTTCGTCAACACCCAAGTGATGCGTGCTGAACTGGACGGACGTCTGCCATTCAGCCAATTGCTCGACCAGACCCGCGCTGCTTCGCTGGATGCCCAGGATTATCAGGACTTGCCGTTCGAGCGTCTGGTGCAGGCGCTGCAAAGTGAGCGCAGCCTCAGCCACAGCCCATTGTTCCAGGTGATGTTCAACCACCAGCAAGCCAAACCGGCGGCGGTCAGCGGTTTGCTCGCAGGGTTGCGCGTCGAAGCGCTGAACGCCACGGCGCACACCACGCAATTCGACCTGCAACTGGACACTCAGGAAGAGGGCGACAAGCTGTTCGCCAGCCTGACGTATGCCACCGATCTGTTCGACGCCGAGCGCATCGAGCATCTGGCCCGCCACTGGCGCAACCTGCTAGCCGGCGTGCTAGCGAGTCCGCAATGTCCGCTCGCCGAGTTGCCATTGCTGGACGCCGACGAGCGTCTGCGCATCCTCGATGACCTGAACGACACCGCTCAGGCTTATCCGGGTGAGGTCTGCGTGCAGCGGCATTTCGAAGCGCGCGTGGCAGAAAACGGGGAGGCGACAGCGCTGGTGTTCCAGGGCCACAGCCTGAGTTACGCCGAGCTGAACCTGCGTGCGAATCGTCTGGCCCATCACTTGCGCGCCCAGGGTGTTGGCCCTGAAGTGCTGGTGGGAATTGCCTGCGACCGCTCGTTTGAAATGGTCGTCGGCCTGCTGGCGATTCTCAAGGCCGGAGGCGCCTATGTGCCGCTGGACCCGGAATACCCGATTGATCGCCTGAGCTACATGATCGAAGACAGCGGCATTTCGCTGTTGCTGACTCAGGAACATCTGCTGGCGCAACTGCCGACCCCGGACAACGTGCGCACCTTGTGCCTGCACGCCGACGCCGATTGGCTGAGCGACTTGCCAGGTTCCGATCTGCCCAACCTTGCTGTCGCAGAAAACCTCGCCTATGTGATTTACACCTCCGGTTCCACCGGCAAACCCAAGGGTGCGGGCAACCGCCATGTGGCGCTGCATAACCGTCTGGAGTGGATGCAGGAAGCCTACAACCTGCTGCCGACTGACCGCGTGCTGCAAAAAACGCCGTTCAGTTTCGACGTGTCGGTGTGGGAGTTTTTCTGGCCGCTGATGAAGGGCGCAACGCTGGTCATCGCCGCCCCCGGCGAGCACCGCGATCCGCAACGCCTTGCTGCGTTGATCGTCGAACAGGCGATCACCACGCTGCACTTCGTGCCGTCGATGCTCTCCGCATTCATCGGTGCCGACGAAGCGCTGGCCTGCACCTCGCTGCAACGGATCATCTGCAGCGGCGAAGCGCTGCCGATGGAGCTGCAACGCCAGACCTTGCGCAGCCTGCCGCAAGCCAATCTCTACAACCTGTATGGCCCGACCGAAGCGGCCATCGACGTGACCCACTGGACCTGCGTGGAAGAGGGCCGCGACAGCGTGCCGATCGGCCGCCCGATCGCCAACCTGCGCACCTGCATCCTCGACAGCGAACTGCAACCGTTGCCGCTGGGCGCGCTGGGCGAGTTGTACCTGGGCGGTGTCGGTCTGGCTCGCGGTTATCACCGCCGTGGCGCGCTGACCGCCGAGCGTTTCGTGGTCGACCCGTTCGGCAGTGGCGAGCGCCTGTACCGCACCGGTGATCTGGCGCGTTATCGCGCTGATGGCGCCATCGACTACTGCGGGCGTATTGACCATCAAGTGAAGATTCGCGGTTTGCGCATCGAACTGGGGGAAATCGAAGCGCGCCTGCAAGAACATGCCGACGTGCAGGAAGCCGTGGTGCTGGCCCTCGATGGCCCGAGCGGTAAGCAATTGGTCGCGTACCTGGTGCCGCAAAATCGCGCACTGCTGGACGTCGATGCCGAGCAACAAGGTGTGTGGCGCGAAACCCTGAAAAGCCATTTGCTCGCCAGCCTGCCGGATTACATGGTGCCGGCGCAGACCGTGCTGATCGAGCAGATGCCGCTGAGCCCTAACGGCAAACTCGACCGCAAACGCCTGCCCGCGCCGATCGCACAGGTCAGCCAGCGCGCGTTCGAAGCGCCACGCAGCGAACACGAACAGCTGCTGGCGCAGATCTGGCAGGACGTGTTGGGCGTGGAGCAGGTCGGGCGTCAGGACAACTTCTTTGAGCTGGGCGGCGACTCGATCATTTCGATTCAAGTGGTCAGCCGTGCCCGTCGTGCCGGCCTGAGCCTGCAACCGCGCGACCTGTTCCAGCAGCAGACCTTGCAAGCGCTGGCTGCGGTAGTGAAAGAACAGGCGGCACCGTTGGCGCAACAAGGGCCGGTGGACGGTGTGCAAATACTCACGCCGATCCAGCGTTGGTTCTTCGACGAGCCGATTCCGCAGCGTGCGCACTGGAACCAGGCCGTGCTGCTGACTCCACGCGAAACCCTCGAATTGCCGCGCCTGCAAGCCGCGCTGCAACGTCTTCTCAAGCAACACGACGCGCTGCGTTTGCGCTTCAGTCAGGTCGACGGCCAATGGTCGGCGCGTTATGTCGGGGCCGACAGCGCCGACGTCATCGACATGCTCTGGACCGCTCGCGTAGCCAGCGATGCCTCGCTGGAATCGGTTTGCGATGAAGCCCAGCGCAGCCTCAGTCTGCAAGACGGTCCGCTGCTGCGCGTGGCTTTGATCGCCCAGGCGGATGGCTCGCAGCGGTTGCTGTTGGTGATCCACCACCTAGCGGTGGACGGTGTGTCCTGGCGGGTGTTGCTGGAAGATTTGCAGGCCGCTTACCGAGGGCAAGAATTGCCACCGAAGACCAGCGCTTTCCAGGCCTGGGCCGACAAGCTTGACGCCTATGCCCGTTCCGAAACCGCCGCTGGCGAACTGAACTGGTGGCAGGCGCAACTGAGCGTCGCCAATGATTCGCTGCCAGCCGCCAACGCTCAAGCCAGTCAGGCCGGGCATCTGCGCCAAGGTGTGAGCATCGGTCTTGACCGCGAGCAGACTCGCCAGTTGCTGCAACAGGCCCCGGCGATCTATCGCACGCAAGTCAACGACCTGCTGCTGACCGCACTGGCCCGTACCCTCAGCCGCTGGACCGGCCACGCATCGGCGCTGATTCAACTCGAAGGCCATGGCCGCGAAGAGCTGTTCGACGACATCGACCTGACCCGCACCGTCGGCTGGTTCTCCAGCCTGTTCCCGGTACGCCTGACGCCGACCGCCGACCTCTCGGGTTCGATCAAGGCGATCAAGCAGCAACTGCGCGAAATCCCCGGCAAAGGCATGGGCTACGGCCTGTTGCGCTACATGGGCGATGCCGCGACCCAAGCGACGCTGGCAGCGTTGCCGCAAGCACGCGTGACCTTCAACTACCTCGGCCAGTTCGACCAGAGCTTTGCCGACGACGCACTGTTCACCCCGGCTCGCGAATCCAGCGGTGCCGCGCAATCGGCGGACGCACCGTTGCCGAACTGGCTATCGGTGGACGGTCAGGTCTATGGCGGTGAACTGAAACTCGACTGGACCTTCAGCCGCGAATGCTTCGACCTGCGCGAGATCGAAGCGCTGGCGGCGGATTTCCGCGGTGAGTTGCTGGCGTTGATCGCCCATTGCCTGAGCGATGGCGCGGGCGGCGTGACCCCGGCGGACTTCCCGTTGGCGCGTCTGACTCAAGCGCAACTCGATGGTCTGTCAGTGCCTCCGGCGCAAATCGAGGACCTGTATCCGCTGTCGCCGATGCAGGCCGGTTTGCTGTTCCACAGCTTGTACGAATCCGATTCCGGCGCCTACGTGAACCAGCTCAGCGTCGAAGCCTGTGGCCTGGATGCCGATCGACTGGGTCGCGCCTGGCAGGCGGTGCTCGATACGCATCCAATCCTGCGCAGCAGCTTCCACTTCCCTGACGGTTTTGAAGCGCCGGTGCAGTTGGTGCATCGTCACCTGCAATTGCCGCTGACTTGCCTCGACTGGCGCAGCCGCAGCGATCAGGCCGAAGCGTTGGTTCAACTGATCGACAGCGAACGCTTGCAGCTCGATTCGACTCGCGCGCCGTTGATGCGTTTGACCCTGGTACGACTCGACGATGAGCGTCAGCAACTGATCTACACCCACCATCACTTGTTGCTCGATGGCTGGAGTAACTCGCTGTTGTTGAGCGAAGTCTTGCAGCGTTATGCCGGGCAGGACGTGCAGGCGCCGATTGGGCGTTTTGCCGATTACATTGGCTGGTTGCAGCGTCAGGATGCGCAAGCCGACGAGTTGTTCTGGCGCGAGCAATTGTCGACCCTCGACAACCCGACCCTGTTGGCGCAGAGCCTGGCCCACGGCGATAGTAAAAACCTGTCGACGGCAGAGTTCGCCGACCACCGCCAGACCTTCGATGTCGCCACGAGCAAGCGTTTCAGCGAGTTTGCCCGTCAGCAAAAAGTGACGCTCAACACCTTGGTCCAAGGCGCCTGGGCGCTGCTGTTGCAACGCTACAGCGGTCAACGCAGCGTCGCGTTTGGCGCGACCGTTGCCGGGCGTCCGGTGGACTTGCCGGGTGCTGAAAGTCAACTCGGCCTGTTCATCAACACCTTGCCGGTGATCAGCTCGCCGGACGCGGTTGAAAGCGTCGGTCAATGGCTAACCCGTTTGCAGGCGCAGAATCTGGAACTGCGTGAGCATGAATTCACCGCATTGGGTGACATTCAGCGCTGGGCCGGACGTGCCGGCGAGCCGCTGTTCGACAGCCTGCTGGTGTTCGAAAACTTCCCGGTGGCCGAGGCCTTGCAACAGGGCGCGCCAGCCGGTTTGAGCTTCTCGATCCCGCAGAACCACGAACGCACCAACTTCCCGCTGACCCTGGCGGCCACTGCCGAAAGCCAGCTCAGCCTGAACTGGAGCTACCAGTGCGCCCACTTCAGCGGCGAGGCGATTGCCCGCATGAGCGAGCATCTGGCCGCGTTGCTGGCGGCGATGGTCGCTGCGCCAGACACTGCATTGAGTGAACTGGACCTGCTGACCGCGCCGGAACGTGCGCAACAGTTAGTGGAGTGGAACCCGCCGTTCACCGCGACGGAAAACCCGCTCTGCGTGCATCAGTTGATCGAGGCCCAGGCCGTTGTTCGACCGGACGCCACGGCGCTGATCTTCAACGATCTGGAATTGAGCTTCGACCAACTCAACCGTCGCGCCAACCAATTGGCCCATCGCTTGCGCGCACTGGGCATCGGCCCGGAAGTGCGGGTTGGCCTGGCGATGCAGCGTTCGCCGGAGATGATCATTGGTCTGCTGGCGATCCTCAAGGCGGGCGGCGCCTACGTGCCGCTGGACCCGACGTACCCGGCCGAACGCCTGCGCTATTTGATGGAAGACAGCGGCATTTCGCTGCTGATCAGTCAATCTTGGCTGCGGGAAAAACTGCCCTTGCCGGAAGGCCTGTCGGTGCTGGAAGTCGACCGTGAGCCGCTGGACTCGATGGCTGAAACCAACCCGGTCAACCTGACCTGCGGCGAAAACCTCGCGTACCTGATTTACACCTCGGGCTCCACCGGGCGGCCGAAAGGCGTCAGCGTGGCCCATGGTCCGCTGGCCATGCATTGCCTGTCGATCGGCGAGTTGTACGGCATGACCCCGGACGATCGCGAGCTGCAATTTGCTTCGATCAGCTTCGACGGCGCTCACGAGCGCTGGCTGACGCCGCTGGTGTTCGGTTCGGCGGTGATGCCCCGCGACGACGAATTGTGGAGCGTGGAGCGCACGTGCGCCGAGATTGAAAAACACGGCATCACCATCGCCTGCTTCACCCCGACCTATCTGTCGCAGATCGCCGATTTCATGGGCGAAGCGGGGCGTGATCTGCCGATCCGTTCCTACACCCCGTGCGGTGAAGGCATGGCCAAACATGCGTTCGACGAGGTCCAGCAGGTGCTGCAACCCAAGCGCCTGATCAACGGCTACGGCCCGACCGAAACGGTGATCACGCCGCTGATCTGGTTGGCGTATCCGGATACCGAATTCGACTCGGCGTTCATGCCCATTGGCCGGCCAGTCGGCAACCGCAGCGCCTATATTCTGGACGGCGGCTTGCAGCCGTTGCCGGTTGGCGTGGCGGGTGAGTTGTACCTGGGCGGCGAGGGCGTCGCGCGGGGTTACCATCAACGTCCGGACCTGACCGCTGAACGCTTCGTGCCGGATCCGTTCGTGCCAGGTGCGCGTTTGTATCGAAGTGGCGACCTCGCGCGGTTCCGTGCCGACGGCGTTGTTGAATACCTCGGTCGTATCGACCAGCAAGTGAAGATTCGCGGGTTCCGTATTGAACTCGGCGAAATCGAAGCCTGCCTGCTGGAACACGAAGGCGTGCGTGAAGCGTTCGTGATCGATCGCGAAGGCCCGGTGAGCCGCCAGTTGGTTGGCTACATGGTGCCCCGCGATCCGCTCGCCGATGAGCATGATTTGCGTGAAGCGCTGACGTTGCACCTGCGCAGCCGTCTGCCGGCGCACATGCTGCCGGCGCATTTGATGTGCCTGGCCGCGTTGCCGCTGACGCCGAACGGCAAGCTTGATCGCCAGGGCCTGCCAGCGCCTGAAGCCACTCGGCAGAACCACGATCAGGTGGCCGCTGCGTCGCCAGCCGAAGCGTTGCTGGTGGCGATCTGGCAAGAGCTGTTGGGGCTGGAGTCGGTGGGTGTTACCGAGAACTTCTTCGAGCTCGGCGGTGACTCGATCATCTCGCTGCAAGCGGTGAGTCGTGCCGGGCAGCGCGGGCTGGTGTTCAGTCCGAAGCAACTGTTCGAACAGCAAACCATTCGTGCACTCGCTGCGGTGGCGACCAGTCGTGAAGCGGCGTTGGTTGAAGCGCCGAATGTCCCTGCTTTTGCGCTGGTGCCGCACATCGACATCGCCGCCCGTGAAGGGCTGCAAGATCTCTATCCGCTGTCGCCGATGCAGCAAGGCATGCTGTTCCACTGTCTCGATTCGCCGGAACTGAACCCCTACGTCAACCAGTTGAGCGTAGCGGTGGACGGTTTGCAGGTGCCGCGTTTCCGCGCGGCGTGGCAAACGCTGGTCGAGCGTCATGAAGTGCTGCGCGCGGCGTTCCGTTGGCGCGATGGGTTGGCCGATCCGCTGCAAGCGGTGTTCGCTGACGTCGAGTTGCCGATCCATGAACTCGACTGGCGCGAGCGTACCGATACTGAGCAGGCGCTGAGTGAACTGGCCGCAGCGGAACAAGCCAAAGGCTTCGACCTGAGCTGCCCGCCATTGATGCGTTTCATCCTGGTTCGCTTGGGAGACGACCGTTACCAGATGATCTGGATCTACCATCACCTGTTGCTGGACGGCTGGAGTGCCTCGCGCCTGTTGGGCGACATGTTGCGCCTGTACCACAACGACAGCCTGCCGACCCTGACCGGTCGTTACGCCGACTACATCGCCTGGCTGCAACGTCAGGACGGTGCGCAGGCGCAAGGGTTCTGGCGCGAGCGCCTGGCGTTGCTCGAAGAACCGACCATTCTGGCCAAGGCTTCCGGTGCGACAGGTTCCGGCCACGGCGTGATGTACAGCAACCTCGACGCCGAGGCGACGCGCAAACTGCACAGCTTCGCCAAGCGTCAGCGCGTGACGTTGAACACGCTGGTGCAAGGCGCGTGGTTGTTGCTGTTGCAGCGCCACAGCGGCCAACGCAGCGTCGCGTTCGGCGCCACGGTGGCGGGGCGTCCGACCGGGTTGGCCGGCGCGCAGGACATGCTCGGCCTGTTCATCAACACCTTGCCGGTGATTCAGACCCTCGATCCGCAGCAACCGCTGGGTGAGTGGCTGCGCGACTTGCAGGATTACAACCTGATGGTCCGCGACTACGAGCACACGCCGTTGTCGGACATCCAGCGCTGGGCCGGGCAGGGTGGTCAGGGCTTGTTCGACAGCATCATCGTGTTCGAAAACCATCCGGTGGACCGCGCCTTGAAAGGAGGTGAGGAAGGTGATCTGCGCTTTGCCGAAGTCGGCAGCGGCGGGGTGACCAACTTCCCGATGGACTTGATGGTCAGCGCCAACGAAGAAGGCCTGGAAGTCGAATACCTGTTCCTGCGCGATCGCTTCAGTGACGTGGAAGTGGAGCGTATTCGTGCGCAGCTTGAAGGGTTGCTGCGTGCGTTGCCGGAAGATGCCACGCGCCTGCTTGGCAACATTGGCTTGCCTGAGGCGCGTTTGAGTCCGCCGCAGGTGTCCGACGACAACGCCGATTTGCTGCACGCGTTCAATCAACACGTAAAAGCGCAGCCGCAGACAATCGCCTTGATCTGCGAGGATCGGGAAGTCAGTTATGCACAGCTTGAGGCGCAGGCCAATGGGTTGGCGCTGCAACTGATCGGTCGCGGCATCGGGCCGGAAACACTAGTAGCTGTGGCGCTGCCGCGTTCCGAACGCACGATTGTCGCGTTCCTTGCGGTGCTGAAAGCAGGGGCGGCTTATCTGCCACTGGACCTCGCGTACCCGGTTGAGCGATTGGCCTACATGCTCAACGATTCGGCCGCCAGTCTGTTGCTTTGCAACAGTGATCTGGGCGAACGACTGACCCTGGCCGACAGCCCGCCACGTCTGTTGCTCGATCAGTTGGCCGTTGCTGGCAACACCGAGTGTCCGGTTGCCAATCCGCTGCCGGGGCACCTGGCGTACCTGATTTACACCTCCGGTTCCACCGGCCAACCGAAGGGCGTGGCCGTGGCGCGCGGACCGATTGCCCGGCATTGCCGCGGCATCGTCGAGCTCTACGAACTGGCGCCGCGCAGCCGTGAGTTGCATTTCATGTCGTTCGCTTTCGACGGAGCTCAGGAGCGTTGGCTGAGCGTGCTGTTGGCCGGCGGCAGTCTGGTAATCCGCGATGACAGTTTGTGGACGCCGGAACAAACCCTGGAAGTGTTGCATCGTCACGGCGTCACCGTGGCCTGCTTCCCGCCGGCGTACCTGCAACAGATGGCCGAGGTGGCTGAACGTTTGGGCAATCCACCGGCGGTCGAGGTGTATTGCTTTGGCGGTGATGCGGTGCCGGAGGCCAGTTTCGAGCAGGTCAAACGCGCCTTGCGTCCGCAGCGTCTGGTCAACGGTTACGGCCCGACCGAAACCGTGGTCACGCCGCTGCTGTGGCGTGCCGAAGTCAGCGAAACCTGCGACGCGGCGTATGCGCCGATTGGTCGTGGTGTGGCCGGGCGTGGCTTGTACGTGCTGGATGCCGACCTCAATCCGTTGCCGGTCGGTGTCAGCGGCGAGTTGTACCTGGGCGGTGAATGCCTGGCGCGCGGTTACCACCAGCGTCCCGGCATGAGCGCCGAGCGTTTCATCCCTGACCCGTTCGAGGCCGGTGGCCGCATGTACCGCACCGGCGACCTGGTGCGCCAGCGCGAGTGCGGGTTGATCGACTACCTGGGGCGACTCGACCAGCAAGTGAAAATCCGTGGTTTCCGTATCGAACTGGGCGAAATCGAAGCCCGCCTGCGCAACTGCGCCGGGGTGCAGGATGCCGCCGTGGTGGTGCACGACACGCCGACCGGCAAGCAATTGGTGGGTTATGTGGTCGCTGCCGGTGCTGTTGGACTTGATCGCCGCTTGAAGTCTGAACTGCAAGCGCAACTGCCGGACTACATGGTGCCGGCGCGGATCATGGTGCTGGAGCGCTTCCCGCTGTCGGCCAATGGCAAGCTCGACCGTCGCGCATTGCCTACGCCTGAATGGGCTCTCGGCGGTTATCGCGCGCCGCGCAACGATCTGGAAATGGCGCTGACCGCGATCTGGCAAGAGGTGCTGGGCGTGCCGCAAGTGGGCATCGACGACAACTTCTTTGAACTGGGCGGCGACTCGTTGCAGGTGCTCAAAGTGATCTCGCGGGTGCGCAGCCAGCCGCAACTGGGCTTTGAATTGAAGCTGCGGGATCTGATGCAGAAGCCGTGCATCGCCGAACTTAGCGGCTATCAGGCGGCCGAGCCGGCGTCTGCGCCGGACCCGTTGCTGGCGCTGAATGCGCGGATCCCGAACGTGCCGGCGCTGTTCTGCCTGCACGCCGGTTTCGGCACGGTGTTCGACTACGAACCGCTGGCCCGTCGACTGGAAGGACGGCGCACGGTCTACGGCGTGCAATGCCGCATGCTGCTCGACCCGCACTGGCAGGACGAATCACTGCTGGCGATGGCGCAGGCCTATGCGCAACGGATTCGCAGTCAGCAGGCCAAGGGGCCGTATTACTTGCTGGGTTGGTCGTTGGGCGGGGCGTTGACGCAACTGGTTGCTCACGAACTGGAAACTCAGGGTGAGACGGTCGCGTTTGCCGGACTGGTCGACAGCTACGTGGCGGGCACCGCAGAAGCGGGGGACTGGCGCGAGGATTTGGGCGACTTCCTGAAATTTGTGCTCGGTCTGCCGGCCGATGAGGCTCAGGCGCTGATTGCGCTGAAAGCCGCTGACTTGAATGAGCGCGAAGGTTCCACGGCGGTGATCGAGGCGGCCATGCACGGTTCCAATGAGCAAGCGGCGTTGGGGGCTGGGGAACTCACGCAGATCTTCGCCACCGGCTCACGCCTCAAGCAACTGGCGCTGGCGCATCGGCAACTGCCGGCGATCCAGGTCACGGCGCATCGCTGGTGGGTGGCCGAGCGCGACGACGAACGTCGGGTGTTCGAGGCCCAGGTCGGTAGCCATGGCGTTGATCGCTTGTTGGCGGGTGGGCATTACGAGTTGCTGCGCGGTGATGAACTGCTCGATGAGCTTGAAGACCTGTTGGAACGCCGGCCAGCTATCGCATAACCCCCTGTGGGAGCGGGCTTGCTCGCGAAAGCGCTGTATCAGGCAACATCAATGTCGCCTGAGATTGCCTCTTCGCGAGCAAGCCCGCTCCCACAGGATTCTCGCTCGTTTCAAAATTGTGTATTGCCCGATTTTTGACCTCTTTGTGTAGAAGGATTCGTCCCATGGCTGTGTTGCCAGAACTTGAAGCATTACTAGAACTCGCCGAGTTCGGCCGGGTGACCGGTAAAAGTCGCGCGATGCATGAACAGTCGCCGCAACAGGCGCGGCTCGATTTCGAAGCGTCGTCGGGGTTTCTCGATGTGCCGCTGGACAGCGTTGCCTGCGAGGACTTCACCATCGCCGCGCGAGATGGCCACAGCCTGTCGGCAAGGGTGTATCGCAACGGGCAATCGGTCGATGGGCTGCAACCGGTGGTGTTGTATTTCCATGGCGGCGGGTATGTGGTCGGCAGTCTCGATTCCCATGATGCGTTGTGTCGGCGGCTGGCCTCCCAAGGCGGTTTTGCCTTGTTGACGGTGGATTATCGTCTGGCCCCGGAATGGCGGTTCCCGACGCCGTTGCAGGATGCCTGCGATGCGGGGAACTGGCTGGTGCGCGAGGGCGCGGCACATGGCCTGGACGCAACGCGAGTGGCCGTGGCCGGTGATAGCGTGGGTGCGACGCTGGCGACGGTGTTGTCGATCATGGCCGTGCGTGAACCTGAGGAACTGGCGTTGAAACCGAAGGCGCAATTGTTGGTGTACCCGGTGACGGATGCCACGACCAAGCGCGCGTCGCATCGGGATTTCGCCGAGGGTTATTTGCTGGAGACGCCGACGCTGGATTGGTTCTATGCGCATTACGGGCGCACGCCGCAGGATCTGGCTGATTGGCGGTGCTCGCCGTTGCTGGCGGAGGATCTTTCGGGTGTGGCGCCGGCGTTGGTGTATCTGGCGGGGCATGATCCGTTGCATGACGAAGGGGTGGCGTATGCCGAGCGGCTGTGTGTTGCCGGGAATGAGGTGACGTTGCTGGAACAGCCTGGGATGACCCATGACTTTTTGCGCATGGCGGGGTTGTTGGGGGAGGTTGAGGGGATTCATGCGGAAGTGGCGGAGTGGGTGCGTTCGCGGCTTTGATCTGAAGTCTGGGAATGATCCAGACTAGCCAGCACCACCGTGTCATCGTTCTTCGCGAGCAAGTCGAATCGTCGCACCGCCGCTCCCACATTTGATCTCGGTCGTACGCAGGTTTTGTATCCACCACAGATCCACTGTGGGAGCGAGCTTGCTCGCGATGACGGCATCACAGTCGACACAAATCTCACAGCCATAAAAAAAAAGCCCGCATCTCACGATACGGGCATTTTTCATTTCAGCTCAGCCACTCAGAAATCATACTTCGCGGTGATCTGCAGGTTACGCGGCTCGCCGTAGAACGTGGTGCCGAAGTTGCCCAGGCCCGTCAGGTACTTCTTGTCGAAGATGTTGTAGGCATTGGCGGTGAAGCTCAGGTGTTCGTCGTACTGATAACGGGTCATCAGGTCCACGAGGGTGTAGCCGCCTTGTTTGAGAGAGGTGCTGCCGCCCTCGCCACCGCCCACGTTGGGGCTGTAGCTCTGGCCGTAAAACGCGCTCTGCCAGCTGACACCGCCACCGACGGTGAACTGGTCCAGCGCGCCGGGCAGACGGTAGGTGGTGAACGTACGAATCACGTGTTCCGGTTTGCTGGTGGCCAGCGGGAAACCGAAGATGCGTTGTTCGTCCTTGTCACGGGTGCGGGCGTAGGTGTAGCCGGCAGACACGTTCCAGTCCTGTGCCAGTTCGCCGGCCAGTTCCAGTTCCACACCGTTGGTGGTGGCGCCGTCGGTGGCTTTGAAAATGCCATCGCCGGTATTCACATCGGTGCCGACCGATTGAGCGACGTTGTCCTGCTCAATGCGGAAGAATGCCAGGCTGGCGTTCAGTTTGCCTTCGAAGTAGGCCGCTTTCAGGCCGGTTTCGTAGCTGTCGCCTTCGACCGGTGCCAGGGTCGCACCGTTGATGTCCTTGTTGATCTGAGGCTGGTAGATCTTGGTGTAGCTGGCGTAGACCGAATAGGTATCGTCCAGGTCATAGACCACACCGGCGTAAGGCGTGACAACGCCGTGTTCCTTGTAGCTGGCCTGAGTGTCGGTGAGGGTGCCGCCCGGATAGTACGAGTAGTCTTCGTTGTATTTGAAGGTGCTCAGACGGCTGCCGAGGATGAACGACAGGTCGTCGGTCGGACGCAGGCGCGTGGCCAGGTAAAGACCGTTCTGGCTCTGGGTGCGTTCGTACTTGCCGTTTTTCGGGAAGTCCTGTTTCGGCAGGCTACCGTTCCAGTCATAGATGCTGCCCGGCACCAGTTCGAAGGCGCTGGTGTCGTACGTTGCGCCGGTCTGGCGCGAGTGCGATGCCATGAAGCCGGCTACCAGTTCATGCTCGCGACCGCCCAGTGAGAACGGACCGGAGACGTTCACGTCAGCCGTGTTCTGCACGCGATGACCTTCCCAGCGCCCCCAGTAAAGGAAATTGCCTTCGCCCGTGGCGCGGTCCGCAGAACCCCCGCTGGCCGAGGCCAGTCGGGTGTCATGATCGGTGGTTTTCTGGTCGAAGCTGGCCTTGAATTTCCAGTCATTGGCCAGCGCTTGCTCCAGCGATGCGAAGTAAGTGGTGCTGTCGAAATCACGACGGCTCCAGTCGGCACCCGGGTTGAAACTGCGAGAGAAGTCGGTGCGGCCACCGTCGGTGAAGTACGGCGCGTTACCGGTCCAGGAACTGCCGCGCGGGGTGGCACTGGACTTGTCGACGCCCAGGGTCAACAGGGTGTCATCGGTCAGGTCAGCTTCGAGGATGCCGTAGTACAGGTCTTTCTTCTGGCTGTAATGATCGATGTACGAATCTTTGTCCTGCAAGGCACCGACGAAGTGGCCGCGCACGCTGCCGGAATCGTTCAGCGAACCGGAGATGTCGCCTTCGGTGCGGTAGTTGTCCCAGGAGCCAGCGGTGGCGCTGACCGATGCCTTGAAGTCCTTGGTCGGTTTCTTGCGCACCAGGTTGACGGTGGCAGACGGGTCGCCCGCGCCGGTCATCAGGCCGGTGGCGCCTTTGATGACTTCGACGCGATCGAGGCTGGCGGCGTCGTCGCTGTTGTTAGGGTTTTCACCGTAAACGCCGTCGTACGGGATGTTGACGCCATCGTACTGAAAGTTGGTGATGGCAAAGCCACGGGCGGAAAACTCGGTACGGTCACTGTCGTACTTCTGCGCCGTGATGCCGGGGGTGTTGCGCAATACGTCGCCGACGCTCTTGGCGCCGCGATCGTCCATTTGCTGACGCGTCACCACGGTCACCGATTGCGGTGTTTCGCGAAGGGTCAGCGGCAGTTTGGTCGCGGTGGTGGTGGCGCCGGTGGTGTAGGAACCGGTGTCTTCAGTGGTCAGGCCCAGGGCCTGGCCGGAAATGGTGGTCGCGCCCAGTTGCAGGCTCGAGCCGCCGCCGGACACCAGGGTGACGGTATTACCACTGATCTGGAACGAAATACCAGTGCCTTTCAGCAGGGCGGCGAGGGCATCGGACGGTTCCAGTGAACCGGACACCGCGCGAGACTTGATCCCTGCAACCTGATCCGGGCTGTAGAGGATTTGCAGGTTGGTCTGCATGCCCAGTTCGGTCAGCGCGTTGGAAAGCGATTGACCTGCAATGTTCACTTTTACAGGTGCAGCATTGGCCATCGAGCTCCCCAGCAAGGTGGCGGTCAGCAGTACGCTAGTGAACAGGGTGCGATGCAAAGTCGGGCGCTGTACGGCCAGCGCGAGAGGTGTGCGGCGTGTTTGAGGTCGCATTACTTACCTGAGCTCCTGAAAAAGTGTTGTGCAGAGTTTTGTTAATAGGAATGATTATTAGACGCAGCACGAACGTAAAACCGGAAAGAAACCGGGAAAATAAATTTCGAAGAAGTAAAAGTGCACAGAACCTGTGGGAGCGAGCTTGCTCCGGGCGGCGATCCGACGATGACGTTGGATCAGTCGCCATCAATGTTGGATGTGATGGCCCCATCGCGAGCAAGCTCGCTCCCACAGGTCCGCGCAAGCGGGTATGAAACGCCGATCAGGCAGGGGCCAGTTCGGTGACGACCCGTCCGCTTTCCATACGCACCAGTTGGTCCGCCACGTCGAAGTAACGGTCATCGTGGGAGATCACGATGATGGTCTTGCCCAGGAGCTTGAGGTCCGGCAGCAGCTCGGTGTAGAAGATCCGTCGGAAGGTCGGGTCCTGGTCGGCCGCCCATTCATCGAACACCAGCACTGGACGTTCCTCCAGCCAGGCATTGACCAGGGCCAGGCGTTTGCGCTGGCCGGTGGAGAGGTCGGTGGTGGTGAAGTTGCCGTCCTTGACGCTGACCTTGTGCGCGATCTCCAGCCGTTGCAGGTATTTGTTGGCGTCTTCGGGGATGTGCGTATCGCCCTGGACCACGTCGTCGAACAGGTAATAGTCGGCAAAAATCGTGGTGAACAACTGGCGATAGTCATCGCGGTTCTGCGCGTCGATCGCCTCGCCGTTGACGCGGATTTCGCCCTGTTGTGGTGTGTACAGGCCGAGCAGGAGTTTGATCAGCGTGGTCTTGCCGCAACCGTTCTCGCCGACAATAAAAGTGATGTCGCCTTGCTTGATCGTCAGGTTCACCGGCCCGAGCTGGAACGGTGCAGCACCTTCGGCAGCCGGGAAGCTGAAACGTACATCGGCCAGTTTCAGTTCGTGCACCGCTTGCTTGACGTTGCCTTTATCGCTGAGCAGCAGATGAGGTTCGGGGGTGGAAAACTGCTCCGACAGTTCGGCGATGCGGCGGAAGGCGATCTGCGCGCGGCTGACGATCGGCAAGGTGCTGATCAAATGCTCCAGCGGGCCTTTCATATAAAGCAGCACCAGCACGAAACCGCTCATCACGGTTTTGTCGGCGCTCGGCCAGAAGGTTTGCAGCGCGAGGGCCAGGCCGATGACCACGAAGAACAGCATCGAGCCGAAGGTCTTGGCAATCACGAACGTATTGATCGAACGCACCTGGGTGTTGCAGATGAACTCGGCCGTGGCCTTGATGCCCGAGACGAACATGCGCTGGCGGCGTGGGCGATGAATGCGCAATTCCTTGGCACCTTCGGCAATCGCGTTGTAGTGCTTTTGCAGTTCATCTTCGGCCTCTCGGGCGGCCATGAAACCCTGCACCCCTTTGCTCTGGGCGTAGGCCTGAATCGCTGTGCCGATCAGGATGGCGGCGACCATGATCAGGAACATCGGCCACGACAGAATGGCCAGGTAGCCCATGCAGCCCAAGGTCACGGTGACGGAAATGGCCAGCGGCGCGAAGGCGAAAGCGAAGTCGCTGATGGTGTCGACGTCGTGGGTCAGCACCGGGATCAGACGGTGGCTGCGATAGCGCTCGATCTGTTCGATCGGCGCCGACAGGACTTTCTCGCCCAGCTGTTTACGCAGTTTGGCGATGATGTGCTGGCCGACATAGTTGGTGCCGATGTCCGAGCAGATCGAACTGGCCAGTGCCAGCAGGCACAGGCCGGCGAACAGGGCGACGACGCCTTGGGTCAGGCCGGTGTCCGAATGCAGGGCGTTGTTGATGGTCGCCAGCAATACCGTGACGCTCAGGCCGCCGACCATGCCCAGGAAAATGGACGCGGCGACGATGAGCCGAAAGGGTTTCAACAGGGCGAACAATTCGCCGATGGCGCCACGGGTAGGCTGGGTCATGGAAGACAGTTCCTTGGGTCGTAAAGGCAGATACCCTGTAGAACGTCTGGTGGAAGGCTTAATTTAGAAGGGCGCCGACTGGCGGCGATCGCGACTCAAACACATGACCCTGTGGGAGCGAGCTTGCTCGCGATAGCGGACTGACAGTCGACATATCTATCGACAGTGATGCAGTCATCGCGAGCAAGCTCGCTCCCACAGGATTGGGGGTGTGTCTTAGAGATCGCGCACGATGCGGAACCCCATCCAGTCGCCGCGCTCTTGCGGGTACTGGCTGTTGCGGTTGCCGGAGCGCGAGAACACCGGCGCTTCGCCCCAGTCGTTACCGCGAATCCGCACGGCTTCGCATTTAGGCTCGACCCAGGCGCTGCCATCGGTGGGGGCACCGACGTAATCAGGGTGTTCGCAGTCCTCGACCCATTCGTAGACGTTGCCGTGCATGTCGTACATGCCAAAGGCGTTCGGTGGGTAGCTGCCCACTGGCGAGCTGAAGCTGTAACCGTCCGCCGGGCCATAGGTGTTGGCGTGTTTGCTGATGCTGTATTCCTTGCCCTCATCGAACGGGAAGGGGAACGGCCCTTTGCTGCCGCCACGCGCGGCATATTCGCGTTGGGCCTCGCTGACCATGCGGTACGTCTGCCCGGTTTTTTTCGACAGCCAGGCGACGTAGTTCTTCACGTCGTCGAAGTTCATGCACACCGCTGGCTGACGCGGACTTTGCGGATAGCGCGGCTTGCTGGCGACGCACTCGCGGCCCGGCCGGGTGTCGCCATTGGCGATGGTCACACCACTGTCGCGCACGTAGCTGTCCCATTCACCGGCGGTGACCTGGAAGCGGCTCATGGCGAACGGCTTGGCGAAGGTCACGTCATGCATCGGACCTTCATCGGGTTCGCGACCGACTTCATCGTCCGGTGTGCCCATGGTGAAGGTGCCGGCTGGCAGCACGACCATTTCCGGGCAGTCTCGGCAGTCCTTGAACACCTTGCCCGGTTGCGGGGCGGCGGCCGCCTGGGCGGTGGTCGACAGTAGACCGGCCATGAGGGCGGTCAGGGCGAGTGCCTTGAGCGGGCGGGGTAACAGATCACTGTTCATGCGTCATCTCGATTAAAGAAAAGCGGGGTGTCACGCTCGCTCCCACAGGGTTCAGCATCACGCGATCTTGCTCAGCAGCGCCATGAAACGGTCGATATCGTTTTCGGTGTTGAGCAGGCCGGGAGCGATGCGGATCACCGGGCCGACGTCGCGGTCCACCGAGTCGCAGACCACGCGGTTTTCCATCAGTTGGACGACGACTTTTTCGCAGTCGCGATCCTTGATCCGGAAGAAGGTAAAACCGGCCGACAGGTCCGGGCTCTTTGGCGTCACCAGTTCGATCTGCGGGTGCTCCAGCAAGCGGTTTTTTGCATAGGAATTGAGCGCGTGGATGCGCGCCTGCACCTCGGCCTTGCCCAGGTCCAGGTGCAGCTTGAAAGCTTCGTTCAGGGCCCAGCGATGTTCGAAGCTGTGATAGCCGCCGGGGGTCATGATGGTCGAGAAGGTGGTGGCTTCGGAGAACGTCGGGATAGTCGGCGTCACGTCCTTGAGCTCAGCCGAACGCGCGCAGATGATCCCGGTACCGCGCGGGCCGAACATCCATTTGTGCGTGCCGGCGATGAAGAAATCGCAGTGCATGTCGGGGAAGTCGAGGTCCTCGACGCCGAAGCCATGGACGCCGTCGACCACATACAGGATGCGGTCCTTTTTTGCGCGATTGCGGTTCTGCTCGTCCACCAGTTTGCCGATTTCGCCGATCGGCAGTTTGACGCCGCTGCCCGATTGCACCCACGTCATGCCGAGCACTCGGGTTTCGGGGCGAATGCCTTTGGCAATCGAGCCCAGCACTTCATCCACGGAAATGCTGTGACTGTTCTCGAACAGCTTGAGCTTGCGAACCTTGACGCCGTCCTTTTGCTGACGGTAAGCCAGGGCATAGTTCGTGGCGTAGTGTTCGTGTTCGCTGGTGAGGATTTCCTGGTCGGGGCGCACATGAATGCCGCCGTAGATCAGTGAAAGGCCTTCGGTGGTGCTGCCGGTGAGGGCGATCTGCTCGGGCTTGGCCTTTAGGTAACGGCCGGCCCAGACGCGCACTTCCTGCTCGCGTTTTTCGGTTTCCCCCAGGTCCCAGTCCATGGCCCGACCGGGGTTACGGTCGAGGTTGGCGCGGTGCAGGTCGATCGCATCACGCACCGGTCTTGCGTGTGAGGTCACCAGAAAGTTGGCGAAGTGCAGGTAATCCGGGTCCTGATTGAACATCTGGCGTAGTTGCGCCCATTTATCCTTCGCCAGCGGCGCCGGATTGGCGGCCAGCGCCGGCAGGTTCACGGCAGCGCCCAGGGGCAGGCCGGCCGCGAGAATGCCGGCCTGCTTGAGGAATGAACGACGGTTGGTCATGAGCAAGATTCGCTTTTGCCAAAGAGGGGATCAGTTTTTTGCCACAGGCTTGGAAGACTTCTGCACCTGGTCCCAGACCCGCAGGAAGTTGCCGCCCCAGAGCTTGGCGATATCGGCTTCGCCGTAGCCGCGACTGATCAGCTCGGCCGTTACGTTGCGTGCCTCGCTGACGTCTTTCCAGCCGTCCAGGCCGCCGCCATCGTTGAAATCGGAACTGATGCCGACGTGGTCGATGCCGATTTTCTTCACCGCGTAGTCGATCGCGTCGCCGTAGTCCTTGAGCGTGGCTTTGGGTTCCTCGTCGACGATGGCATAGAGCTGACTGGCGTACTCGCCGAAGCGTTGTTCGGACCAGACGGTGATCACCGGATCCCCCGGCATCAGCGCCATTTCCAGGCCTTGCAACGGTTGCAGGTCGAAGCGTGCGCGCAGGGCGTTGAGTTTGTCCTGGGTGGCCTGGCTGAGCGGGCGGATGTAGGTCGGGAAACCGACAATCTGCACCACGCCGCCGCTGTGCTTGATCAGCTGCATTTCCTGATCGCTGAGGTTGCGCGGGATGTCTACCACTCCGCGTGGTGCCGAGTGGGACGCGACCATCGGCGCACGGCTCAGCTGGGCAACTTGCTCCAGCGCCTTGGTCGACATCTGCGAAACGTCGATGATCACGCCGAGGTCGTTGAGGCGATGCACGGCCTGCTTGCCGATCTCCGAGAGGCCGCCAAGGGCGTCGCGGGAATCGTTGAAAAACGGCAACGGCCGGGATGAGTCAGCCCAGGCGTTGTTGCCCACGTAGCTGAAGCCGAACATGCGCATGCCGCGGGCTGCCCACTTGTCCAGGGCGTTCAGGTCGTTGCCCAGCGGATAGGCGTTGAGCATGCTCATGAAGATCGCGAACTTGCCTTCGCCATGCAGGCGGCGGAAATCGTCGGGGGTGTAGGCGATGGCGACCTGATTGGGGAAGTCGCGAACCATTGTGCTGATGATTTTGTAGCGGGTTTCCTGCTCGAACCGTGCTTCGTCGACGAAACCGGCGGTTGGGCGGTGCGGGGCGTTGGCGCCGTTCCAGATTTCCGGCCAGCCAAAGATCGTCAGCGCCACGCCGGACAAACGTCCGCGCCCGGTTTTGACCAGGTCGAATTGCCCGGTGCCGTCCTTGTCGGCTTCATTGCCGGCGGTACCAAAGTCCAGCGGGACGGTGACGTGGCTGTCGAAGGAGAGGATTCGCTCGTGCAGTTCATCGGCCTGTTTCATCACCTTGACCGGGTAGCCGGGATTGTCCTTGAACCAGTAATCCCAGGCCGCAAAGCCTGCACCGGCGCTGATCGCCAGGGCCAGCGGCAGGCCGATGTAAAGAGCTTTTTTCGAACGTGGTTTTGTCATTGCCGTCTCAGTCAGGTTCGCCGTCGAGGTGCAGGCACAGGGGGCCTTTGCTATCTGGGAAGAACGAGTGACCGACCAGGAAATTTAGATCTCCCCCGAAAAGATCGTCCGAACGCGGCCCGAACCTTCGGCAGCTCCTACATTGGGGCTGCGTACACCTGTAGCTGCCGAAGGCTGCGATCTTTTCGAGGCACCATAAATTTCGGAGGGCAACAAACGTTCTAGCTTGGATAAAGCCTGCTTCATGGCTGACACAGGTAGGGCAATGACGATTTCTCGACGATGGTTCATGGCAGGCCTGGCGCTGACCGGCGCCGCCGTGCCTGCGGCTTTTTATGGGCATCGTGAATGGACGAAACCGGATTCGACGATCACCCCCGGCGAAGCGTCATTCGATGTCGCGGATGTTGCTGGCCAGCACTTGGCGAACACCTTGCGCGGTGTCTGGCAGATTCGTTTCGAGGGGCCTGACGCCGGCATCGAAGGCCTGCCACGGGACGGGCTGGAGGTGTTTCTCGACATCGGTCACAAAGGTCGCGGCCTGAGCGGGTTCCTCGACACCGCCGAGCGTTTGCGCTCGAACGAAACGCCCCGTTACCGGGTACTCGGCGATCTGGCCGGCGCCAAACCGGCGCAATTGAGCTGGCGACTGCTCAGCGCCAGCGGCTCGGCGGATTATGAATTCAGCATGGCGATGGACGAAGTCTGGGCCGGTTTCGGCAACGCTGGCAGCGGCACTCTCAGTGGTCGGGTGGTGAATCTGGACCGTCCGTTAATGTTGACGGCCCAGGACAACCGCTTCATTGCCGTCAAGCGCGTGTTCCCCGAAGCTCGCGAGCGCAGCGGTCTCAATCCGACGTTGCTGGCCTGGCTGGTTTCGCCCGAGCATCGACTGTTTCACCAGCTCTGGCATGCCTCCCGGGACAAATGGCACACCCTGTCCGAAGACAAGCGCGGCGCCCTGCGTGGCATTGGCTGGCAGCCTGGCCCGCGGGACAAGGAGCGTGATGCCCGTGGCGCGCGCAAGGATCGTAACGGCTCAGGCGTGGATTTCTTCTTCATGCACCGGCACATGCTAGGCAAGGCGCGCTCCCTGCAGGACTTGCCGTCCTGGCAACACTTCCCATTGCCACAGCCGGAACTGGCGCGTGATCGCGTTGGGTTCGCCCGTTATTTCGACAACCACGACGGCACTGCGCTGCCGCCGACCTGGCTGGCCGACGACGATGCCGAATACTCGCAATGGGTCAGCGACATCAAGACCGCCGAGACCTACCACAGCAATTTCCAGGTCTGGGAATCGCAGTACCGCGATCCGCGTTATCTGTCGAAATTGACCCTGGGTCAGTTCGGTTCAGAGGTCGAATTGGGGCTGCACGACTGGCTGCACATGCGTTGGGCCTCGGTGCCGCGTGATCCATCCAATGGCCATCCCGTGCCGTTTGCCCGGGATCCGGCGGACTTTTCCGCACGCTGGTATGCGCCGGAAAACGACTTCCTCGGCGACCCGTTTTCGTCTCATGTAAACCCGGTGTTCTGGCATTTTCACGGCTGGATCGATGATCGACTGGAAGACTGGTTCCGCGCGCACGAGCGCTTTCATCCGGGGGAGGTCAGTCGGCTTGAGGTCAATGGCGTGGCGTGGTTTGCGCCTGGGCGTTGGGTCGAGATCGACGACCCGTGGCTCGGCCCGAGCACCCATGGTTGCAGTACTACGCCGGGGTTGCAGACTGGCAAATCGGTGGAGATGGACCCGGAAACCATGAAGCTGGCGTTGCGGATTACCTTTGGTGATGACGAGAAGAAACTGGCGGATCTGTTCCGCAAGGTGCCGCAGCGGCCTTGGTATGCGCGGCATTTGAAGGCTAAACAAAGTCCGGTTTGATTACCGAGTAATCGTTAAATCGCGAGCAAGCTCGCTCCCACACTGATCTCCAGCGGACACAGAATTTGTATTCGGCGCTGATCAAATGTGGGAGCGAGCTTGCTCGCGATGGCGGATTCACTGGCGGCGCAAATTACAACGCCTGCCACCCTCCGCCGAGCGCTTTGTACAACGCAATACTCGCCTGCAACCGCGACAACCGCAGCTGCACATTCAAATCCTGCGCCGCATACAGCGTGCGCTGTGTCTC
Source organism: Pseudomonas sp. ACM7 (assembly GCF_004136015.1). Taxonomy (NCBI): domain Bacteria; kingdom Pseudomonadati; phylum Pseudomonadota; class Gammaproteobacteria; order Pseudomonadales; family Pseudomonadaceae; genus Pseudomonas; species Pseudomonas sp. ACM7. Next base: position 653,743 of record NZ_CP024866.1, on the reverse strand, counting down.
CAGCACCGTCAGCAAGTCCTCGGCACCGGCCTGGTAACGGCTTTGCGCAATGTTGAAGGCCGTTTGCGCCTGGTTCAGCTCTTCACCTTGCCACTGCCGCTGTTCGTCCAGACCGCGAATGCTGTTCAACGCTTTTTCCACATCGGCGAAGCCATTGATGATCGCCCCGCGATACGTCTCCAGCAGTTCTTCCTGACGGGCCGTGGCCTTGTCGCGCTCGGCGCTCAGGCGACCATTGTTGAAGACCGGTGCGAGCAGGCCGGCGGTGAGGTTGTAGAAGGGGTTGCGCAGGACGTCGGCGGCGCGGTCGGCACCGGAGCCTATTTCTGCGCTGAGGGTCACAGCCGGCAGCATGGCGGCACGGGCGACGGTGACGTCGGCTTGTGCGGCGGCCAATTGCGCTTCGGCGCGGGCGATGTCCGGGCGACGACTGATCAGCTCGCTGGGCAGGCCAGCGCCAATGGTTGGCCATGCCAGTTGATCAAAGCGTTCCTGACCCAAAGACAACTCCTGCACCGGCCGGCCGAGCAGTGCGGCAAGGCTGATCTGTGCGTCCTGAGCCTGTTGCTGCACCAGTGGCAATTGCCGCTGTTGCGCGGCGACCAGGCTCTTCTGCTGCGCCAGTTCCAGCGCGGTTGCCGAGCCTGAGTCAAAACGCGTCTGCACCAGTTTCAAAACATTCTGCGCGTTCGCCAGGTTCAGTTCGGCGATGCGACTTTGCTCACGCAACGACAAGCTTTGCGCGTAGCTGTTGGCCACGCCGCTGAGCAGCGTCAGCTCCACCGTTGCCTGATCGAATTCGCTGGCCTGCAAGCCTAATTGCGCACTGTCGCGGGAGGCGCGTTGGCCGCCCCAGAAGTCGACTTCGTAAGTGGCGCTGAGGTTGGCGTTAAAGTAATCGACGGCCTTGTTATCGCCGTCGGCATTGAGCTGGCTGTAGCCGTTGCCGCGCAATAGTTTCTGCCGATTGGCGTTCAGGCCGGCCTTGACCTCCGGCAGCAGCGTGCCGCCGGCAATCACCGTGTCGGCCTGAGCCTGGCGCACCCGAGCGATGGCGGCGGCCAGGTCGTAACTGCCGACCCGCGCCTGTTCGATCAGGCGATCAAGCTCCGGGCTGCCGAACTGCGTCCACCATTGCAGGTTGCTGCGAGTAGCGCTTTGAGTGTGTGGCGATTGCCAGGCAGCGGGCGGCTGGAGGCCGCTGTCCGGGCGCTGGGCGGGACTGCCGCACGCGCCGAGCAACAGGCAAAGGGTCAGCAGGCTGAGTTGCGGCTTCATAGATCGATCATTCACTGGTAAGGGCCGTGACCGGGTCGAGTCGGGCAGCTTTGCGGGCCGGCATGAAGCCGAAGACAACACCGGTGACCAGAGCGCAGCCGAAGGCGCCGAGCACCGCTATCAAGGAGAACGCGACGGCGACTTCGCTGAGGATCAGCACGCCGCCGACGATCATCGCCAAGGCGATCCCGGCAAGCCCGCCGACCACCGAGAGCATCACCGCTTCGGTGAGGAACTGGCGCAGGATGTCCCGTTGGCGGGCGCCAGTGGCCATGCGGATGCCGATCTCCCGAGTCCGTTCGCGCACGGTCATGAGCATGATGTTCATCACACCGATCCCGCCCACCAGCAACGAAATCGCGGCAATCGAGCCGAGCATCAGCGACAGCGTATTTTGCGTGCGTGCTTCAGCCTGGATCATCGCCGCGTTGTTGGTCAGTTCGAAATCCTTTTTGCCGTTGTGCAGTCGCAGCATCAACTGCTCGATGGCTTTTTCCGTCTCTTTGACCTTGCGCGCATCGGCGGCGGCGATGGCCACGTATTCGGGGTTGTGGGTGCCGAACAGCCGCACGCTGGCAGCGGAATAGGGGATAGCGATGCGGTCGTCGCTGTCGGAGTCGCCGGAGCTGGCGCCTTTTTCGGCAAGCACGCCGACCACCTGGAACGGCACGTTCTCGATCAGGATGTACTGGCCGATCGGGTTGGCGACGTCCTTGAGCAACTTGGTCCGCACCTTGTGGCCGATCACCGCGACTGCCGCCGCGTTGCGTTCATCTTCCTGGGTGAAGTAGCGGCCTTCCACCACCGGCCAGTTGAAAATCGCCGGGAAATTGGTGTCGTTGCCGCCGACGTAACTCAAATGGTCGAGATTGCCGAAACGCACCCCGGCCTCCTGGCCATTGACCGGCATGATCCGTGTCACTTGCGGCAGGCTTCCCACCGCCGCAACGTCATCCAGGGTGACGATGCCCAGCGGCGTTCGCGGGTTTGGCGACGAGCCGCTGAGGTAAATGATGTTGGAGCCGAACGCGCCCATTTGCGCCATCACCTGGCGCTTGCTGCCTTCACCGACGGCCAGCATCACCACCACCGACGCGACGCCGATGATGATCCCGAGCAACGTCAGTGCGGTGCGAAAGCGGTTGATCCACATCACCCGCCACGCGGCTTGCACTGCATCGACCAGTTCGCCTTTCCAGGCGCCAGTGGCTTCGGCGCCTTCGGTCAGGCGCTTGCGCAGATCCACCGCTTGCAGCGCGCCAGGGTTGGCTGAAGTTTGTGCCTCAGGGTTGTCGCGGGCGCTGTCGCTGATGATCAGCCCGTCGCGAATTTCGATGATGCGTTTGGCCCGGGCCGCCACTTCGCGGTCGTGGGTAATGAGGATCACCACGTGGCCCTGGCTTGCCAGTTCGTCGAGCAGGGTCATGACCTCGGCACCGCTGTGGCTGTCGAGGGCGCCGGTGGGTTCGTCGGCGAGGATGATGTGGCCGCCGTTCATCAAGGCGCGGGCGATGGACACCCGTTGTTGCTGGCCGCCGGAGAGCTGGTGCGGACGATTGCCGGTGCGCGAGGCCAGACCGAGGCGGTCGAGCAGGGCGGCGGCGCGGGCGTGGCGTTCGGCGGCCGGCAAGCCTGCGTAGATGGCCGGCATCTCGACGTTTTCCTGGGCCGAACCGGACGGGATCAGGTGATAACCCTGGAACACAAAGCCAAAGGCTTCGCGGCGCAGCCAGGCCAGTTCGTCGCTGTCGAGTGCGGCGACGTTTTCCCCGGCGAAACGGTATTCGCCCGAGGTCGGGCGGTCGAGGCAGCCGAGGATGTTCATCAGCGTCGACTTGCCGGAGCCGGAGGCACCGACGATCGCCACGAACTCCCCGGCATGAATCGACAGGTCGATGCCGCGCAACACGTGAACTTCCGGTGAGTCGCCGCCGCCGTAGGCTTTGCGGATGTCCTGCAGGTCGATCAGGGGCGTCAGCATTCAGCCGCCACTCCCGTCGGTCGGGCCGATCAGCAGGTGATCGCCTTCCTGCAAGCCGTCGAGGATCTGCACCCGCAGGCGATCGCTGATGCCGGTGCGTACGTCGCGTTGCTCGATGCGGCCGTTTTTGGCGACGACTTGTGCCGTCTGGTTGTCCGCTCCAGTGCCGGCTTGCAGGGCTGCGATGGGCGCGGTGAGGACGTTTTTCGCCTGCTCGGCGACGAAGAAGACTTGCGTGGTCATTTCCGCCATCAGCGCGTTGTCGGCGTTGTCGACGTCCAGCAATACGGTGTACAGCACCACGCGAGCGCTGCCGCTTTTGCTCGAACTGGCCGGGCTGCCGCCGCCCTGGCTGCTCTGGTCCAGCGGCTTGGGCGGTACCGGCAATATTTGCCGCACGGTGCTGTTCCAGCGACGGTTGCCACCGCTGAGGGTGGTGAACCAGGCCGTCATCCCGGGTTTGACGTGACCGATGTCGGCTTCCGACACCTCGGCCCAGACGGTCATCGGCGACAACTTGGCGATGCGCAGAATCAGTGGCGTTTGTTGCTGGGCGTTGAGGGTCTGGCCGACCCGGGCGTCGAGTGCAACGACGGTTCCGCTCATGGGCGCATAGATTCGGGTGTAACCCAGCTCCGCCTGATCGCTGCGCAGGCTGGCCTGGGCCTGGCGGATCTGCGCCTGGAACATGTCGATACGGGCCTGGGTGGCGCGCAGTTCGGCCTCGGCGGTCTGCACGTCTTCTTCGCGGGTGGCGCCACCGGCCTTGAGGTTCTGCTGGCGCTGGAATTTCTGCCGGGCGAGGTCGTGCTGCGCCCGTTGTTCCTGCAGCTGCGCGTTGAGGTTTTCGATGGAGAAACGCCCGGCGTCGAGTTTGGCCTGTTGCGTGGCCGGATCGATCTCCACCAGCAACTGGCCTTCCTTGACCACATCGCCGACTTCCACGTGGATCTTGTGGATCTGCCCGGATGCCTGGGCACCGACGTCGACATAGCGTCGAGGTTGCAGGGTACCCAGCGCGGTGACGCTGCTTTCGATGTCGGCGCGGGTGACCTGAACGGTGGCGAACTGGTCGCGGCCGGGCGGGATGATCTGCCAGGCGGCCACGGCGATAACGGGGATCAGACAAAGTGCTACAAGCAGGGCGCGTCGGGTCTGTCGGGGACGTTTCATGCAGGGTTCCGGCCAATGGATATCGGCCCGTCGCTCAAAGGGACGGGGAGCTGTCCTGTAAACGATGAAGGCAGCGTGGAATTTAGCCGCAGACATATGGCGTAACACCTGTGTAGGAGCTGTCGAGTGCAACGAGGCTGCGATCTTTTGATCTTGTTTTTAAAAGCAAGAACAAAAGATCGCAGCCTCGTTGCACTCGACAGCTCCTACAGGTGAAGGGGTGTGCAGGTGCTCGAGCAGGACTATTTGTCAGGCAAGGTGAAGCAATACTTTAAATCTATATGAGAATTACTATAAATTACGCGCCTCGAACTGCCACTATCGTGCCACTGCCTATTTCGGCGGTCGCCGGTCTGGCTCAAGGATAGAAACCGCACCCCTGTGGCCGGGAGTCATGTTGGAAAACTACTATCGCGAGCTGGTGTGTTTTTTGAACGCCAAGCTGGGCAACCGTCAGGTGGCCGAAGATGTGGTGCATGACGCTTATCTGCGGGTATTGGAGCGCTCCAGCGACACGCCGATCAAGCAACCTCGGGCGTTTCTGTACCGCACCGCGCTCAACCTGGTGATCGACGACCATCGGCGCAATGCCCTGCGTCAGGTCGAATCCCTGGAAGTGCTCGACAACGAAGAGCGCTACTTCACCCCATCCCCTCATCACAGCCTCGATCACGGTCAACGCCTGGAGATGCTCCAGCGTGCATTGGCGGAATTGCCACGGTTGTGCCGCGAGAGTTTCCTGCTGCGCAAGATCGAAGGTCTGTCGCACCCGGAGATCGCCGAACACCTCGGTATTTCTCGCGCGTTGGTGGAGAAGCACATCGTCAATGCAATGAAGCATTGCCGGGTGCGGATGCTGCAATGGGATGCCCATTGATCCGACCCGATCAATCAAGCTGCATTAAATTTTTTTTCATTGTCCTCGTTCCCTTCAACAGACGATCTGCTGTCCTGCCCAAGGCCGGTCAGGTCACTTAGGCTTACTCCCCGCTGCTTCGGGGGTTCATCCAGAGGACACTGGAAATGACACAGGCAATTGCATCGCCCATCGTTCACGACCTGATCGGCGTCGGTTTCGGCCCTTCGAACCTGGCGCTGGCCATCGCTCTGCAAGAACGCGGGCCGAGTCAGGGCGAGCTGGATGTTCTGTTTCTCGACAAGCAGGCCGATTACCGCTGGCACGGCAACACCCTGGTGACCCAGAGTGAGTTGCAGATTTCCTTCCTCAAGGACCTGGTGACCCTGCGCAACCCGACCAGCCCTTACTCCTTCGTCAACTACCTCAAGCACCACGGCCGTCTGGTGGACTTCATCAACCTGGGTACCTTTTATCCGTGCCGCATGGAGTACAACGATTACCTGCGCTGGGTCGCCGGGCAATTCGAAGCGCAGAGCCGCTATGGCGAAGAAGTGCTGACCATCGAGCCGGTGCTGCACAACCAGCAGGTCGAAGCGCTGCGGGTGATCTCGCGCGATACCCACGGTCAGCAGCACGTTCGCACCGCCCGCTCGGTGGTGGTCAGTGCCGGCGGTACACCGCGCATTCCCGAAGCGTTCAAGGCGCTCAAGGGTGATAGCCGGGTGTTCCACCACTCCCAGTACCTGGCGCAGATGGCCAAGCAACCGTGCGTGAACAACCAGCCGATGAGCATCGCGATCATCGGTGGCGGGCAGAGCGGGGCGGAAGCGTTCATCGACCTCAACGACAGCTTCCCGTCGGTACAGGTGGACATGATCCTGCGTGGCTCGGCCCTGAAACCGGCGGACGACAGCCCGTTCGTCAACGAAGTGTTCTCGCCGGAGTTCACTGATCTGGTGTTCCAGCAGGCGAGCAGCGAGCGTGAGCGTCTGGTCAACGAGTACCACAACACCAACTATTCGGTGGTGGACATCGACCTGATCGAACGCATCTACGGCATCTTCTATCGCCAGAAAGTCTCGGGCATTGCGCGCCACGCGTTCCGTACCCTGACCACCATCGAAAAAGCCACCGCCACCGAGCGCGGCATCGAGTTGGCTGTGCGCAACAACGCCACCGGTGAAGTCACCGTCCGTCATTACGACGCCGTGGTGCTGGCCACCGGTTACGAGCGCCAGATGCACCGCAAACTGCTGGCGCCGCTGGAACAATACCTGGGTGACTTCGAGGTTGACCGTAATTACAAACTGATCACTGACGAGCGCTGCAAGGCCGGCATCTATATGCAGGGCTTCTGCCAGGCCAGCCATGGTTTGAGCGACACGCTGCTGTCGATCCTGCCGATCCGTGCCGATGAAATTGCCGGTTCGTTGTATGACCATGGCAAGGCACGGGGGCATGGCCGTTCGGTGATGGATTTGTTGCTAGCCACCGCCAGCTAAGATATGTAGCGCCTGTTTAGTCGCCTTCGCGAGCAAGCCCGCTCCCACATTTTGACCTGTGTTCGCAGATCGAGTGTGGGAGCGGGCTTGCTCGCGAAGAGGCCCTGAAGAACAGCACAAATTCAGAATCCTGAACCCTTCCTGAAGAACCCCGCGATTCCCCCTCCACACGCCTTTGCTTCGTTTACTCTCCAGAAATCGGGGCGTAAGCTTCGCGCGTTTTCAATCAATAGCGGAGACCCACAGTGGGTACTTGTTCGAGTGACAGTAGTCGGCCGGTTTCGATAACCGGCACCTTCCCGGCAAGATAACGCACAGTCTTTTGTGCCGTTGTCTCGCCGAAAAGCGAGCAGCGGCATCCCGATCGCGACCAGTCCTGGTCCGTGTCCCGACGTCCCTCTCATCGACGCTGAACCGTGCGTGATGTTCGACTTTGTGTCGTCATCGCGGCGTATCGACACGCCTGCTCGACGGTTTCCCGGCTGACCCTGGGGGAACTGCCATGAACCTGACCCTGCTCAAAGAATTCTTCGCCGGATTCCTGCGCACCCGCCACATCGCCCGACACTTCCGTCGCCTGGCGCTGCTGGAAAACTTCACCGACACCACGGTCAGCCGCGAGGTACCGCCCACCCTGGCGCAAACCCTCGTGAGCGCCGCCAACAGCGACACCGGCCAACTGCTGAACAACCTCGGTAGCCACACCGATGGCTTGAGCGAACTCGAAGCCGATGCACTGCGCGTGCAATTCGGCCTCAACGAAGTCGAGCACGAACAGCCTCTGCCGTGGTGGACCCACTTGTGGCACTGCTACAAAAACCCGTTCAACCTGTTGCTGACCTTGCTCGCGGTCATCTCCTTGCTGACCGAAGACATGAAAGCCGCCATCGTGATTTTCTCCATGGTGGTGCTCTCGACATTGCTGCGCTTCTGGCAGGAAACCAAATCCAACCAGGCCGCCGACGCGCTCAAGGCGATGGTGAGCAACACCGCCACGGTGTTGCGTCGGGATGCGCAACGTACCGAACTGCCGATCAAGCAACTGGTGCCAGGCGACCTGATCGTGCTGTCCGCCGGTGACATGATCCCCGCCGATTGCCGGGTGCTCAACGCCAAGGACTTGTTCGTCAGCCAGGCCGCCATGACCGGCGAATCGATGCCGGTGGAAAAATTCCCGCGCCAGCAGAACGGCGATACCCACAATCCGCTCGACCTCGACAACATCCTGTTCATGGGCACCAACGTGGTGTCCGGCACGGCGATGGCGGTGGTTCTGACCACGGGCAACAACACCTATTTCGGCGCCCTGGCCCAGCGGGTTGGCGCTACCGATCGCGCACCCACTTCATTCCAGACGGGCGTCAACAAAGTCAGCTGGCTGCTCATCCGGTTCATGTTCGTCATGGCGCCGTTGGTACTGTTCATCAACGGCTTCACCAAGGGCGACTGGACCCAGGCGCTGCTGTTCGCGCTATCGATTGCCGTGGGCCTGACCCCGGAAATGCTGCCGATGATTGTCACCTCGACGCTGGCCAAGGGCGCGGTGTTCCTGTCGCGTAAAAAAGTCATCGTCAAACGCCTCGACGCGATCCAGAACTTCGGCGCCATGGACGTGCTGTGCACCGACAAGACCGGCACCCTGACTCAGGACAAGATCTTCCTGGCACGCAATGTCGATGTCTGGGGCAACGACTCCGATGACGTGCTGGAAATGGCCTACCTCAACAGCTACTACCAGACCGGCCTGAAAAACCTGCTGGACGTGGCGGTGCTCGAACACGTGGAAATCCACCGTGAACTGAAAGTCGGCACAGCGTTTCGCAAGGTCGACGAGATCCCGTTCGACTTCACTCGCCGGCGGATGTCGGTGGTGGTCGCCGAGCGCGATCATTCGCACCTGCTGATCTGCAAAGGCGCGGTGGAGGAAGTGCTGGCGGTGTGCACGCGGGTGCGTCATGGCGAGGTCGATGAAGCACTGAGCGATGAATTGCTGGCGCGGATTCGTCAGGTGACCGCATCGTTCAACGCCGAAGGACTTCGTGTCGTAGCCGTCGCCGCACGGCCAATGATTGAGGGCCGCGACACCTACAGCCTGGCGGATGAGCAGGAACTGACATTGATCGGTTACGTGGCGTTTCTCGATCCACCGAAGGAAAGCACCGCGCCGGCCCTCAAAGCCTTGGCCGCTCACGGCGTGGCCGTAAAAGTGCTGACCGGTGACAACGAACTGGTGACCGCGAAGATTTGCCGCGAAGTCGGCCTGGAGCAACAAGGGCTGCTGATGGGCAACGACATCGAGCGCATGAGCGACGCCGAACTGGCGATAGCGGTGGAGACGACCAACGTCTTCGCCAAACTCACGCCGTCGCACAAGGAGCGCATCGTGCGTTTGCTCAAGGGCAACGGCCATGTGGTTGGTTTCATGGGCGATGGCATCAACGACGCGCCGGCGCTACGCACCGCCGATATCGGTATTTCGGTGGACAGCGCCGTCGACATCGCCAAGGAAGCGGCGGACATCATCCTGCTGGAGAAAAGCCTGATGGTGCTGGAGGAGGGCGTGCTGGAAGGGCGCCGGACCTTCGCCAACATGCTCAAGTACATCAAAATGACCGCCAGCTCGAACTTCGGCAACGTGTTCTCGGTGCTGGTGGCCAGTGCGTTCATCCCGTTCCTGCCGATGCTGCCGATGCACCTGCTGGTGCAGAACCTGCTCTATGACATTTCGCAGATCGCCATCCCGTTCGACAACGTCGATGAAGAAATGCTGAGCAAACCGCAGCGCTGGCAGCCAGCGGATGTTGGCCGGTTCATGCTGTTTTTCGGACCGATCAGCTCGATCTTCGATATCACCACGTTTGCCTTGATGTGGTACGTCTTCGACGCCAATACCCCGGACCATCAAACCCTGTTCCAGTCCGGCTGGTTCGTGGTCGGGCTGCTGACCCAGACGCTGATCGTGCACATGATCCGCACACCGAAAATCCCGTTCCTGCAAAGCCGCGCGGCGATGCCGTTGATGGTGATGACCGGAATCATCATGGCCGTCGGTATCTTCCTGCCGATGGGACCGCTGGCGCACTACTTCAAATTGCAGGCGCTGCCGTCGCTGTACTTCGTGTTCCTGCCGGTGATTCTGCTGGCGTACATGGGCCTGACGCAGGCGGTGAAAGGGTTCTATATCCGCCGGTTTGGCTGGCAATAAAGCCGAACAGTTCCTTTGTGGCGAGGGAGCTTTCCTGTGGGAGCGAGCTTGCTCGCGATAGCGGCCTGACAGTCACATAGACAGTGAATGTGCCGCCGTCATCGCGAGCAAGCTCGCTCCCACAGGAAAGCACCTGGCCACAGGAATCGGGTATTTCTCAAGGATTTTCTTATGCAAGCCATCAACAACATCAACCTGACCTCCTTGGTCGACACCCTGGTCAGCCTCAGCGCGGCCTTCATCCTCGGCGGCCTGATCGGTTTCGAGCGCCAGTACCGCCAACGTACCGCCGGCCTGCGCACCAATGTGCTGGTGGCGGTGGGGGCGGCGATCTTTGTCGACATGGCTAACCGCCTCGGTGGTGCCGAAGGTGCCGTGCGAGTGGTGGCCTACGTGGTCTCCGGGATCGGCTTTCTCGGTGCGGGGGTGATCATGCGCGAGGAAGGCAATGTCCGCGGGCTCAATACCGCTGCCACCCTATGGGCTTCGGCGGCGGTGGGGGCCTGCGCCGGTGCCGACCTGCTGCTCGAAGCGCTGCTGGGCACGTTGTTCGTACTGGCGGCCAATACCTTGCTGCGGCCGATCGTCAACAACATCAACCGCCAGCCGCTGGATGTGATTTCGGCGGAAGTCACCAACATCGTGTACGTGATCGCCCGGCGCTCGCAACAACAGGCGGTACTGGCCTTGTTAGAGGCAGAGCTTGAGCGCAGCAACTACCCGGCGAGCGATATGGATGTGCACGCGTTCGGCACGGATGAGATCGAAATCGAAGCAACGCTGGCGACAACGTCGGTCGATGGCGATGAACTGGATGCACTGGTGGGGCGGATTTCAACGTCGACGTTGGTGGTGCAAGCGTTCTGGAGTCCGAGTACGACGGAATAGCCGTTCTTTCGATTTTCTTTCCGCCACCGGAGGAAGCGTCCTGGTTTTTAGGAAAAGTCCTACAGAAAGCTCGACGGGTCTTCCGTAGCCTTGCGCCCTCACGAATCTGACACTCTCCTGGGGGGCCACGTTGTCGAACAAAGCCTTACGTATCCTGATCGCTGACGAGTTGCATTTTCACCGCATGAAGATCGAGCGACTGTTCAATCAACTCGACTACTACCGGATAGCACCGGTGCACAGCCTTGAAGAGCTGTTAACCCTGGTCGAATACGGTTGCGAGCCATTTGATCTGGTGGTCGTCAATGCCTCGCTGGCAGACAGAACGTTGAATCTGCTCGATTTTTTCCGCGATAACCATCAAGTTCATCACGCATTGATCTACGACGGTCAGCAGGCGCAACTGCCGCCCATTCCTGCCTGTGTTCAACAAACCGTCAAGGTGAGCCACGCGACGCTGCCTGATCTGGCATCCATTGAGCGGCTGATGGCGATCATCGACCCTCGTCTACCGTTCGTCGGTACTGTCATTTCTGTCAGGTAGTTGCGCCCGGTTTTCCATGCAAAAGTCTTTGCGCAGCCGGTGCGTTCAACCGGGCCGGGCTCATGGGCATTGATTGCTCAATCGTCGTTGTTGTTGCACAGGGAGTTGCCATGAAGTCAGTGCTGATTGTGGACGATCATCCAGTGGTTCGCGCCGCAGTCAAAATCGTACTGGTGCAGGAGGGTTTCAAGCAGATTTACGAAGCGGCGAGTGGTAATGAGGTCTTGCCGAAGATCCGCGAGCACAAGCCTGATCTGGTGGTACTGGATCTGGTGATGCCCTCGCTCGACGGGCTGGATGTACTGGCACGGATCAAGACCAGTGGGGTGCCCTGCCGAGTGCTGGTCTTCACGTCCCAGGAACCCATGTTTTATCAGGATCGTTGCATGCACGCCGGCGCCGCAGGCTATGTCGCCAAGTCCAATGACTTGCAGCACTTGCACAGAGCCGTGCACGCCGTGATGGCCGGTTACACCTATTTCGCCCAGCTACCCTCGGCGTCGGTGTCGCTGAACTCGATACAAATGAGTGAAAAACAGATGATCGATAAACTCTCCGACCGGGAACTGACGATCTTTCAGCATCTGGCCCGGGGCATCGGTAACAAGGCGATCGCTGAAATCATGCACTTGAGTCACAAGACCGTCAGCACCTACAAGACCCGTTTGGTTGGAAAGCTCAATGTGGAATCGGCGGTGTACCTGAGGGATTTTGCCAAGCGTAATCATCTGATCTGAGTGAGCCCGATCATGCGCGATTGTTTGTGGGCTCTGTTGCTGTTCTGTGGACTGGGAGCACCGGTGACGGCGGCCGATGAGCCAAAGCTTTTGCATGTGCTGGGACGTTCCGCGGTGGAGGGTTATCAGGTCCAGCTGGATGAAAAAGACTGGCAGTGGTTGCGTGGCAAACGAGTCTTGCGCCTCGGGGTGTCGGGGCCGGACTACCCGCCGTTCGAGATCACGCGTAACGTTGATGAGCTGGAAGGTATCACCGCAGACTATGCCGCACTGTTGGGGCAACTGCTGCACGTAAAAATCGACGTGCTTCGTTATCGCACGCGCGAGGCGGCCATGGATGCGCTCAAAGGCGATGAACTGGACCTGCTCGGTACGTCCAACAACTTCGAGGCGGCTGACCCCGAGCTGACCCGATCCAGCGCCTATGCCGAAGATCAGCCGATGCTGGTTACCCGCGTGGACGACTGGATGCCCGTCGACCTCGCTGGCAAACGCATCGCCATGGTCGATGACTATCTGCAGGCGCAGACTGTCGAAGCCTTCTATCCCGATGCGAGCTTGCAACGCTACCCCTCGGCACTCGACGCGATCGGGGCGGTGGCGTTCGGGCAGGATGATGTGTACCTCGGGGACTTCATCAGCGCCAATTACCTCATCAATAACAACTACCTCAGTAACGTACGCCTGGTGGGGCCTTCCGGCCTGGACGCCAATCCGTTCGGCTTTGCCTTGAGCCGGGGCAACCCACGTCTGAAGAGCATTGTCGATAAGGCGCTGGCGGCGATTCCCATGGATCAGCGCACGGCCATCGAGCAGCGCTGGAGTGCCGGCAGAGCCAACATGGCGGGTCAAGAGCGAGTTCGTTTGAGCGCCAGTGAACAACGTTGGCTGGATCAACATCCGACGGTGGAAGTAGGTGCCGTCGAGAGCTTTGCGCCGCTGACTTTTTACGATGCACAGGGACAACTCAGCGGGTTGACCGCGCAATTGCTGACGCTGATCAGCCAGCGCAGCGGCTTGACCTTCAAGGTGCAGCGGGGTAACTCCCTCGATCAGCAGATCCAGCAACTCAAGGACGGCAAGATCGACGTGTTGCCGGTGGTCACGCCCGGTATCGAACGCGAAGTCGATCTGCGTTTCACTCGGGCCTACTTGAACAATCCGTTTGTACTGGTCAGTGCGACCACCCCGGGAAGCCCCAGGACCCTGGATGATATGGCCGGTAAACGCCTGGCGATTTATCGCGGTCATCCGTTGCTCGGGTTCATCCGCGCTCGGGCGCCCAATGTACGTCTGGTCGAAGTGCAGAGTCCGGCGCAGGGTATGGAATGGGTGATCAAGGGCCAGGCCGACGGGGTAGTCAGCTCATTGATCGTGGCTAGGTATCTGATCACCCGGCAATACCGCGAGCGTCTGCGGATCAGCAGCACCGTGGGTGATGAGCCGGCGCGTATCGCTCTGGCCACCAGCCATGGTGCGCTGGAGTTGCACTCGATTCTGAACAAGGCACTGCTGAGCATTTCGCCCCGGGAGATGGATGAGCTGTTAGCCCGCTGGAGCAATGATGTGGTGGTCGATGACAGCTACTGGCTGCGTCATCGCCTAGGCATTCTCCAGGCGTTTGCCGCTGCGGGCGCCTTGCTGTTGCTCGCACTGGCCTGGATTGCCTGGCAGCGTCGGCAGATCACTCAACGCCAACAACTGCTCGGGCAATTGCAGGATGCCAAGAACGCCGCCGACGATGCCAACCGCGCCAAGACCACCTTTCTGGCGACCATGAGTCATGAAATCCGCACACCGATGAATGCCCTGATCGGCATGCTCGAACTGGCGCTGAAGCGAGCGGAAGAGGGCTTCACTGATCGCTCCGCCATCGAAGTGGCATCCAATGCCGCGCAGCAATTGCTGGCGTTGATCGGCGACATTCTGGACATCGCCCGCATCGAGTCCGGACATTTGTCGCTGACCCCTGAGCGGGCCAATCTACGCACGCTGGTGGAGTCGGTGTGCCGGGTTTTCGAAGGCCTGGCACGGCAGAAGAACTTGCAGTGGCGGGTCGAATTGGCCGAACACAGCGATCGTGACGTGTTAGTCGACCCCACGCGCTTCAAGCAGGTGTTGTCCAATCTGCTGAGCAACGCGATCAAGTTCACCCGTGAAGGTGAGGTGAGTCTGACACTGCGAGTAGAGCCCGGTGTGTCGGGGCATCTGGCAGTCAGTGTGCGTATTGAGGACAGCGGCATCGGTGTCAGTGTGGTCGATCAGCAACGACTGTTCAGCCCGTTCGTGCAGGCCGGTAACAGCCAGCAGTCAGGCCACAATGGCTCCGGTCTGGGACTGGTGATCAGCCGCACTCTGAGCGAAATGATGGGCGGCCGATTGCAGTTCGACAGCGTCCTCGGACTGGGTACGCAGGTCGACATCAGCTTTGATCTGATTGCGTTGAAACCGTTGACCGCCAGCGAGTGGGCCGATACCGGATTGCAGGTGGCCACTCGGCTGCTGACGATTCTGGTGGTCGACGATTACCCGGCCAATCGATTGTTGCTCTCACGGCAGCTGAGCTACCTGGGGCATCAGGTGCTGGAGGTTGAGGATGGCGAGCGTGGTCTTGCGAAGTGGCGCGAGCATGAGCTCGATTTGGTCATCACCGATTGCAACATGCCGGTGGTCAATGGTTATGAATTGGCGGGTGCGATACGCGATGAAGAGCGCGCTAATGGCTTGCCACCCACGCTGATTCTTGGGTTTAGCGCCAATGCGCAGCCGGAGGAAAAGATCCGTTGCCTTGAAGCGGGCATGGACGACTGTCTGTTCAAACCGATCCGGCTGGCAGATTTGAGTGCCTGGCTGGCGTCCCGATTTGTGAATGAGCCGCCAGCGCCGGTTGAAGAGCAAGCAACGTTCGAGATCGACTTGACCGGCCTGGAGCTCTACGTCGGTGAAGACCGGACGCTGATCAATCAGTTGTTGCGCGAACTGACCGAGACCAATCGCTACGATCGCGATGATCTGCTTGCAGCGCACGTCAGTGGCAATCGTCACCGGCTGCAAGACCTGGCGCACCGCATCAAAGGCGGTGCGCGGATGGTTCGTGCAAAACGTTTGATCGAGTGCTGCGAACATCTGGAACGTGCCTGCGCCGAAGGGCGCGCGACGTTGATCGACGAGGCCGTCGATCAATTGCAACACGCCATGGCACGCCTGGATCAGAGCCTCAAGAGAGACTGACGTTTAATCCCACTGGGGCGCGATGCCTTTGGGAATGGACACGAGTATCCCCGGCTGCACCGGGGGATACACCCCAACCTCAGCTGTACTGGAAAAAACCCGAAATCTGTATCTCTCCCCGCGTAGGAAAATTCGCCAGTATTTCTACAAGCCTTGGCGAGCCAATGAATGGCTCTACTTTGCGCCCCGCAACACGCTCGACGCTTACAGTCGGCAGAGCGTAATACCTGATTTTTTGAATAGATCGGCGTCCACCGCAAGGTCACTTCCTGTCCAGCTAAAAAATCTGAAAGCAAACCCAACAGGCGAACTGCTTTTACTGCTTTTCAGACATTCCAGGATGAATGCTGGCGCCCCCGTGCGCCCGGCATAAGAGACGAAACGGACGACGTATGATCAAGCAACTTATCAATGAAGATAGTTATGTGCAGATTGGGGATCTTTGCAGCGCAACGATCCAACTGAAAATCGAAGGACTGAATCCTGCCGGATCAATAAAACTCAAAACCGCCCACGCCCTCGTTACGGATCTGGAAAACCAGGGCCGGATTACCCATAAAACTCGGCTGGTCGAATCTTCGTCGGGGAATCTGGGGGTCGCGCTGGCCATGGTCTGCGCCGCCAAGGGTTACAAGTTTGTCTGTGTGATCGACCCCAATATTTCTGCGCCGAACAGAAAGCTCATGCAGGCACTGGGTGCCGAGATGATCATGGTTGATCAGCGTGACGAGAACGGCGGCTACCTTAATTCGCGCATTCGTTTGATCGAGCAAATGGTCGCGCAAAACCCGGACTACATCTGGCTCAATCAATACAAGAATCCGACCAACCCCTTCGCCCACTATCAAGCGACGTCCAGGTCCATTGCCCATAAGTTTCCACACGTGGATTACTTGTTTGTCGGCGCTGGTACGACCGGCACGCTGATGGGCTGCAAGAACTACTTCGCCGAACATCATCCGCACACCAAAGTCATCGCCGTCGATACCGTCGGCTCGGTCACGTTTGGTCTACCGGGGGGTACGCGCCATATTCCGGGGCTCGGCACCAGCCGCCTGCCGGAGATATTCGAGCCGTCCGGTATTCACGACTTCCTGTCGATTCCCGAGGAACAGACGATCAAGGTCTGCCGCTGGCTGGCGCAACGCTACGGTCTGCTCTTCGGCGGCTCCACCGGCACTGTCCTCGCGGGTATCCAGCAATGGGCGCCGAACATTCGTTCCGACGATGTCGTTGTGGCGATCTCCCCGGACATGGGTGAGCGCTACCTCGAAACCATCTATTCCGACGACTGGGTTTCCCAGCGCATCGGCGCAGCAGCGCTGCATCCACTTTTCCCAGAAATCGCTCTGGCACTTTCGGCGTAATTCCCAATGACCACTCAGACTTCGATTCAACCGTTCCACGTCGTTCCCGGCGCAGTCGTCAAGGACATACTCAACGGACTTCGTCAGGAAGCCATCGAGATCGTCGCGCAGACTTACCTGACCCATGAACGCGGCGAAACCGTTAACCCCGACAGTTACTTCCTGCGTTTTCCGGCGGAACCGGCGAACCGGATCATTGCCTTGCCGGCGGCGATCGTCGACAGCGAGGGCGATCAATCGGTCTCCGGGATCAAGTGGATTGCCAGTTATCCCGATAACATCAAGTCGGGCATTCCGCGCGCGTCGGCGGTGCTGATCCTCAACGAACCGGACACTGGCTATCCCTATGCCCTTCTGGAAGGCGCGCTGATCAGCGCGGTGCGCACGGCGGCGTCGGCGGTGCTCGGCGCCTGGTGGCTCAATGGCCAAAGCCGCAGCGCGCCAAGGCTGTCGATCATTGGTGGCGGGGTGATTTCCCGTAACATCCTTGAGACGTTCATCGCCGACGATTGGTCTTTCGACAGTGTCGGCATTCATGACCTAAACCTCGAATCCGCTCAAGCGCTGGCCACATTCGGCGAACAACTCGGCCTGCCGGATGTGCGGCTGTTGTCGCTTGCAGACGCACTGACCGCCGACATCGTGGTGTTCGCCACCAGTGCCGGCGAGCCTTATGTCAAAGGCAGAGGGACATTCCGCCCGGGGCAGATCGTGCTGAACATCTCGCTGCGTGATATCGGCGCAGAAATCATCGAGGAAAGTTACAACTATTTCGACGACGTCACCCATTGCCTGAAAGCCAATACCTCGCCGCACTTGGCCGAGCAGAAGTATGGTCATCGCAAGTTCGTCACCGGCACCGTGGCGCAGCTGATTCGCGGCGATCTGCAAGTCGCCACGGACAAACCGCTGATCTATTCGCCGTTCGGCATGGGCATTCTCGATCTGGCGATTGGCCGGATGATCCACGACATCGCGGTCAAGGACGGTTCGGCTGTCGCCATTCCATCCTTCTTCGGGGAGGAGCGCAGATGGTGAAGGCGCCTCTGCACATCGGCCTGGTCGGCTGCGGATCGCGCGGGCTGTCGATTTTCGAACGCCTGTTGAGCCTTGCTGAAGAGCGCCCGGAGCAACCCGTCGTCATCGACATTTTCGATCCCAATGTGCTCGGTAGCGGCGCGCATTGGCCGGACCAACCGGACTACCTGCTGCTCAACACCGTTGCCGGCCAGCTCGGGGTATTCCCGGATGCGGCAGCATTCGGGAACCTTGCGGATGCGCGGGAACGATCGGGGCCGGATTTCCTGACGTGGTGCCGCGCGCAGCGGCTCAAGGTCGATCCGGACAGCGGCTTGCTCGCCGCCGATGGGCGCGATGTCGAGCCGCAGGACTTCCTGCCGCGTCATTTGCTTGGTGCTTACCTGGCTGACGCCTTTGCGCAATTCTTCGCCACGGCCCCTCAGTGGGTGAGCGTGAATCTGCATCAACAAGCCGTCACGGCTGTCGAGCGCAATGACGGTCAACAGTACGTTCTGCAAAGCGCCTCCGGGGCTGCGGTGACGGTGGACCGGCTGATCCTGACGGTCGGCCACACCGGTCGCCTGCAAACTGCTGATCACAAACGCGTTGAGAACATCTATCCGCTGCCTCGCAGCCTCGATGCCATTGAGCCCGGCGAAACCGTGCTGATCGAAGGTCTGGGACTGGGCGCGATGGACACCTTGGCGGCGCTCACCTCTGGACGGGGCGGACACTACAAGCGGATGGCCGACGCCAGTCACGCCTATGAACCGTCAGGTCGCGAGCCGGTGATCTTTATTCAGTCGCGGGACGGGCTGCCGTTTCGAACCCGTCCCAATGGCCTGATAGAAAATCCCCGCCACCAAGCCGTGCTGCTGACGAGTGCGCGCATCGAAGCCTTGCGCGCGAATGCACAAAACCGACAACTGGATTTCGAGCAGGACATCCTGCCGCTCATGCTGCTGGAGACGCGGGCTGCAGCCGTCGCCGTCCTGCACGGACAATCAGGGCCGGAGCAGGTGCTGGCACAACTCAGGGCCGTCAGTGTTGCGGGCAGTCCGGGGATTGTCGCTTGCGAAGCGTTGCTGCGCGATTACGAAGCTACCTGCGGCTCGATCAATCCGCAGGCGCTGATCTGGCACGCACTGCCGGACGACGTGACGCCTTACAACTATCACGCCTGGATCTACGACACGATCGAAGCTGACCTGTACGAATCGCGGCTTGGGCGTGGGGAATCGGCGATCAAAGCGGCCATCGAGGTCTGGCGCGATCTGCGTGACCGACTGCGCGAAGCCGTGGATTTCGACGGGCTGACCGACGCCTCGCATCGCCAGTTCTACGGCCGTTGGCACAAGGCGATCAACCGCCTCGTCGCCGGCCCGCAGAAAGAGCGCCACGCCGACCTGCTCGCCCTGTGTGACGCGGGCCTGCTGACGTTCCTCAAGCCCGGCTCACGACCTGCGATAGACAACTTCCGGCGTGTTGCCGGCTATGTCCAGGGCAGTGGCGTGACCAACAGCGACAGCGCGCCGGTGCGCGATCTCGCGCGACTGGGCCTGATCCGTCCGAGGAGTAACGAGCCGGGTATCGACGGCATCGATGTCGATGCGGCGTGTCATCCCAAGTCGATTTCGGGCGAACCGGTACGCAACATCTGGGTACTCGGCCCGCTCGCCGAAGGCTCTTGCTACTACAACCACTACGTCACCTCGGCGGGTGCGCCCTCGCGTTTGTTCATGGACGCCCATCGCGCGGCCACTGCAATCCTCCAGGCAGGTACTCCAGCATGAAACTTTTCTACCAGACGCATTCGCCCTACGCCCGCAAAGTACTGGTGCTGGCTCACGAACTCGGGATTGCTTCGAACCTGGAAGTCATCCACCACGAGACCAGCCCGACGTCGCCGAATGAGGTCATCTACAAGGCCAACCCGTTGGGCAAAGTACCGGTACTGATGCTGCCCGACGACACGGCGCTGTTCGACTCCATCGTGATTTGTGAATACCTCGACGACCTGAGCGACGGGCCGAAACTCATCCCGGCAAGCGGCCCCGAGCGCTATAAGGCGCTGCGCCTTCAGGCCTTGGCGCAGGGCATGTGCGATGTCGGCATCAAGCTGCGCTGGGAAGTCGAGCGTCGCCCGGAGGCCTTGCGCTATCCGGCCTACGCCGACGGTCAAGCCTTCAAACTCAAAGAGGCTTACCGCTTCATCGAAGAACACGTCGACCTCAATGGCCCGATCACCATCGGCCACATTGCCCTGGCGACTGCGCTCGACTGGATTGCCTTTCGCCAACTATCGGACTTTTCCGCTCAAGCACGCCTGACCGAGTGGTATCAGACTTTTTGTGAGCGCGCGTCCATGCGGGCGACCGAGTACAGCGGGCAGACTCACGATTAAGTTAAGGAAAACTGTGTATGAGCTCTCTCTTGTTGCAAATGTCGCCGATCGCTCTGGTGATCGCATTGATCCTGATCGTCCGCCGGCCACCGGTACAAGCCGCGCTGGCGGGTGTGGTGCTGGTGCTCGTGCTGTGGGCATTGGGCGCGGCCGGGCCTGTGTCCACGACAATCACCGCGGCGATCTTTCAGGACACCACGATCCTGTTTCTCAGCACCGCGTGCGTGATCGTACCGGGGCTGGCCTTCGTCATCCTGGTCGAGCGCGGTGGTGCGCCGCAGGCCATCGGCGCCTGGGTCAAGGAGCTCGGCTGGACGCCACCGGCACAAGTCATCTTCATCGTGCTGGGCCTGGCGCCGCTGCTGGAAGCGATGACCGGTTTCGGTGTCTCGCTGATCGCTACCGTGCCCTTGCTCATGGGCCTGTTCACGCGTCAGTCGGGGATGAAAATTGCCTTGGCCGGCATGGTCATCATGCCATGGGGCACCTTGGGTCTGGCCACGGTGATCGGCGCGTTGCTAGCGCACTTGCCGGCGGAAACCCTTGGCAGCCATTCGGCGCTGATCAGTGCGCCGGTGTTCCTCTGCCTGGCCGCCATCGCCATGTGGCAGGGCGGCATCCGCACCGTCTCGCCGTGGCTCGGGCTGATTGTGGTGACGGCGCTGTTCGTCGCCGTGCTGTTTTCCATCAACCTGTGGATCGGCCCGGAAGTCTCCGGTGTGCTGGCCGGTCTTGCCGTGGCCTGCGTAGGTCTGGGCATCTCGTACGCGCAACGCAAGAAACTGGTGCGTTGGCCGAGCGCGGCATGGCCTTATCTGGCCTTGCTGGGGGTGATCGTGGCGTCGCGCGGGTTGTTTGTCATGTCGGGCTGGGATGCGCTGTGGATCGTCAAGGGCGAGCACGTTTCGTGGAAGCCATTGGCATCCCCGGGCCTGGCGCTGCTGATTGTTACCCTGCTGATGGCGATCAAACAAAGCGCCGCAGCGGGTTTCCCATGGCGCGCGCTGTTCAATCGGGCGAAGTTTCCGGTCACGACGATTTTCCTGTTCCTGCTGCTTTCTCAGGTGATGGTCAACGCCGGTTTCCTCGTCGAGGCACAGCGCACACTGCAATCGTTGTCGGGGATTTCCCTGGCGCCGACGATCGCCTTGCTGGCGGGTATCGCCGGTTACGTCACCGGTTCCAACGTCGGCGGCAACACCCTCGTCATGCCGTCCATCGCCGCGCTGACCAGCGAACACGGGGCGTGGCTGGCCGCGATGGTCAACAGTGCCGCCGGGCATGGTGCACTGGGGTCGCTGTCGATTCTGTCGCTGATCACCGGGCTGGCGGGCGCCAATCGGCATGAAGAAAACAACCTGATTCGATTCGCCTTCGGACTGGTCGCCCTCAACATCGTCATAGTTGCTGCAACGGGAGTCGTTTTGCTCTACTTTCTCTGAATTGTTTCGAGAAATAACAGAGAACTTATGGACAGGTTTGATTTACCGGACAAACGCTGGCGGATAGTCAAGGACTGGATTATTCGTCAGATCGAAAGTGGTGATTGGGCAGCCGAAACAAAACTGCCCTCGATCCGCACCCTGGCGCGAATGTTTGAAACCAGCATCACTACCGTTCAGCGCGCCTTGGCTGATCTGGAAGCCGATGCCTATGTGTCGACCGTCCCTCGTGTCGGCTATTTCGTCTCGGCCTCCGGGCAGGCCAAACCCGCCAGCGGGTTTGATTTCTCCAGTGTCACGGTCAACATCAATCATGCGGTGGTCGCGATGCTCTCCCAAGCGGCCTCGAGGACCACCGCGTCGTTGAACTCGGCCGTCCTGCACAGCGACCTCACACCGAATGTGCTCCTCAACAAATGCCTTTCAGTGCTGGCCGGCAAGGCTGACAACTCGCTGACCGGACTGGTCGCGCCGCCGGGCCTGCCGGCGCTGCGACGGCGCATCGCCGGGCTGATGCTGACTCGCGGCGTGGTCTGCGGGCCGGACGATATCCTCGTGACCTCGGGTGACACCATTGCCCTGGAACTGGCCCTCGAAGCCGTCGCGCCAAGAGGCGCTACGGTCGCCATCGAAACGCCGACCTATTACGGCATCTTGCAGACCATCGAACGCTTGGGCATGCGCGCCCTGCCGATCCGCACTCACGGCAAACTGGGCCTGGACGTCGATCACCTCGAAGAAGCGTTGAAACTGAAAAAGGTCGCGGTGATCTTTCTCAACCCAACCCTGCAGAATCCCCGTGGTTTCATCATGCCCGATGAAACGCGCGCACGACTTTCACAGATCGCGCGCGAAGCGGACGTGCCGATTATCGAGGACGACATTTTCTTCGATCTGGTGCCGGAAACAGAGCGCCCGCGCGCCATCAAGAGCTACGACACCAGCGGGCAGACGATTTACTGTTCGTCATTCTCCAAAACCATCGCACCCGGTTATCGCGTCGGTTGGTGCCTGGCCGGCAAGTACCGCAATGCCATTCTTGCGCAAATGTTTTCGCGCAACCTGGCGGTTTCCAGCCTTGCGCAAAATGTTCTCAACGAATTTATCGGGCGCGGCTACATGGAAGAACACTGCGCCAGGCTCAGGTCGCAACTGTCATCGCTGGCGAGCTTTGTCGAAGCGCTGGTGCGCACAGATTTCCCTTCGGGAACCGTGTACGTGCCACCGCGCGGAGGCTTCATCCACTGGATCGAAATGCCCCGGCACACCGACATGCCCGCACTGCAACAGTTGGCCACCGAACGCGGATGCCACGTGGCCGGCAGCGGGATCTTTTTCGCCGATGGCCATGCAACCACAGGCGTGCGCATCTGCCTTGGCACAGCGCTGACCCCTGGCGTGATCGAGATTCTGAAGGTGATTGCCGAGTGTGCGCACCTCGCCGGGCGACCGTCGAATGTGCGACAACCACTGATTGAGCAACAGGAAGAACCGGCGCTCTCCTGAACGCCAAAGCCGCGTGACGTTTTGGCTGACCGTGCTGGGGTGTGGGTTTATCGCAAAGTGCAGGAGCCCGCGCAGAAACCGAAGGCCAAACGCCCTCGACGATAAACGGAGGGCCGACTTCAGAGGGTGTTGACGTAGTCGACTGGCAGCAGAACGGTGGACACGACGGTGATCAGCGGACAGACAATCATGATGTAACAGATGATCGCCGCGGGTTTGCTTTCCTTTGCCACTCACTATGAGGCGCGGGAATGTACCCGCGCCCGGGGGCCATGAGAAAAACCGCTGGCTCGGCAAAGCAATGTTTACCGCAAGTCATGAATCGAAAGATCTTAAGCTTTATCCCCGATTCTCAAGAATCATGCAGGTGGTCGACCCCGTCGCATACAACCGCCCATCCACGTCATAAATCCGCCCCTCAGCCAGCGCCGTCGAGCGCCCCAGATGAACAATTTTGCCCTCGGCCCGCACCGGTCCGCTGGCATGGTTCAGCGCACGAACATAGCTGATTCGCAAATCCAGCGTCGTATAACCCTGACCCTTCTTCAGCTGCGTATGAATCGCACAGCCCATGCACGAATCCAGCAAAGTCGCGGCATAACCGCCATGCACGCTGCCCAACGGGTTGTAATGCCGCGAATCCGGCGTGCCCTGAAAGATGAACATTCCGGCGGACCATTCGATCGGTATGAAGTCCATCAGCGTGCCGATGGGTGGCGAGGGCAGTTCACCGTTGCCGATGCCTTCGAAAAACTCCGCCAGCCCCATGTCTTTACGCGACCTGTAGCAGCTGGCGAAGCCTGCGTTCGGCTGCGTAGCAGTCGTGAAACCAGACAACGCGGCGTGTCAGGGAAACCTAGTGCTCAGGATTCACGACTGCTGCGCAGCCGAACGCAGGCTTCGCCAGCTGCTACAGCGAGTGTGTACGGGCTTCTAAGCAATATCGCTGTGGCTGAATTCCTCGCCCAGAAAGTCGATCAATGCACGCACCGACGGCAGCAGCCCACGGCGTGACGGGAAGATCGCATGCACGATCCCGCATTTGGGTGCCCAGCCTGGAACCAGTTCCACCAATCGGCCCGCCGCAATGTCATCGCGCACCACCACGCTGGGCAGGTGAGCGATGCCAATCCCGGCCACCACGGCGTGACGCAACGCCAACAGGTCATCGGTGACCATTCGTGGAGCATGCCGAATCACCGCGCTGGCGCCGTCCGCCCCAAACAATTCCCACTGATATTCACGCTGCGCCGCGCCCCAATGCAGGCTTGGCAAACCGCTGAGGTCAGCCGGGGAGGCCGGTGAAGACAGGCGCGACACAAAGGCCGGGCTGCCCACCAGGCACTGGGTGCTGTTGCCCAGCACCTTCATCACCATGTCGGTATTTTCCAGCGGCGGAAAGCGCACCCGCAGGGCGATGTCGAACCCCTCGTGGATCAAGTCGACCCGGCGGTTGGTGCTCTCGATGAACAACTCCACCAGGGGGTACTTGAGCATGTAGCGGGTCAGCATTGGCCCGACCCAGGAGTTGAGCAGCGCAGTCGGGCAACTGATGCGCACCAGGCCCTGGGGTTCGGAGCGGTTGCGTTCGATCAGTTCGGCAGCGCTTTCTGCTTCCACGCGCATCGCCAGGCAGCGCTGGTAATAGGCCTGACCGATTTCCGTCAGTGAACAATGCCGGCTGGTGCGGTGCAGCAGGCGTACGCCGAGGCGCTCTTCGAGCTCGGCAATGCGTCGGCTCAGCTTCGACTTGGGCATGTCCAGCGCACGGCCGGCCGGGGCGAAACCGTGGTGCTCCACCACTTGGGTGAAGTAGTAGAGGGTGTTGAGGTCTTCCACCATCGTTCTCCATATAGAACGCTAAGGCTGATTTTTGCAGTCTAGTGCATCAAAGGGTTCAGTTTTAAGCTTTGTCCAACGCGTCACACACCAGATTCGGAGGCGGAATGAAAAACATCATCGGTATCTACACCAGCCCACGGACCCATTGGGTCGGCGACGGTTTTCCGGTTCGCACGCTGTTTTCCTACGACAACCTGGGCAAGCACATCAGCCCGTTTTTGCTGCTCGATCACGCCGGTCCCGCTGAATTCACCCCGACCACCGAGCGTCGTGGCGTTGGTCAGCACCCGCATCGCGGTTTCGAGACGGTGACCATCGTCTACAAAGGCGAGCTGGAACACCGCGACTCCACCGGCAGCGGCGGCAAGATCGGCCCAGGCGACGTGCAATGGATGACCGCAGCCTCGGGGATTCTCCACGAAGAATTCCACTCCGAAGGTTTCGCCAAAACCGGCGGCACCCTGGAAATGGTGCAGCTGTGGGTCAACCTGCCGGCCAAGGACAAAATGGCCGACGCCGGTTACCAGACGATTCTCGATGGCGACATCCCGAGCATCGCGCTCAAGGACCAGGCCGGCAGCCTGCGCTTGATCGCCGGTGAGTTCGACGGCCACACCGGCCCGGCGCGCACGTTTACCCCGATTGACGTCTGGGACCTGCGCCTCAACGGCGGCAAGTTGCTGACCCTGGATCTGCACGAAGGTCGTAACACGGCACTTGTAGTGTTGCGTGGCACGGTTCAGGTCAACGGTGTGGAACTGGTGCGCGAAGGGCAGTTGGCGTTGTTCGAACGCAATGGCCAGCAGCTCAGCCTGGAAGCCAATAACGATGCCGTCGTGTTGCTGCTCAGTGGCGAACCGATCGACGAACCCATCGTCGGCCACGGCCCGTTCGTGATGAACAGCGAGCAGGAAATCCATCAGGCCTTCGCTGACTTCCAGTCAGGCCGGTTCGGTCGGATAAGCGGTTGAACTCATTGTTGTAACGCTGTGGCGTGCCGGGCGTGGGCGACTACCCTTGCTTGGCCGCGTTTTAACGAACTTTCAGGTTTCTCTCACGCCGGCCCGTTCGGCATCGATAAAAAGCGAGGATTACTCCCATGACTACTTCTTACAAACGTCTCGACAAGGATAACGCCGCCGTTCTGTTGGTCGATCACCAGGCGGGTCTGCTTTCTCTGGTGCGCGACATCGAGCCGGACCGTTTCAAGAACAACGTGTTGGCCCTGGCTGACCTGGCCAAGTACTTCAAGCTGCCGACCATTCTCACCACCAGTTTCGAAACCGGCCCCAACGGCCCGCTGGTCCCTGAACTCAAGGCGCTGTTCCCGGACGCGCCGTACATCGCCCGTCCTGGCCAGATCAATGCCTGGGACAACGAAGACTTCGTCAAGGCGATCAAGGCCACCGGCAAGAAACAACTGATCATCGCCGGCGTGGTGACCGAAGTGTGCGTGGCGTTCCCGGCGCTGTCGGCACTGGCTGAAGGCTTCGAGGTGTTCGTGGTGACTGACGCTTCAGGCACCTTCAACGAACTGACCCGTCAATCGGCCTGGGACCGCATGTCGGCCTCCGGCGCACAGTTGATGACTTGGTTCGGCCTGGCCTGTGAGCTGCATCGCGACTGGCGCAACGACGTGGAAGGCTTGGGCACCTTGTTCTCCAACCACATCCCGGACTACCGCAACCTGTTTACCAGCTACAACGCGCTGACTAACAGCAAGTAACCCCGGCGCACATCGCCCCTTGTAGGAGCTGCCGAAGGCTGCGATCTTTTGATCTTCTTGGATCGCCAAAAGATCGCAGGCTTCGCCAGCTCCTACAATCCGTGCGATGTTTGCGTCATTGGTCCTTGCTGGAGTTGCTTGATGCTGTCACTGCTTACCGATCACCCGTTGCTCTGCGCGATGGCTTTGATCCTTATCGATCTTGGGCTGTGGCGCTTGCTCAGTGCCAATGGCAGCCAATGGAAACTGGTCGTGCGGCTGGTGATTTTTTCGTTGTTCAGTGTCCTGCTGTTCAACGAAGGCATGAACCCCATGGAAACGGCGCCCTGGGTCGACAACGTCCCGCTGCACCTGGCGGCCACCGGTTTGCAGATCGGCTGGTGGCTGTTCGGTGCACGCACCCTGACGGTGCTGATCGGCGCGGTGATGATGCAACGGGTCGGGCACACCGGGCGCTTGCTCCAGGATCTGCTCGGCGCGGTGATTTTCCTGATTGCGATCATCGCGGCACTGGCGTACGTACTCGATCTGCCGGTCAAGGGTGTGTTGGCGACGTCCGGTGCGTTGGCAATCATCGTCGGCCTGGCCTTGCAGAGTACCCTCAGCGACGTGTTCTCCGGGATCGTCCTCAACACCACCAAACCCTATCAACTGGATGACTGGATCTCCATCGACGGCACCGAAGGTAGGGTTATCGACATCGACTGGCGCG